>NZ_JAFLMY010000010.1:0-195604 GCF_017313375.1 Agrobacterium sp. Ap1
GGACAAAAGCCCTGATCGCGCTGCCGTGGAATAGCTTTGAACAGAGCTTGACCTTACCCCGCCGATTAGAGAAGCGCTTACAGAGAACCACCGCGTCCTCGTGCGCGTCGACGTCGAAATATTCCTCTTTGAACTCGTTGCCAGAAAGCTGGGCCAGGCCTTCGACTGCCAGTCGACCTCGACGCATCCGACCTCCGTTCGCTTGGCTCCGAGTGCTCCTGCAAGCTCCGACCGGATATCCGATCCCATTGCCGGGTAAATCGACTCGAAGGTCATGGATGCCCCAGGCAGGCCGACGATGATCCGGTTTTCCTTCAAGTCGATTCCGCTGATCGGACCTGAGAAAACTTCTATTCCATGTCGCGCCAGCGTCGCCAACTGCTCCCGGCTCAGGTCGTGAGTATCTCGAGGTGATATCATGCTGACTCGGGAGGTAAAGCTCCGCAGGAACAGCGCTTCGTTCAAAGCCCGTTGGCCGGTACCGACAACGCCGACATCCTGTCGGTGATCTCGAAACCATCGCAGATCGGGCAGCCGAATCAAGCCTTTCTCCAGAGCCTCCGTGTGCAGGTCGTCCGGCATCGGCGGACGATGGTTGACAACGCCGGTGGCGAGCAACACGGCGCGCGCCTCGACGAATTCGCCATCCGCCATTGCAATGAAACCGTCCCCATTCCTTTCCAGGGACGTCACCTCGGCGACCCGAAACTTTGCTCCATAGCGTTCGGCCTGGAGCCGCATCTGTCGCACGAGATCGCGCCCGGCTATGCCTTCCGGATAACCGGCGTGGTTGTGGGTGATCGGGATGGACGCCGCGCGGCCCTGACCGTGGTCCAATACGATCACGGCCAGATGGAAGCGTGCCAAGTAAATGGCGGCGGTGAGCCCTGCAGGCCCACCGCCGATGACTACGCAATCATAATTCATTGCGGGTAGATCATGGGGTCAGCACCACCTTGATGCAGTTGTCCTTCTTGTCGCGGAAGGTTTCGTAGAGGGCGGGCCCGTCTTCGAGCTTTGCCCGGTGGGTAATGATGAAGCTTGGGTCGATCTCGCCTTCCTCGATACGGCGCAGCAGGTCGAGCGAGTAACGGTTGACATGAGTCTGGCCGGTTCTGATGGTCAGGCCCTTGTTCATCGCCGCGCCAAACGGGATCTTGTCCAGGAAGCCGCCGTAGACGCCCGGAACCGAGACGATCCCGCCGGGGCGGCAAGCCATGATGGCGGCGCGCAAGGCGTGTGGCCGGTCCGTGCCCAGGAGCGTCGCTGCCTTGACCTTGTCGATGACGGCGTCGAAGGAGGCAGTAGCGTGGGATTCGGCTCCAACGGCATCGATGCATTTGTCCGCGCCGTGACCGCCCGTCATCTCCTTGATGCGGTCGGGAATGGTCGCGTCCTCGTCGTCGAAATTGATGATCTCCGCGCCGGCCTGCTGCGCCAGCGCGAGGCGCTCCGGCACGTTGTCGATCGCGATGACACGGGCCGCGCCCTGCATCAGTGCGCTCTTGATGCAGAACTGGCCGACGGGGCCGCAGCCCCAGATCGCGACGATGTCGGAAGGCTCGATCTCACAGTTGGCAGCAGCCATCCAGCCCGTTGGGAAGATGTCGCCGAGAAACAGCGCCTGTTCGTCGCTCATGCCGTTCGGAATGACGATCGGCGAGACGTCGGCATAGGGCACGCGGACATACTCCGCCTGGCCGCCGGCATAGGCTCCGGTAAGGTGAGAATATCCGAACAGGCCTGCCGTCGGATAACCGAAGGCTTTCGTCGCGTTATCGGCATTACGGTTGGTCCGTTCGCAGACCGACCAGTTGCCCTTGAGGCATTGCTGGCACTCGCCGCAGCAGATCGTGAAGGGGACGACAACCCGATCGCCCACCTTCAGCTTCTTGTTGTCGCGACCGACTTCGACCACTTCGCCCATAAACTCGTGGCCAAGGATGTCGCCTTTTTCCATGAAGGGAATGTATCCGTCCATAAGGTGGAGGTCCGATCCGCAGATCGCGCAGGCGGTCATCTTGATGATGACGTCACGGCCATCTTCGATCGTGGGTTCCGGAACATTGTCGCAGCGGATATCGCCTTTGCCGTGCCAGCATAGTGCCTTCATTGCATGATCTCCTTGTTGTCGTAGTGTTTTGCTGTCCCGGTCGCACGGATTTCAGTGGTCGCCACGAGGACGAGCGCGGCTACGCCGATGAGATAGTTGGGCCACCGGAGGTCCGGCGGGAATTCGAGGAGTGATGGCAAGGCCAGCATCGCGACGGCAAACACGATGTCCAGCAGCAAGTGGAAACGAACTCGAAGGTATCTGACCGCGCCAAGTTCATAGTCCGTGATCAGGCTATAGAGAATGGCAATGATCCCCAAGGCAACCAACGTCATCCTCGTGGCGCCTTGGAGGCCCAGCACAAACGGCAGCGCGATGACGACGAGACCCACGATATAGTCGATCACGCCATGCACGAGCGTAGGTATTAAGCGCATTTACTTCCTCCTTATGTCGCGAGTGAGTGTCGCGACGACGGTACTGGGGCCAGTGCCCAGGCATGGCGGTCAGAGATACCGGCGGCCGGATGTTTCCATCGTGAGGACAGCGCGCTTTGTACCTGCGACTCCTCCAATCCATGATGCAGCCGCACCAAGCGCGAGGGCTAGGAACCCGAGGATGGCACCCGTCGAGACCGTCGTGGCTGCGACCTCGGCTGCGTTGACCGCCTGTTGCTTCGCTGCCGCCATGTTCTCGCGGTAAGTCTTTTCGTATTGTTCGACCTGGGTGCGCGCCTGGTCGACCGGAATGCCCTGTGCCCGCGAGATCGCGTCAGCGGCGCGCGTTCTCGCATCTTCAGCCGTTGCCTGATCTCCAGTCATAGCCGCCTGTACGGCCGAGACTGCCGCATCCTGAAGCGCCTTCGGATCGCTTCCCGTCGAGCCTCGGATCTGACGTTCGATGCCGGCCATAGGATCGGTGGCGCTCGCGAGCGAAGGTGCTGCGGTCATTGCCGCCGTCGCGGCGGTCTGCCCTACGCCGCCTATAGCGCTGGACAGCCCGTTGAACGCGCCGCCGATTAGAGCGCCGACGGAGGTCGTCAGCAAGTAAAGAACGACGAGAGTCGTGACCGCCCAGGTCGTCACGCCATGATAGCCACCGGTCGATTTGCTGGGTCGACCAGAAAGTCGGCTGGCGATATAGCCTGCCACGAACGCCGCGACGATACCGGCAACCACGAACCAAAGGCCTCCGGCGATCGAAAACGTCGTTGCTTCCGGATTGTCGGAGGTGGCCGGATCGAGGACTGCAGCGCCGATGCCGACGCCGAGCAGGTTGAGGAGGAACTGGATCGCGAGTGCAATGACGACTCCAGCGAAAATCGCGCCCCAGGAGACCTGGTTCAACGCGGCCGTGGCCGAGGGATCGAGCGTATGGCCCGTATCGTGGTGGAGATGAGTGGAAGTGGGTAGCGTCATCGGAGTGCTCCTGATTGGCTCCGCCATCGCGGTGCTCGCTAACACGGCGAAGCCCGGCGAGTTCCATGCAACTTCAAAGGAAAACGTCAGAAGCGAATTTCTTTGAGATCGTGTCGGAACCTCCCTCATCGCAAGGGCCACCCGGTGACTATTTCCGCCCCCTTCCAATCTCGCGCGCCAGAATGGGTCCTGCAAATGGCTCCAGAGCGCCTCGCCGACATCCAGCGGTCCGGGCAGTACGCCCGCCGGTTGTCGAAACGGAAGGACGTGCGCTCGCATGCTGGAACCCGGAATGAATGCAATGATCGATCCGGCGAAGGAAAAGGCAGGTGCCGACAGCCAAACTATCTTCGAGCTTCTCGATGTCGAAAAAGTTTATGAGGTCACCAAATCCGAAGGGTTTCTGAAACGCAGCAAACGAAAACTCGCGGCCCTCGATGGTGTGCGCCTGCGCATCGATCAGGGCGCCAGCATGGCGCTGGTCGGCGAGAGTGGCTCAGGCAAATCCACGCTTCTGCGCGTGCTTCTCGGCCTGACGGAACCGACACAGGGGCTGGCACTTTATCGCGGTCGTTCGGTCAACCAGATGCGCGAAGCAGGGCCGGACTTCGCCCGCGACGTGGCGATGGTCTACCAGGACGCGCGCGGCTCGCTCAATCCGCGCATGACGGTCGGCCAGTTAATCGCCGAGCCGCTGCGCCATTTCGGCATTTGCCCGGAGAGCGACATTGCGGAGCAGACAAGATCGCTTCTGGCACGCGTCGGCCTCGCCGCCGATGTCGCAGGGCGTTATCCGGCCGCCATGTCTGGCGGGCAGATCCGCCGCGTGGCGATTGCCCGTGCACTTGCCTCCAACCCGACCGTTCTGGTCGCTGACGAAGCCGTTTCCGGGCTAGACGTCTCGACCCAGGCACAACTCCTCAATCTGCTGCGCAAATACAGAAGGAAATGGGGCTGACGCTGATCTTCATCACCCATGATCTCGGCGTGGCGAGTTATCTCTGCGCGGAAATCGCCATCATGTATCTCGGCTGCATCGTCGAGACCGGACCGACACAGGCGGTGCTGAACAATCCGGCGCATCCCTATTCGAAGGCGCTCCGCCATTCCGCGCCGGAATTTTTCGAGCCGATCTCCGACCCGCTGCCCGGCGAAATCCCGAGCCCGCTAGATCTTCCGCCCGGCTGCCGTTTTTCCGGTCGCTGTGCGGTTGCACAATCCGACTGTCTGGCAAATGATCCGGTCCTGACCCGCAGGGGGCACGACCGGGCCGTCGCCTGTTACCACCCATACGCAATGTCAAACATATCGCCTGAGGGCACCAAGGAACCGCATGTCACATTTTGATTTCTTCTCCGCGCGACGCCCGTCGACGCTCTCCACCGAAGCCATGATCGCCACCTCCCACCCGTTGTCGACCGCAGCCGGGCTGGAAATCCTGCAGGATGGCGGCAATGCCGTGGATGCGGCGATCGCCGCCGTTTCGGTCCAGTGCGTCGTTGATCCGCTGATGACGGGGATCGGTGGCGATTGTTTTGCGCTCTACGCGCCTGCTGGAGAGAAGGTCAAGGCGCTGAACGGCTCCGGCCGCGCACCAGCGGCAGCAAGTGTAGCCAAACTGACGGAACTCGGTCTTTCCGGCGAAATTCCGCAAACCAGCCCGCATGCGATCACCGTGCCCGGCGCGATTTCCGCCTGGTGCCGCCTGCATGCCGATCACGGTACACTGTCGCTGGAGCGTCTGTTCATGCGTGCCATGGGTTATGCCCGCAAGGGTTTTGTCGTCACCCCGCGTGTCGCCATGGACTGGGCCAACCACGAGGGAAGCATAGCGGGCGACACCCATGCCGCAGCCGTCTTCCTGCCGAACGGAAAGGCGCCGGCCGCCGGCGACATCATCAAGCAGCCTCTGCTTGCCGAACGCCTCGAGGAAATCGCTGCCAAGGGTGCGGCCGCTTTCTACGAAGGAGAAGCCGCGGCAAAAATGGTCGCCCATCTCAATTCGCTGGGCGGGCTGCACACGGTGGAAGACTTCGCCGCTGGCAACGATGGTGCAAACTGGATGGAGCCGGTCAGCACGAATTATCGCGGTTATGACGTGCACGAATGCCCGCCGAACGGCCAAGGCCTTGCCGCCCTGCTGATCCTGAAAATCATCGAGGGTTTCGATATCGCCTCAATGACCGATGCTGATCGCATCCATCTGCATGCGGAAGCTACCAAGATTGCCTATCATCACCGTGATGCTCTGATCGCCGATCCCGAGCACTGCCCGGGCGTTGCCGAGAAATTGCTCTCCGACGAGGTGATCGCCACACTGCGCGCCCGTATCGACATGAAACGCGCCCTGCCACCGGTTCTCTGGGATGAGCCGGAACACAAGGACACGATCTATCTCTGCGTTGTCGATGGTGAGGGCAACGCGATCTCCTTCATCAACTCCATCTTCCATGCTTTTGGCTCGACCCGTCTCGACCCGGCGACCGGCGTGCTTTTCCATAGCCGAGGCGCTTCTTTCCGCCTGATCGAGGGCCATCCGAACGCGATCGGCCCACGGAAACGCCCGATGCACACGATCATCCCGGGCATGGTGACCAAGGACGGCAAGGCGCTGATGCCTTTTGGCGTGATGGGTGGACATTATCAGGCGGCGGGACACGCAGCATTCCTGTCCTGCGTCATTGACCATGGTCTTGGTCTTCAGGAAGCGATGGATGTACCGCGCAGTTTTGGCTTCGGCGGCGTGCTGGAAGTCGAACCGACCATTGCGCTGGAGGTCCGCGCCGAACTGGAAGCCCGCGGCCATGTCCTCAAAGTCGCCAGTAGCCCAATCGGTGGCAGCCAGGCGATCCGCATCGGCAATGGCGTGCTCGAAGGCGGTTCCGACAGCCGTAAGGATGGCATGGCTCTCGGTACTTGAAGCCGACGGCGGACGTGCCTTCGGCTCTTCTCGCTTCTGGTGAGTTCTTGAAAGCAACCTGATTGGGGAGCTTGCGGTGATGAGCACATCCGGCTTCCAGATTGATGGGGAGTGCAGCGTTACTATGCCACGTTCACGCAGCACTACGAAAAAGGCCGATGCCCCTTTCGGCAGCCAGAACCATAGGTAACCGGTTCGGGTGTTCGTACCCCACAAGTTAAGATGAAATCCTGCCCCCTCAACTGAATGCCTCAGGAAGTGTCGCTACGACACGACCGCATGGAGGAGGCTACACGTCGTCGGCTTGCAATAGCGCCACTCCGCGAATTCTGTCTGATCACCGAGAATATTCCGGCCCTGAGGTTGTCGACAATCGCAAGGCTCACAAAGGCAACCTCGATCTATTTAACCCGGACAACCTGCAGTCGCTTTGCAATCATCGTTACGACAGCTCGAAGCAGATCATCGATAAGGGCAAGAACGTCGCGGTAGACGGAGTTGATGGGTATCCGATCGAGCTAGGCTAGCGAGCTAATGCGCCATCCACGCGAGCGATAAGATTAGCAGAGCAAGCGCGACAATGAGACCGATGTAATGGGCGAATTCTCGCGTATACTTCCTGTGCATTAGTAACTCCTCCTACATGCCTAACTGCCAAAATGCCTCGGCGTTCCGCGCCGACGAGGCGGGATTGAGGGGTAGGTCAAAGTCTGACCCGTCCGGCAGCCCTACCGGCGGTGTCCAACAGCGATAGCGCTAATACGGTTTTTTGCCTCTCGCGTGCGCAAGCACGCCAGGACCGACGAGGATCTACGACATGGCCAAGAGTTCGAATCGCCCTCATAAATTCTTGCACCAAGGCTTCACCGGCCTTATTTCTGCCGACACCACCGGCAAGGAAGCCGCCCCTTCGTGAGGGGCGGCTATTCTTGTTTCTAGGGATCAGGATCTGGGCCGTCGCAGAATGATTGGTTCGTTACCGCCTTGGTTGTTGCTGCGGTAGTTCCTGTGGTCACGCCTTTCAGATCGTCGACGGTCGTTGCGATCCCAATCGCGACGGTCGCGGTGATCATCACGTCGCGCCTCGCGGTGACGGTTTCAATCGCGCCTGTCGTGATGCCGACGATCCCAGTCCCGACGTGGCCGGTCGACACGGTAGACGTACGGGGGGCCGTCGTAGCGGCTGTAACTGCGCCCGTAGGTCGAGTAGCCGCTCTCGCTGACGCAGCCTGCGAGAGTGAGGCAGGCCATGGCTGCTGCGGCTAGCGTGGATAACTTCCTAAACCTAATTGCGACCCTCCGTTCGATCGGCACAGAAACGGGCACTATGCTGAACGTTCCGCTGGGGTGTTAGATAGGTGGGGGCAGCAAGATCAGGAACAACTGAAGACGTGTCGCATTTCCATCCAGAAAGGAGATCGCAATGAACCTCATAAGGCCAGCGGCGCATTATACTCTGGAAGAGCTGCAGGAGGCTTACGAGCTAAACATTCCTCAAGCTGCCCAAATAATTGATAAATTTGGTGGGGAGAAAACCCGCATTGACAGATTTATGAGCCGCTGCATTCGGCGGCGCGCATAGCGGTACGGAACCTTCCTTGCGCTCATCGGTTTATTTGACAAGCGTATAACAGGAGGAAACGACATGGACTGGAACCGCGTGGAAGGTAACTGGAAGCAGGTGAAGGGTAAGGTCAAAGAGCAGTGGGGCAAGCTCACTGACGACGATCTCGACGTCATAGCCGGCAAGCGCGATCAGTTGGAAGGCAAGATCCAGGAGCGATACGGTTACGAAAAGGACCGCACCACCAAAGACATTGACGACTGGTATGGGCGTCAGAGTTGGTAATCACGAGACCCCGCTTCATTCGGCGGGGTTTTTTTATTTTGTCATATTTTTCTTTTTTTGCCGGAACCAAAGCAGGGCAGGGTCGTTTATCACCGCCACGAAAAAATTCGTGGGATCAATTGCATACGAGGAAATGCTCATGAAGACGATTATCGCCGCCGCCCTTGCTCTTGGAACGATGAGCACCGCTGTTCTCGCTCAGCAGTCCTCTGCTCCCGCTGCGACCGCCCCTGCCGCGACAGCTGCTTCGGGCGCCGATGCGACGATGGTAGGTCCGGGTATCACCATGGGCACGGCAGCAACAATGCCGCTCAAGACCGTAGAGATCAAAGACACAGACCTAGTTACCTCGAAGCTTGTCGGTCTGAACATTTACAACAAGGAAAACGAAGAGGTCGGCGAGATCTCCGACGTCGTGATCGGGAACGGGAAGTCCGTCATCGGCGTAATCGCGAGCGTTGGTGGCTTCCTTGGCCTTGGTGCAAGCTACGTCGTGATCGATCCGGCGTCTATGGCACTTGCAGACGATAACGGCACCTGGAAGGCCTACGTCGACACCAACAAGGACGACCTGTCGAAGGCTCCGAAGTTCGACTACGACAAGCTGAAGAAGTAATTATCGAGCTCTGCCGGCGACCACGGATGTAATGGCGCCCGGTTAAGCTCGAGACCAAGGTCGGCGCGAGGTTTCGCTCCGGCCTTTTTTATTTGATCGCGGAACGAAATTTGCGGCCACCGATTATGTCGGTCACCACGGGAGATTAATCAATGATGATCATCCACGACTGGATTGACGACCGTCTTGAGGAGCGCCGGTTTGCGGCCTTGCCAGCAGGCAATGAGCACGATTTCGCAATGCTTGCGGGTGTCCTTAGGGCGGAAGCCGAAGCCGCGGGTTACAGCGCAGATCGTCTGGTTGAGGCCTGCGACGGTGACGTTGTAGCGTACATTATGTCTCGACAATTGCGGTCAGTTTCTGCTGAGGGCGCCGGCGCAGAACTTACGCTTTAGCACATGGTCACAGTGCTCTACCGCCCTATCTCGAAGAAGTGAAAACCGGAGAGGGTATCATGAGTAAAGCAATCACTACTGTATTCGCCGTGGCTTTGGCTACCGTCGCGTTGTCGTCTTGCGGCAACACGATCCGCGGCATGGGGCAGGACACGGCCAACACCGTGAACGCAACCCAGGATGCCGGCAATCGTGTTGGGAATGCTGCCGCTAGGTGAGGTACCAAAGCGACAAAAGGGCGGCGGAAATGCCGCCTTTTTATTTTCAAGGCATACGTGCAACGCAAGTGAAGTCGAATTGGTCCGACATCTTTGTCAGGTCGTGCTGTTGATGGGGGGTCTCCTTGGGGACACTTCAAAAACCGTGCATTATCTGTGACATCTGGGCGGAGACACCTGCACAACGATGCCCGGTAAGCGCAGGGCAGCGTGCTGCACGCACGGTTGTTAATGGATGTCATTCGGGCGCCGCTTACCTTGCAGACAAGGATCAGCAGGAACGCATCGGATCATGGCGAGTCCAAGGGCAGCGATTACAGATCGAGGTTGTCAGTGGCATCTGCCGCCCCATAGTGGACCGGCTCGCGGATGCCGCTTTCGGTGCTGCGTCGCCAGTGACACCGAAGTTCATCTCCCCGTCTGATCCTGCCGCCCAATGGACCGGCGCTCACAAAGGCCATGCCTTCTTCGCCTACGCCACCAATTATCTGATAGACACCGATCATGGTGTCATTGTCGATGTGGAGGCGACGCGTGCGATCCGCCAAGCCGAAGTCGGGGCATCCCGCACAATGCTCGAAAGGACCGAGAGCCGCTTTGGCTTGAGGCCGGACTATGTGGCTGCTGACAGCGCTTACGGTTCCGCCGACAACTTGGCATGGCTTGTCAAGGAGAAGAAGATCGAGCCGCACATTCCGGTCTTTGACAAGTCGAACCGGACGGGCGGCACCTTCTCCCGTTCGGACTTCACTTGGGAAGCCGAGAACGAGCGATACATCTGTCCGGCCGGGAACGAACTGAAGCAGTTCCACCGCACTTACGATACGCCAAGATCGGGGATCACGTCCGAAGGCACACGGATTTATCGTTCCAGCAAAAAGGACTGTGATGTCTGTGATCTGAAGCAGCTTTGTTGCCCTAACACGCCTATGCGCAAGGTGCCGCGCGATCTCAATGAGGATGCGCGCGATGTTGCCAGAGCGATTGCAGCCACACCGGAATATGAACTGTCGCGTCACCGCCGAAAGAAAGTCGAGATGCTCTTCGCGCATCTCAAACGCATTCTACGGATGGCGCGTCTTCGGCTTCAAGGACGGTGTGGTGCGCAAGACGAATTCTTGCTTGCAGCCACCGCACAAAATCTAAGGAGATTGGCCAAACTCAGGCCGCAAACGCCAACACATGGCGTCATTGCCGCATGAGAGCGACATGAATGGAGACCCTGCGCCGAAGCGCGGAGCAGAAACCCATTGGCACTCCGCCCGGAAAACAAAATCGGCGGATGAGCAGCCAATCTAGCGAGTTTTTCAACGAAATCGGCCGAAAGCGGACCCCACCGCCCTGACATCTAACAAAGGGGCTTGAAGATTTTCGAGAGTGCCTAAGTTAGTTGCTCGCAATGGGAGTAACAACCTATGATCTACGCGATTGTCATCATCGGCTTTTCCGTCGCCATGGGCACCGTTCTAATTCGATATGGCATGGGAGGCGGCGAAGAACGGTAAAGCTTGTTTCCGCCCACTTCGCCCTGACATCAAAAGCCCCGCTACAACTTACTGGAAGTAGCGGGGCTTTATATCTAGCCCCGGAGCAGACGCAACAGAGTGTGGCGGCCATGGAACTGCTAATTCAGGATAAGGTTCCGCCGTTGTCTCACCACTATGCCATCACTGGCGAGTAGTGCTGCCTTCAGGCTGGTTAGATTGAGAAGGCCCACCTGTCCCACCGTCCGGATGAGGGCTTTGGTCAGTAGGCGCCGACACAGCAGGTCCGGTACTGGGCGGGGCGGGTTGCGTTGGTGAGTTGCTTTGAGCTGGGGGTGTCGCGGTATTCTCGGCGGGAGCATCGGTAGACTCTCCCCACATCTCCGCTCCAAGCCAAGCAATCATTGCCAGCGCCAAACCAGCAACAAGAACAATCAACACCGGACGACCGGTTCTGCCCTGTCGCGCGTCTGTGCCAGTCTCGACAACTTTACGATCCATTGTGTCACTCTCCCAATTAGGTGAGCCGAACCAGATGAGGCCGAGTTAGTTCCACTTGGAAGGTCCTTAATTAATCGGCCTGTTTCGCTCCCTGCCGTCACCGTTTCCAAACCAATGGCGGCAGTCTTCATTGACCCCTTGCAAAGAGGGCCGCTTCCTCACCGTCCTGACATCGACGAATGTCATTTATCGCTTCCGCCAGCTATGGGCTGAGAAACTTACTCGGCGAAAGGAACTTCAAATACAATTTTTAGTTTAGTCTGTTCAACGGGGGCGTAGCTCCCCGCCCTGACATCGTCTTACCCACATTTGTGATGCCCGGTCTCGGAAAGCTATTTCTAGCGTCCCTCAAGTATGGAGTAAGGGTCGTCGATGTTTGACCTGATTGAGCGACTGAAAGAGCGATTAGCGCGAAACCATGCAAGGGCTGCGGTGCTTTGGTCGTCAAGGGACCGTGATGGTTCCGGTAGCGCCGAGGTGGACGAGGAAATTGCGCGAGTTGAGCGCACTATTGCAATCGAAGAACGATTATTGACGCTACTCATTCGGGACGTTCGCCGCACACCGCCCTGACTTCATACGAACCATTCAATGGATCGTACGCTTGTCGTTATCGATATCATTCAGCACCTCAGCCAAGGCTGTCGCAACGTCCTCAGTGAGTAGATCCATGGGGTAACCAGAGACGCGGTAGGGAAGGCCAGTCTCAACCACGATTACACTCCAGCTGTGATCGGGTTCTTGAACGGCGCGATAGATGGGGTCGGTGGTGATCATATGGCTCTCCGCGCTAAGGCGAGAGCTCAACAATCTCCCAGTCACCGGGAAACCGGCGATACCAATTACGTAGTGCTGAAGTCGAAAAAAGAAACCCCGCCGCCCTGACATCAATCGAAGGATATTACCGCGGATAAAGCTCGCCATGTGCCGGGCGAGCGTTCACAAACAAGCAAACTAATGCTTCGTCTCGCCTCTGCCCATCTCGTATTCGAAATCAGCAATCAGAGTGATTGCTTCGAAGACAAGCTTTGCCGCAGCCTCATAGTCGGCAAAAAGGAGAGCGTGGTCTCGCTCAATTTGCGTGCCGAGTTCCTCCAAGCCAAAATGATGGTTCGTTGAGAGAGTTCGAGAAGCTAGGGCCGTATACGCTAGGCTTTTTGCGAGCTCGACTAGCACGCGATCACGCTGATGAGCCGTCATCTGCGAAAACGCTAATGGCTCGGTCTGATTGAGGTCCACACGCAGTACTCCGTTTTGCGACTCGATCGTTACTCAAGGGATTCGTTCCCATCGATTTTAACTGTCTACCGAAACCATCGCTCAGCCGCTTTGAGGAGTTCTGGTTCAGTGGTTAATCCGTCCTGAAACAACCGCACCAGCAGCATTGCGAGCTCATCCGGGTGAGTATCGTGTTCCGGAATCACTTGGGCGAAAACGCGTTCAAGCAACGCCAGATCGTCAGGTCGAAGGATTACATTCGATGGGATGCGACCGCGCATTGCAATTCCCTTGCAGCAGTACCTATCTTACTACCCTACGCAGTCAAAGTTCCCAATGTTTTAATGTTTGCGTGATGCACTCGCTCCATGACCAAGCGCCAGATATCGAAAAGCCCCGCTGCGGCTTTGGGATCGCAACGGGGCCTGCCTACTTCTAGAGCGGACGCAACAAAAGTCTGGCGGCTATATAATAATGAAGGCAGGAAAATGTTCCCGCGCGTCATATGCACTTCTCGTATAGGAGCGATATTCACACGGAAGCGAGAGAGATTTGCTCGATCACTGCCGCCACCGAGATGGTGATAATAAAGATAATCCCTGAAAAGATTATCCACTCCGCCGTTTGCTGCTTACGTCTCATGTGCGATTTCCAAAGTAAAATTCCATTCCGTTATCGCGAACTATGTACAGGTCACGGATCATCCCGGCGGCTTGCAGCATCCCCCGTCGAACTTCCTCAGCTGGAAGAGGGATAGCATCGATTTTTGTGGCCAGGATCTTTAGATCGGTGACAGCGTCGTTTCCCTTTACACTTCGAGGAATTCCGACCTTTACCCGCAATTCGTAGATTTCCGCCACAGCCCGTTCGAGTAACTGACGACGCTCGGAGACGCCGATCGTCTCGATCAGGTTTGCTGATCTGATGAGCTCCGTGATCAATTTGTTGTGCTTCAAGCTTTCCTCTCATAGCGCCAAGGGCACCGATGCCAGAGATGACATGCGCGCAATAAAATCAGGTTAAAGGGAGAAGCCCGTCCGCCTCGCGCATCCGATCGTACCAGTCCTATTGACGGTGTCCTTAAATTGAGGACGCCCATAAGCCGCCCAAGGTTCGCGCCGGCAGGATAGTCGCCGACCGTTTCAACCAGCTGAGTTTCAACGTTGTTGCTACTGCGGCAGATGTGTTTCCCTCTCGTGGGATAGTGACTCGCTGAAACGCCCAGACAATGCGACAATCGAGCATATACGCCGGCGAGCCAACGGCGGAACAGACCGTCCATCCAACATCGCCATGTCGTGTAAACGCTGCAACGACGAGCGCGGCGACACGGATTGGCTACACAAGACATTTCGGCGGAGTGAGTACACGGAATACCGGGCGATCGAGTGTTCTCGATAAGGTGCTACAGCGCGGTTGCCTCCGCTCCTGTCGTTTTGGCCGCCCTTGCTTGGAGCGCGGGGCGGCCTTTTTTTATTGACGGCAGCCAATGTGAATGGCTTGATTGACCTTCCGGTTTGTGTGCGGCCTTTTGGAATTGACCATAAGATTTGCCACCGAATAATTGACCACGCCCAAAGTAAGCGCCGTCAATACCACGGTTACGAAGCGGAGAGCGATGAGAGCCGCTAACGACAATAATCCGGTCACGCTACTGACCAAGACGCAAGCGGCCGAGGTGTGAGGCTACGCGAGACTGTGTGATTGCGCTAACAGTTGCGCGCGTCTACGATAGTCACATGGACATCTTGATCAGCGGCCTTCTGCACATGCGCGTGCGCCATCGGGGCGCACCTGCACCTGTCGGAGATCATGATGCATCACAAACGGAAACGTACTAGGATTGCTGCGTGCGGTTTATGCAAGCCTCATAAAACCAATAGCAGCTGCCCTAGGCACAAGACATGTCGGTAGGCGATCGTCATCGCTACCTGTCTGGAACTCACCAGCTTCGCTGCGAGGGACTGAAGCCTTCGTCTCGTGATCGCTAACAAAGCAGTAGAGAAGCCGTCCCTTCGCGAGGGGCGGCTTCTCTTGTTTTCGCTGGGCATGCCGGCATGATTTCAGTCAAGCATTTGCGCTTCAATCGCCGCCTTAATGAACACCTCACGCGAAGCATTCAATTCAAGCCGGCTGCCAAGAGCTTTGAGGCAGGTCGCCTTGGCAAGCGAATAATAGGTGCCGCTCTGGCTGGGCCATCGATACACTAGCTTTTCGAGGGCATCGTTAGGGCTTCTCACGGCCTCGGCGACGCCGCTCCCGACACGGATCCAGACAGGAGCGAGCCATCGCGCATCCGTCCGGGTCTCGAACTTCTCGTACTTCATTTCATGCGTACTCTCATTAAGCGCGCAATGAACTCGATAGCGTTGATTCTGTTCCCGGCCGTCAGCTTGAAAGTTCTCCTGTCGATGGTCGGCGAGAGATGGCGGTGTTCGTCAGGGCGGCTTAATTTGGAAGAAGAACAAGATCGCCTATCTATATGTTAGATAAGCTTTGCTAGGTGACCACGGATGTACGTGGCGCTGGTTGGGGCGATCAGCGGAGGTCGGGGCGAGGATTCGTTCCGGCCTTTTTGTTCTCTCTGATTGTTTGCGCACTAACTAATTTTGGAACCAGTACGTTTCCGGAGCATTATGTCCCGTATTAACGGAGACAATTATGCGAACAATTTCCAAGGTATTTTCTGCGGTCTCGCTTTCGGCGATCGTAACGCTGACCTCGTTTGCCCCGGCTGCGGCCCTACCACTTCCCACAGTTTCTGCCCCACAGGCTAGCAACGCTGAACAGGTCCAATACCGCGACCATCGCCGCTACTACCGGCATCATCGCGGTGATAGGCGGCACTATAGCCGACACCACCGCCGGTATGACCGTCACCACCACAGGCATCGTCGATCGAATGCAGGTGCGGTAATCGGTGGCCTGGCGGCTGGCGCCATCATCGGTGGTGCGATTGCCAACTCCGGCAATCGTTCGTACGGCAGCAGCCACGCGCAGTGGTGCGCTAATCGCTATCGTACCTACCGTGCATCGGACAACACGTATGTACCTCGCGCGGGCGTGCGTGCGCAGTGCCAGTCGCCTTACTGATTGATCGTGGCAGCGTGAAGAGAGGCGGCAGAGATGCCGCCTTTTTTCTTACTCCATGATGTAGCGAATGGGACTTGTCGACGCGGACTGCAAGCCAACGATCTGGTGATGTAGGTGACCAGTGATTCTACGGAGCAGCGATCTCCAGAGGATCGTGATTGCCCCACCCACATGGGATGGGCTCGCCGATATCCAAAAAACAAAGGTGTTGCAGACGCCGTTACGATAAAACGACCCGAATATCAGTTTTGCTCACGTAAATATCTGTTTTAATTGAGAAAATGGCGGACAAGGTAGGATTCGAAACCACGGTACGCTTTCACGCACACACGCGTTCCAGGCGTGCGCCTTAAACCACTCGGCCACCTGTCCTTCAGGATGTTCTGCGTCGCTGCCGACCCAAAAACGTTGGAACGGCGCGATATATACCGATGATTTTCGAGGGATCAACCGATATTTACAGAAATATCTCGAAAACTTGGCGTTTCCTCAAGAAAATGTTGGAAAAGAGTCAGCGGCGGAGCAATTTCCTTAAGGCCGGGGTTTGGAACCAGTAGGATCTATCCGACCGGCCTGCCTTAGAGCCCAGTTCGTCCGTTGGTCCAGTCCGCTATCGAATGCGAGCGAATCGGCATCGCGACGGTCCACCACTGCAGAAACATAGGCGCGGATATCCGCCGCTTGGCGAAATGTCTTTGCCTTGCCAAGTAGCTGTTCTAATCGCTTTGTCTCGACATTGCGGCGATGCTCATCCTCCGACCTGACTTTTTGAAGAGAATGGTCGTCCCATTGCAACATCAGCATCCTTCTTTGTTCAAGCAAATCGGTTCTGCGGTAGGCAGCCTCGCTCTTCAGGCTGTGGGAAGTGTGCGCTCAGCAAGATCGTTGGAGTAACCGTTTTTCGAGACCCAGTCGCGAAAGCTCGAACGAAATCAATGAGCAGTCGCAATCTGCCTTTCGTATCGCTTCCCATCTGGTTCTCATGAAGGATCTTCGTTAGCGCCATACCTCTGACGGGGGTTCCGGCGCGAGACCAAAATACCAATTCCCGAGGCAGTGCAGATTTGTCGCGCTCGTTTTCTAGAAGGTGCAGCACCCGCGGGGTTAAGGGAACGCGATGAGCGACCCGAGATTTCATCCTGGATGCCGGGATAGTGAACGTGGCGATCCAGCATCTATTTGCCCTTATGCCGAGGACGAAAACCCGGAGCGGATGGAAATTTGGCTCATCGGCTATGCGCCCCACATCGATCTGGATGTGATCGCGAATGACAACGTTGCGCCTTCATGAGATTTCTGGAACGACGCCCGTTAGTAACGACGTTTCTTTTCTCTGCCGCGATAATCCTGTCGGTCTTAGTGGTGCAGACATGGATGACTGGCCGGTTTGGCACCGTGGACGGCAAAGCGCCGATCACCGACCCGCCTGGTTGATTAGATCAGAAGCGAAACCATCACCTTTGACATCAAGAGCCCCGCTGAGGGTTTGGGATCGCGGCGTGGCCGAAAGCCGACCTCGAAATGGACAAACCAAGGGTGGCGGCTGGGAAACCGGACAGACCAAGAAAAGCTCCGGTGCCAGCCCAACCCGATGTCATTTGTCAATCACCCTCTTTTGGAACCGACAAAGGGAGAATTAACCGCGCTGGAAATTACTCACCACATCGATTGCGCCGATGCATTCAAATCTGCTTTTATCTCCGCGTTGATAGTGGAGTTGCTCGTGAAATAGTTAGCAGAGCGCCTTGCTCAGAATAGTGCGATGTCCAGTGACCGATTGATGTCCGTCTCAGCTTACTTAAAGACCAGACTGCGAAGGCAGCTCCACGAGAAGTGGCCGATAAATTTCATGGTTAACGGGACATGCGCATAATCGAGCTGGCGCTCAGTATCCGGAATCCCAAGAGACATCATCGCTGGTATCTCTAAACCGCCGCTCACTTGCAGAATTCAGCGACGGCTGAGATGTCGCTAAGCGCCTCCTGCCAGCCCGTGGGGCGATAGCCCTTAACCTTCTCTGGCCACTCGCAGATCCCGTCGGCATTCACGTAGCCTATCCAATGTGCGTTCGTCAGGTGGTCGAACTTTAGGAAGACTAGCTTGTTGGCAGCTAACGAAGACACAGGTCGCCAAATCATCTCGAATCGCTCTTGTTCAATTACTGTAGAGAGGGGTATCTGCGCTGGCTTGCTTAAAGCTGGCAGGGCTAGGTGAGCCGATTGTCGGGGCCGTCTGCCCTGACATCAAAAAGCCCCGCTACAACTTCGTGGAAGTAGCGGGGCTTGGTACCCATCCCCGGAGCGGATGCAACAGGGTTTGGCGGCTATCGAACGGCGAGGGCAGGAGAAGGTTCCGTCGCATTATCCGATTGGCCTCACCTTCCGCTGATCAGACCATAGCTAACGATCATTAGCCAAATCCCAGCTATAAGCGCCGCGAAGGACGCCAGAGCGATTATTGCCCCTCGACCAAGCAAAGCTTTCTTTCTGCGCTCATACACCGGCTCACTCTTGTTCTGCAGGCCGGGGTCGTTCTCCAGTCTCGTCATTTTGGGGCTCTCCGTTCTCGCCAATAACAGCGAATAGACCCGAAGGTTCCGCGGGATATGTCTCGGTAGGGGGCGAAGACTGAAGGTAATTATTTATGCCGATTCGCATTCCCCTTGCAGCATTTCGTCGGAGGTTAAACAGCGTGTTTTTTCATCACACGCGATGTTACGAAGCAGGACTTGAGCAGCGCACGGTGATTTTTGAATTTGATAGAGTGGAACATGCAAAAGCTGCGCACGACAGCCCGGCTTATCAGGATGCGATGGCGTTGCTCGAAGGTGTCGTAGAGCGAGACATCCGTATCGTCGAAGGTGTGTGACTTGAGGACAGCGTACCCGCCGCCCTGACATCAAAAGCCCCGCTGCGATGATGGCGCACCGGGGCCGAGGAAGACCTTGAGATGGACAAAACAGTGTTGGCGGGTGAAAAACCGGAAAGACAGAGAGAAGTTTCGTGCGCACCGACATCCTCAATCGGAGCCTACCTTGGATCAGGAGCATCCTGTCTTCTGTCAGAGATCTCACTTAAACGTTCGAGGTTTGATCTCATCTCGTCCAGCCGCGCTTGGAGCAGCTTGGCCGCCTCAATGAAAGTCTTTTCGGCGCGCCGTAGCTCGTCCAAATTGTCGTTGGCAACGTTCATGACACTTTCGCAATGTTAACTGAATAAAAGGCGTGATGGCTTCCTCGCAGAATAACGAGGAAACTATGTTATCAATATCGAAACTTGTGCGAGGCGCTCGGACTGCCGCCCTGACATCGTGGGGTGCCCACGCCGCTTCGGTTGACGCAGCTGTAAAGCCAACTATTCCGCATTAGCGAAATCGGGGAGAGACAAGCCCCTCCCGCACCCCAAAGTTGATATAGTCAGATGGTAATAGCGAGGAAAGGTCCTATACCGTACCGAGCGAAGGCCACTCGTGTGGTTCCGAGAGGCCTGTGCCTCGACTGGAGGTCAAAGACGCGCAGTTGCGCCCACCGATATTTAGCCACAGCTAATGGATTTTGTCTATCGGAACTGACGGCACACCACCGCCATGGCATCAGTCGGTGGTTTCAAAGACTACCTGTTGGTCTCGTCAGGGCCATCGCCTGCGCTAGTCTTCCGGTGTCCAACGTGAGCCTGACGTTTTGCGTCGCGGACTTTACTGATATGGCGAGATAATGCAGAGGACGACGCCTGATGTCTTTCGGATGACGGCGCCATATTGAGTTCGGTTTTCCACCGCTCCAAACGAGCCGCGATAGTCTTATCCATTTCGGTACCTTTCAGCATGTCAGGCGAACGTCTTGTTATTTTATATCCGAGACGGTTTTCAGTTCTTTTGTATGTCCCAGCCGGAGATTATTACTCATAATCGAATATTGTGACAAGTTATCACCTAAATACTTGGGTGGGGGCAATTTTTTAAACGATTAGTGAAGGAACTACTTGCATTTTTTTGGGTTGGTCTACCTTAGATAGTAAGCCGCTGTATCCCGCCTAGCTGCAGGACGGGTGTTCGTAAGTGAGGAAGCGGCGCTGCTAGGAGGAAAGACGTGATTTTGATGGAAGTGGAAAACCAACAAGATGCGGAAGATCATTTAGCGCCCACTGAAGCCGGTATTTTCACATGGGTTGTGGAGAGCAACCTCATTTTTGGAGATACCCTGGTGGCCTCGCTATTTGGGCTCGATCCCAGGCAAACCGTTAAAGGCCTTCCTTTCGAATCCTATTTCGCTCGCGTACATGAAGAAGATCGAGCTGAAACGAAGCGTCTGATTAAACAAGCTATTCTCGACGGCCAATCATATCATGCAGAGCACCGGCTGATGAACGCTTCAGGTGCCTATAGATGGTCGGTTGCTATGGGACGTTGTTTCCAGAACGAGAATTCGATGCCGCTATTTTTCTCCGGCATAGTCTATCCCATCGATCAACTGAGGGAACCTGGCCAGGAAGCACAGACTGATGGCTCCCAGATGCCACCCTAACATCTTCTGCGCGCTTGGCGTGCCGTGATTGTCCCCCAGCCGTTCCGCTAAATGGTACGGTATTTGACAATCTCTGCGGAGGCAGCCTCGAATAGACCGTAGGCTCTTCGCCGGGGGTGAGGGATCTGCCAGCATTTACGGGAATTTCATGATGGCCGAACCCACCACCCTGACATCAAGAGGCTACGGGCCGGACTAAACACAGCCCGACCCGTTTAACTGTCCAAGAGGGGTAAATGACAGCACTCGAAGGATGGCCAAAATTACTAGCGCGAGGCTGCTCACCTCAAAGACCAATACCGATGGCCGTTATCATTAGACGGCTCTACGAACACGTGATCCAATATTTCGTCAGCATAAACGAACACAATATCGGGCTTCATTGGGCGTATGGGTAGCGGTACATTTTTTACGGGCGTCTTCGGGCGCTTCCGAAATGTCAGTCTCGGAGAACGAACACTATAGAGCCTTTTGCCTGCCATAATATGCCTCGCGATTGAACGAGGTAATATTTAGGTAATTATCTAGGTCGGCAAGAAACTATTCGGATAATGGTAAGCGTAGAAGGTTAATTCTGCTAATTCAGCCGGGACATCAAAAAGCCCCGCTACAACTTCGTGGAAGTAGCGGGGCTTGTTACCCAGCCCCGGAGCGGACGCAACAAGGGTTTGGCGGCTGTATAACTGCGAATTTCGTAAAAAGGTTCCGCTGTCCGCACCACCGCCCTGAGATCAGTGAACGGAGCCAGCATGAGAGGTCCGCCAGAACCAGACGCTCCAGCCGGCACCTCGATACATGCCGCAAACAGAGTTTGATTGGAGCATCGCAGCTGCTTCCATAGCCTCAGCATACACATCGACATTATCCACGATTTGCTCGATAAGTTCTTCGATGTCGATATCCCTGATAAATGAAAGGGTCGGGCTCTCGAAGCCAGCGTGAATAATTTCGCTCATTTCCACAATCTGTTGCCTCAATATCAACTGGGTGCCTGCACCGCTTCGGTTGATGCAGCACCATGTCAATGCCTAGAAAAACTATAGTCGGAAGGAGACTAGCCTCCATCGCACCCAGACCATCGATATAGTCGTCATGCTTCCTGGAGAAAAGAGTACGAGACCGTACACGCAAATTGCCCCTCGGGTGGTTCCGAGGGGCTAGAATGACTGCAAGTCAGGGGCGCGCTAAAAGCGCCATACAACCATGAAATCACACAAATTGACGTTTGTCCATTCTCGGGGATCGTACGACGGGGACCTATCTGTCATTAGAGTATGCCACCGGGACATCAGCCGTCATCCTTTGACTGGTTTGCGAAAGCCAGCAATTTGGTTGCGACGTCCCGCGCAGCTTCTTCGGTGATGGCAACTGCGAATTGGCGCTTGTCGGTCAGTAAGTGCAGGATGCCGACCGGCGGCGACGCGTGAATAGTTTCGACAGCACACTGCATGAGAAATTCGGGCTCTTTTTGCAACATCAGCAGTCTCCTCGTTACTGTCGTAGCCTTCGCAAAGCAGCCGCCCGTCATCGAGCGGGCGGCAACCCGTTCGCCTCGCGCATCCGATCATATCAATCTTCGACCGCATTCGCGGCTTGCCAGTGCTCTGGCCCCCATCCTCGATACGGCCTGGTGATGCGACGCGTGAAGCCGCCTTTCCCATGAGCGACGCCTGACCACATGAATTCGTTCTTGCTGGTGTGTGTCGTCAGCTCTCGCATGATGCGGCCGATTTAGATTGAGCCGTCATAGCCGCTACAGTTCTGATGGCCTTCGCCCGGCCAGGCGATGCGCCAATCGTATTTTTCAGTCCATATCACCGGAGAATGTCGGCGATCTCGGCTGCAGCTAACCGTGCCTCACCATGCCGAGGCAGGCCCCGATAGATGGGCGGCTGATGCTCGGCGCAATACCAAAGTGTGATGGCTCTGCTTTCCTCGAAGCCGTAACAGCCCCACTTTTTGCAGCCGTCATGGCAGCAGTAGTGTTCAACGATTACAGAGTCGGTGCGGGTGGTTCTGGTTTCGTCGCTCATCCTCGCGCCTCTATGAGAAGCCTGGCGTTCAGCAGGCAAGGGAAAGATGCGTAGCAGCGATCAGTTTCTGCGTACTCACACCCATTTGCCAAGATCCTCCGAAGCTCGGAAAATTTCGTGTTGGCGCCGAACTTTTTGATAAGCGCCTTCCTTTCGAATTCCCCATAGCTGCCGCACCAATTGCACGACATGTCGATCTTGTCTGCGGGGTAGTCTTTCAGACGAGGAAGTGTCACTGCAGGTTAAGTCGCAGCTGTATGCCCTTCGGGACAGTAGGACGCTTTAGAGAGGCGATCTGAACGCGTTCGTAAACTTCACGCCTCTGCTTTTCCTGCTTCTCACGCAGCGCGCGCGATGCAGCAACGACAGCCAAGGCTCGAGATACAACTTCATCGGTACGGTTCATCTGCACCTCCATAATGTTCACTGTATGTGCTCATATAGAATGCAAAAAGTCAATGGTGATTCGCACTGACATCGGAGGGAGGAGGGTGTCGCGAGAGCTTGAGTTCGAGAGGGGACTTAAACTCTGTCAGGGGACGGGGGACGGCTCTCGCGACGTCGATATAACGAAGCTGGCACGCGTTGGTTCCTTGTGAAGTGGCCAGAGCTGCACAAAGCGCGCTCCGGCCACACTCGTCCCCACGAGAACGCGACAGCATGTTACGAAAGAGCCGCCTCCATTACAAGCGCCCTCTGCCTAATCGCGGAGGGCGCTTCTTCCGTTTCGACAGAAGGGAAGGAGCAGGCCAAACGTGAGCGTGCCGAAGACAGGATCAAGTTCTGTGCGGTCTTATGCGAGGAGGGGTAGGACGCGCGGGGGGCCAGGGCAGGGTCGTCGGGCTTGATAGACCGGCCGGATTTGTCTTTGAGGAGAGGCCCGCCTCGCCAAGCCTAGCAGTAGGTGCTGGTTTCACCGATGGCGAGAGTTTTGCGAACTTTCGTCAGCCTGTTTGATGAGCGAGGTCATGGCTGTTCCTCGAAGACTTCAGTTGTCCGAGGGATGATGCTGCGCTGCGCGGCACGATGTTCGGCGCCGGCAAAGAAGGTGAGCTGCACGTCCTCGCGCAGCCAACCCATCTCGGGTTCAAGTGGCTGCGCGGATCGCGCGTAGATGAGGGAGGCTTCGTGTAAGTTGGATCGAACCAATTTCACAACCATCAATACGAACAAATCGGCTCGGGAAAGCCGATCAATGACCCATTCATGTGGTGGCCGGGCAGGGTGCGGCCTAGCGGTTTGTAGCCGCAGTTACAAGCTAGCGGCAGATTAGTGGCAGCAGTCGCTGTGGACGCCATTCTAAGCTGGCGTCTGGCAAACGAAAATCACCGTGACACAGAGCGGGGAATTTTCGCTTGCCGAATTGAAGGGCTCGAGACGAAGCAGCATATTATACCACTTCCACGCCAGAGACGGCGCTCTACCAATTAGGCGTAGCGAGCTCGCATGCGGACAACCTCGTGGCCACCTACTTCGACGACCTCGTTGGCACTAACCTGTACCGCAACCTAGAGCGCATGCTTAATCAGATGACGAGGTACATCGAAGAGACAAGCGGCGTTACGAGGAGGTGGGCCTACTTTATTATTCCGATCCCCGAACCGACGGATACGAATTTGGGGAGGCCGGTCAATGAACGCGACCGACAAACTCCAAGCGACCGTACGAACCCTCGGCATCAAGATCCGCATCATGTCCGCCCTTACCCCCCACGCCAAGGAAGCAGGAAGCGACAACGAGATCTGGCAGGCCTATCGGGTATCGGAGGCATCTGAAGAACGGCCGGCCCTGGTCCACCAGCAACTGCCTTGTAAGCAGTAGGCGCAATTCAGTACCAAGGCTTCAGCAACCTTGGCCCACCGACACCACCGGCAAGGAAGCCGGCCCTTCACGAGGGGCGGCTTTCTCGCGTCTAAGGATCAAGAACGACGCGGCGGCAGAATGATGGGTTCGTTACCGTCTCGGTCGTTGCTGCGATAGTTTCGGTACTCCCGAGTTTCCGATCGACGACGGTCGTTGCGATCCCAATCGCGGCGGTCACGGTGATCATCCCGTCGCGTCTCCCGGTGGCGGTCCCAATCGCGCCTGTCATGATGTCGGCGATCCCAATCCCTACCGGGCCGGTCAGCGCGATAAACATACGATGGTCTGTCGTAGCGATTGTAGCCTCTGTCGTACGTTGAATAACCGCTCTCGCTGACGCAGCCTACGAGAGTGAGGCAGGCCATTGCCGCTGCGGTGAGCGTAGATAACTTCTTGAACATCTGGGTGAGCCTCCATCCGATTAGCAAGGAACGGGCACGGCTCCGGAACGTTCCTTCCGAGGCCGAAATGGGTCGCGCTAAAATATGAGCGCCTTATCTATAAGCTAACGCTCGCTCGCCGGTGACCACGGATGTACTGGCACTGGCTGAGGCGATCGAAAGGTGTGCCGGCCCTTTTATCCGTCGCTGACGATCATGACTGCGCTCAAAGAGGCCAATCAAGTCGGTTATCTGCAACCGACCACGCTGGTCTCCTATGATGCGGATCTCGAACATGTATTCGACTGTCGGGACCACACGGCCGGTCGGGCGCAAGGCATGGATGCGGCGGCACTCGCGGATCCGACCTTGCGTTACCAGATGAAGTCTGCTGGAGAGACAAGAAAGCAGACCTTCGGGCGTCGGCTTGCCGCTGACGGTTATTGCGGGCTGATCGTGAAGAGCTACGCACCCGCCGCAACCGCCGATGATCTCAATCTCGTCCTTTGGAACTGGAGCAACGCGTCGGCCAGTCGCCTGATCCTTATCGGCGACGAACACAGACTGTCGCTATAGCGGACGGAGGACACCATTTGTCTCGACAGGGAGTGCCGATCCCATCTACCAACCCCGCCGGAGGCGATTGCTTGGAGGCGTGATCATTCGACCTCTGCGGACTGCAGGCGGTTTCCGGGCGGCGGCGCCAGCAGTCGCCATATGGCTGGCGTTGAACGCCACGACCGCATTACCGCGGAAGTCATTTTTCAATTGCGCTGCAGCGAAAACCCGTCACGCCGCTGACCAGGACCACTCTGGAGAGCCGGCAGAGATGTCGCCGTTTGCCAGATGCTTGGCCATTTCCGCCCAGATTGCGTCCTTCGTAAAGCTCGTCAAATCGCCACTTGCTTCGGTCACTCGCATGTTTCGATATTTGTGCAATAGCGTTGAAATGCCACCGGCTGTATCGACCTCCAGAATGGGATCCGCAGCTGCGGGTAGAAAGACACGATGGCCCCACTGTCCTGGTCGCTCATCCTGCCTTAGCGCATCCAGTAGCTCATAGTCTCCGTACCGCGTCACACTTAAAGCGGTGAGGTAACGCATAAGCGGGAGGTAGACTGTTTGCCGGCATCCACCGAGCGCGCGAACACCAGGAAGTATCGAAAGCACGAGAAATGCCGTGAACAGGCTTGGAAGCAGTTTCCGATCGCGGAGCGCCGCAGCGATTGCAGAAGGTGTGAATTCGATGTCGGGATGGCAAGCACTGCCGCTGCGCAGATAGCCGGCGTACAGCCGTAAGGGCACGACGCTATCTCTCTCCACCAGCCAGAAATGATCTGTCGTCCTCTTGATCCATCCTCGCCAAGGACCAGCATTGAGCCGGTCGATATCTGCAGAAATCTTTTCAGCTTCACCTCCAGAAACGAAGCATTTCGCCATCCATGATCCGGTATCATCCAGGTGATCGGCGATGAGCTCGGCAACATCGAAATCGTCTAGCTGAAGCAGCTTCAGGGGTGTGCCCATCCGCTTCTGCCACAATATCTGGTTTGCGCATTTGATAGCTTCGGCTGCGGAGCCGAAGGAGAAAGAGGGAAGGTCGTCCAGCAGTTGCCGGGACGCCTGGGTCGGCGTTTTCTTACCTTCCGAGTTCGTCAGCGCGAAACGATATGGGCCGTTTGGGCAGCAGATGCTGCGTCCATCCATTCGACTACGGGGCAGGCCGAAGAGATTGAGCGGCTCTCCATCGATCCTAAGCCAGCCGGGCCCCTTCTTGGCCGATTCCTTGAATGACATCGTCGTGCCGAAATAGGTGATGTGCCATTCTCTACGATGAGCGGCCAAGCCGAGCAGGCTGAACAGATGCGTATAAAACGCATCCGGCTCGAAAAGCAGCAAGCAATGGGGCCCCGTCTGTATGACCGGAGATTGGAGCAACTCACGGCCAGCAGCTGCGGTTTCGTCTGTATCGTAGCCTGCTTTGAGCGCGGCCCGCTCGGTGACAGCACGCAGGAGCGTCACCGCATGGTTTCGCACGCAGCTCCTTGACTGCGGTCTATCCAATCGGTAGGCCGCCGCGGCATAGGCGGCGATCGGTTGGTTCCAGAAGGGCTCAATGGATGGCATCAGAGCCGTGAGCGCGAACCGGATTTCGGCAGCGCCACTATAGTGCATGATAGACGCAGACATGCTCGCCCCGCCAATGTTCAGTAAACGAATGGCCGGCGTGGTTCGAATGCGACCATTGGGCTTGGAGATCGCCAATTGAGCTCCGATGCGACCGCATCTGCATCGGTGTCAACCAGCACGATCGGCAGCGGATGATGGCAAAAGGCGGGAGGAATTGCAGGCTTGAGCATCAGCGAAACAAATTCGACGATGGTCGCTCGGGCGTTGGACGAGATGATGGTGTAGAAATTTCCGCTGTTCCAGGTGATTGCGGAGTAACGGAAAAACGAGGCAAGCGCCGCGCCCGTCGCCTGCATGTCGACCTGAAGATCGTGCATCGTATCAAGCACCTCGTCCTGCTTGTTAGCGATGCTGCTCGGGGTGAAGAAACGCGGTTTGAAGAGCTCGTCCTTCTGGCGCTCGCGATCGAGATAGATGTCGACATCATTGTGAGCCAGTTTCTCAATCTGGACCAACAATCCACCCGGTTTGATACGCGGGACAATGAAGTCGAGTTGCCTCAGACGGTCGCTATCATACATCTGGAACGTCGTGTCTTCGAGAAGCACGTCGAAACCGTCACGAAATGGGCGAAGCTCTGGATCCGTATCATAGCGATCTTCGGTGAGATCGAAGAAAGGTCCATGAAAAAAATGGGCGTGTTCGCTTCCACGGTTTGCAGAGAAAGCATCTCGGTTTGCAGAGGTTGGGCTGCAGCAAAGCGCCTCGATACGACCGTCTCCCAGGGTAGAAAGCGTGCGTGCGAGACAACCCGTGCCGGTTCCGAGCGTATAGAGTTTAGATGGGGCCCCGGATCGCGCCCATTTCCTCAAGGCCAGCGACAGAAGTGAAGATCCAATACGGCATTCCTCCTCGAGCCGGAAAGGTATGCTCGCAAAGTAATGACTGTCGAACGCACCCCATAGTCGCCGGTGGGTAGATGCGAAAACCGTGCAATCGAGGTCGAAGTCCAGCAAGCTGAGGTCCACATCCGGCTCTCTCCGATCAGGCGCGCCGCCTTTTCCGCTCGCTGTCCGTTCGAAAAAACCCGCAAGCGTTGTCAATCGGGGGGCGTTTCGCCATTTATCGATCACGTGTTTTTCAACCATGGCCGCATCCTTCCGTTTGCGCGGTTAGAGAACCTCCCTGGCTTGTTGACTTTGCCCGCACGCAGCGTGGCGTCTCCCTATGACAATTTGTGACCTCTGACGACAACTTCAGCAATCTATCGTTTTCGCCAGATTGACTAAGGTGCCAGAATATCGCGTGCGCGGACGATTGATCCAACCAGATAGAAGTCACGCATCATTCGTGGGGAAGGCTCTAAAGAGTAGGCGACTGCAGCCTGGGCGTGAGACGCCAGTACGATCTTCTGCGCATGTCCCGGATTCTTATCGTCTCGCTACGTCAACATATCTACTGGCCTTTGCTGCCGGCATGGAACAGGCGACGGCCTCTCCAGTCGCATGTGTCGCGCAGAAGAACGATATCGTCTCCGAAATGTCCCCGATCTTCTGAGTCCTCACCAAGTGATTTCTTGCATTTATCGCGCACGCAAGCGCACGTCCGGAAAGTCGGTCATAGACCTTCCTGGAAATCCGGTCTGCAATTGGATTTTATCAGCGGGGCAACCCTGTCATTTCACCCACCCGATCCCATGTTTGGAGACTGCCTGCGATTCGAAGATGGCTAAATCGCGATAGATCGGCCGCCGCGCGATCGGGCCTGCGCGCAGTGTAACGAGCAAGGCCGATCCAGGAAGATGAAGAGTATCGGAGAAATCAGCATAGCGACGTTCGCAGGACGTGATTTCGGGAATTCTCGCCGTGCAGGAGCGGGAAATAGGGCAGCCGCAGGAGCCTCAACATAGTGGCCAGAAGGGAGGCGGGATCGACTGCCCCCGATCCGGCACCCCGCATAACTGCCCCACCTCCCGTCGATGGCATCGTCACGCCGGAACCTGGTCCCGTCCTTGACCTAAGCGACTTCCAGCCCACGCCAACCAAGCGTCCCGACATGGACACTATGGCGCAGGCAGCGAAAAAAACTTCAAGAGCCGAGAGCCCAGGCCCGCGTCTGCTGCTCCGGCCGCGGCGCGCGACATCAGGCGCAGCCGCACTTTCGGATCTCCCCATTGCGAGACTTGGCCGGCAGTGTCCGTTTCACCCGATTGCTTGCGGCGTGACGTCAGGCCCAGTAGGCTCCCACGGAGGTTGCGTTTCGAAAGCGTGACGGGTCGTCGATGGTATGGCGGCTTCGCCACCGCTGCGACCTCAGGCGCGTGAAGCTCTGAGACGTCCACGGTTCTCGAATTGCATGAAGGCCGGTTTCGAGGTTCCAACGAAGTATGTGTAGGTAAGATACCTTCGTTCCCATGAAAATCGATTACGCATTACCGTGGTGTCTTTGCCAAAACCTCCGCCACTCGTCTCAACGCGTCGCTTCCATCAGGCCTGCCGACCATGACAGGTATCGACGCTATCCCGCCTGGAGACACTGAGATGCGGAACCGATTGGCTCGCATCCCATATCCCCTGATTCCGTATCACCAACTCATTTGCAAAAGTTCGCCTGATGGAGCGCAAGCGAAGAACCCCGCTGTCGGTCCATATGCGTGGGTCGTTGCTAGCGCAAATGCTGGGCGAGCGCCTTCCTCGGGTGAGTGCCCGGCTTTGTTGCCTGTCATATCGGTCGATGTGAGGCCGGGGTCTACTGCGTTGACTTTTATCCCTTCCCGATCCAGCTCCTTCGCGAGCTTGACGGTCAACATGTTCAGCGCAGTCTTAGAGGCGCAGTATCCGGCATAGCCGACCGTCCATGTTTCGCTGCGCATGTCCAAGGCGTCCGTCAATGAACTCAGGCCGCTGCTCATCATTACGATCCGGGCCGCCTTCGAATTGCGCAGCATCGGCAAGAAAGCTTGAGTGACGCGCATGACGCCGAATACATTGGTGTTGAACATCCGCTGCATCTCGTCAAGTGACTCTTCGGCAAGCGAGGGCGGCGGACCAAACATGAGCCCGGCATTGTTGACCAAAACATCCAGATGCCCCACTTTGCTTTCGATGGTTTTGGCAGCGTTGGAAACGCTTGTATTGTCTGTGACATCAAGTTGCACAGCATGAGCGTCTATTCCGCTATCTCGCAGGTCGCTAGCTGCCGTCTCACCTCGTGAAATGTCTCGGCATCCCAGCCAGACCGTGTGTCCGGCTGTGCCAAGCTGCCGCGCGATGGCGAGGCCAATACCCTTGTTTGCTCCTGTGATGAGTGCAGTGGGCGATGTGTTGGTCATGATGACGTCCCTGATCGTTTCGATCTCGGAGAGATACTACGAAGTTCGTAATATTCAAACGCCGTATTTTTCGATTTGCTGGGTAAGCCGCAAGAATTCGGTTTGATCAACGGGATCGAGAGCCTGAAGCATTGCTTTGCAAGAGGCTCGATATCCATCGAGATAGCCTGCAACCGCTTGCTGTCCATTGATTGTGATGGTCAGAGCCACCGACCTACGGTTCGCCTCTGGCCGTTGTCGGTCAATCATACCCCGACGTACCAGTCGGTCGGCTGAAGACGACATTGTCGTCAGAGCGACTTGAAGGTGCCGGGCAACATCCCCCAAATTACACTCGGGATGTTCATCAATGAATAGAAGCGCCTGAATGTCGAGTGCGTTGAGCGAGTTTTGCATGACTGCCGCTGCCTCCGCGACCTTGAAACGACGGGTAAATCGCTCAAAGGCAGTAGCGAGTTTTTCGATTTGATCGGGCGTAGGTTCTGTCATTCCCGGTATTAAACATTTCTGCTCGGAGGACGTAAGACGTATACCCCAGAAATAGGTATTCCTTGAATTTATGCGATGAACGCTTGGGGCGCAAAGCTGCCGAAACCGCCGACCTAAGCCGGCCATTCCGAAGAGGAACGTAGTTTCCTAATTTGGAAAATTTCAGACAGACAAAACCATCGAACTGAGGGTCCGCGGTTCGATCCTCGTCAAGGCGAATGCTATCGCGCGGACGAGCGAAATGGGGGGACGGCTTCTGTTACGCTACCAAGTCTTTCGCAAGTTCGCTCACGACACCCCTAAGCCAACGATGAGCGGGATCGTGACGATATCGCACATGCCAGGCCATCTCGACCGGGAATGTTCCAAGATCGACAGGCGCTTCCAAGACCTTAAGCCGCGGGTCGCGCTCTAGGCTGCGGCAGATCAGGCGCGGCAACGTTGCGCAATAATCGGTCACCGCGACCATCTCGGGAACTGACAGGAAATGGGTGACGGAGACAGCAACCTCGCGCTTGAGATTCTGCTGCCCCAACGCCTGGAATACGCCCGCACGAATGCGACCCGGCGGCAACACGTTGACATGCTTCAGGCTCTCGTAGAGATCTCGCGTCAGGCTGGCACCGACATCCGGATGGTCGCGACGTACGATGCAAGCCAGTCCGTCGTCCATGAGATGCTGGAGGACGAGGTTGTCCGGTGGGTCGATAACCCTTCCTAGCACCATGGCCGTCGTCCCCGAAATCACTCCGGTATCGACGAGATCGTTGCCGAAAGGCGTCATGCGAAGTTTGATCCCCGGAGCTTGCTCTCGCAGCCTTGCCACCAGCGCTGGCATCAACACCAGTTCGACGTAGCTGTTTGGCGCGATCAGAAACAGCCGTTCCGCGCTTGCCGGATCGAAATCTTGCTGGTGGACGACGAGATCATCAAGCTGCGCCAAAGCCGCCTCGATCGTCGGCGCAATTTCCTCGGCAAGCTGTGTCGGCCTGATGCCGTAGCGTTCGCGGATGAACAGCGGATCTTTCAGCATGTCGCGGAGCCGATTGAGCGAATTCGACAGCGCAGGCTGCGTGATGCCAAGACGGCTGGCAGCGCGGGTGACGCTCCGCTCCTCCATGAGAGCCAGGAAGACGGGCAGAAGGTTCAGATCGTATTTCATTCAGATGTAATGGCACGTGAATATCTAAAATCCAATAAGTAAATTTCTCAAATATCTCTGCGGATGACATGATCACTTCATCGAAAGGCCAGCAGCGCTGATCGACAATCCAGGCCGGTCCGGCCGCGACAAACAAAGGATAAGACGATGAAAGTTCTCATGGTACTGACTTCGCACGATACGCTCGGCGACACCGGCCGCAAGACCGGGTTCTGGCTTGAGGAGCTGGCAGCTCCCTATTACGTTTTCAAGGACGCCGGCGCCGAGATCACGCTTGCGTCGCCCAAGGGCGGCCAGCCGCCGCTCGACCCGAAGAGCGACGAACCGATGTTCCAGACCGAGCTCACTGCTCGTTTCAAGGCAGACGCCGACGCTAACGCTCAGCTCGCCCAGACAGTACGCCTCGACAGCGTCGATCAGAAGGACTTTGACACTGTCTTCTATCCCGGCGGTCATGGCCCGATGTGGGATCTCGCTGAAGACAAGAATTCCATCGCGCTCATCGAATCCTTCATCGCCGCCGGCAAGACCATTGCGCTTGTCTGCCATGCTCCGGGCGTGCTGCGCCATGTCAAGAACGCCGACGGCTCGCCGTTTGCTCAGGGTCGCTACCTCACAGGCTTCACCAACACCGAAGAAGAAGGTGTTGGCCTGACCAAGGTTGTCCCTTTCTTGGTCGAGGATGTGCTCATCGCCCAGGGAGCCGTGTTCTCCAAGGTAAAAGACTGGGGCGTCCACACGGTCGTCGATGGCCAACTCATCACCGGCCAGAACCCGGGATCTTCCGGTGAGGCCGCTGAAGCTCTGCTCACCGCCCTGCGCCAGACGCGTGCCCGGGTAGCCTGATCGTTCAGCATTGTGGACGGCCGCCAGCAGACGGCGGTCGGCCACCCGAAAATCGGATACCGAAATGATCAGCTTCATACCAACGCTCTCGGCTGCACAGGCCCGGGAGATGATCGAGACATCAAAGTCCAAGGCGACCGCCTTGAATGTCCCATGCTCGATCGCAGTCATTGGCCGGGACGGCCACTTGCTTTCCTTCGAGCGCCAGGATGGAGCCATGGCGGGATCCGTTGAACTGGCGATCAACAAAGCGTTCACCGCTCAGATCTTCAACAACGCGACTGACAGGCTGAGCGTGTTGGCTCAACCGGGTGCTGAGCTCTTCGGAATTCAGCATTCCCACAATGGTCGCGTGGTCGTGTTCGGAGGAGGCATTCCTATCCAATTCCAGGGGCAGGCGATCGGCGCGATCGGCGTTAGCGGCGGCACTGTCGCAGAAGATGTGGCCATCGCGGAGGCTGGCGCTGGAATTCTGGCCGAGCTTCTCGTCCCCGGTCGCGCCTAGGCCGACCAATGGGCTGAAGCCAAATAGAATTCGGCCCCGATAATCCAAACCTGTCGCGAACGCCCATGTCCGCGGCTTGACCCTTCATCACGCATCGTAGCGCCCGATTTCAACCGAAGTTGTTTCGGGATCGGACAACTGCGCGCTCAATTTCCCCTCCGATCACCATGATTTCAAAAGGATACGCGAAATGAAACTCCTGAACTCCCTCATCTCGGCCGTGGCCGTCTTCGCAATTACAGCAAGTGTCGCCCTTCCCGCGGCTGCGGCAGACTTCAAGGCCAAGACCGTTGTCCTCGTTCACGGCGCATTTGCCGATGGTTCGTCTTGGAACAAGGTCATCCCGCTTCTGAAAAAGGCCGGATTGAAGGTCGTGGCTGTCCAGAACCCGTTGGACACCTTGGAAAACGACGTCGCTTTCACCGACCGGGCCATTGCCGATGCTGAAGGCCCGGTTGTGTTGGTCGGTCACTCCTACGGTGGCGCCGTCATCACGCAGGCAGGCATCAACCCGAAGGTTCATTCACTGGTGTATGTCGCGGCTTACGCGCCTGAAGTCGGCCAGTCGGTCCTCGATACGCAGAAGCCATATCCGGATGCGCCCGGCAGACCGTTCATCGTGAAGGACGATGCAGGCTATCTGAAATTCACCGACGAAGGCGTGTTCCATTATTTCGCGGCCGACCTGCCGCGCCCTGAACAGGAACTGATCGCGGCGACCCAGGGTGCGTTCGGCGTCAAGGCAATCTCGACCCCGGTGACCCAGGCGGCCTGGCATACGGTTCGTTCCTTCGAGGTCGTGTCGACCGAGGACAAGATCATCCAGCCGCAGCTGCAGCGAGATCAGGTCAAGCGCCTCAAGGCGACTGCCGTCGAGGTGGCTGCCAGCCATGTCGTCATGCTGTCGCACCCGGACGTGGTGGCGAAGCTGATCCTCGAGGCTGCGAAGTAACTCCAATGTCATGGTGGGTCGTTTTCGTCTCGGCCCGCCATGCCCATCAATCTGCTTCTCGCCTTGGAGATCCCCGATGACGCATATTCTTTCCACCCGCCCGTTAGCCCACTATCGTCTTCGAGTTATCGAGATCGATGCTGCTACGGCAGAGGTTCCGGCACCACTCGCCCGCCCGGCGCTTTCGTTCGCCGCCACCGTCGCTGCGATTGTGCTGGTCGCCATCGATCTTCGTCCGGGGATCGTTTCGATCGGACCCTTGCTGCCACATATTCGTCAAGAGTTTGGGATGTCCAACGCTGAGGCATCCCTGCTGACAGCCATTCCTGCAATGCTGATGGGTTTGCTGGCGTTTCCCACTCCTTGGCTGGCCCACCGATTTGGCCGCGACAGGGTTATTCTGACCGCGCTGATTGTCCTCATGCTGACGACAATCCTGCGCGCCCTCTCCGGCTCCGTCGTTATGCTTCTGGCTTCCACTGTAGGAGTAGGAGCGGGGATTGCGATCGCAGGTGCATTAATCCCAGGCTTCGCAAAGAAGAGTTTTCCGAAGCAGGCAGCGGTTCTAATGGGGATCTACGCATCTTCACTGGGCCTCGGTAGCACGCTTGCGGCCGGCCTGACCGAGCCGCTTGCAAATCTGGGCGGAGGCTGGAGGTTCGCTGACGGTATCCTTGCAATTCCCTCCCTCACGGCCATAGCCGCTTGGATTGTTGTCTCCACTGCTGAAGGTAGAACACGGGCGCTCGTCAAAGAAACCTCACCATCGGCGCGACGCGGCCTGCCCACCGCCAATCCTGTTGCGTGGCTGATCGCCCTCTACTTTGCTGCCAACAATATCCTGTTTTTCGGGTACGTCTCATGGACAGCACCGATATTCAGAGAACTCGGCATGAGTGCCACTGCGGCAGGGCTCCTGCTGGCAGGTTTCACTGCTGCGTTCATGGTGGCGAATCCATTGGCTGGAGTGATCAGCCGCGATGAAGACCGTCGCATCGTGATCGCCCTGTTTGCGGCACTGGCGCTTGCGGGGGCGGCTGCCGTCGCGATTTCGCCGACGCTGCTGCCTTTCCTTTTTATCCCGATGATTGCGTTCGGTATCGGCGGATCCTTCACGCTCGCGATGATCCTGCCCCTCGACAATGCAGCCGATGCACAGGACGCCAACACATGGACGGCGTTCGTGATGGGGATTGGCTATTCTGCCGGGGCACTTGGCCCCCTGCTCCTGGGGATCCTTCGTGACAGCACCGGCGACTTCAGGCTCCCTCTCTGGATCCTCTCTGTTGTGGCGCTCTTGATGTTTGCTCTCTCACCTTTCCTGCAGCCGCATCACCACCGTCGCGTGCAAGCATAATATTTTCATCCAAGTTGCTGGCCTGGGCCCGCATCAAACGGCTGCCTCGCGGCTGGCCATAACCCCACCAAACTCAAGGAAAAGATCATGATCAAAGACAAAGTCGTTCTCATTACCGGCGCCAGCACAGGCATCGGAGCGGAGGTCGCCAGAACTCTGGCGGCAAGGGGCGCAAAGGTAGCGATTGCCGCAAGGCGCCAAGACAAGCTCGATGCAGTCCGAGCCGAAATCGCAGCGCAGGGCGGGGACATCCGGGTGTACGTGATGGATGTAACCGACAAGCATCAGGTCAAGGCTGTCGTCGAGACCGTGGTTCAAGACTTCGGCCGCCTCGATGTCATCATCAACAATGCGGGCATTATGCCGATCCGGCCGATGTCCGAAGTCAACACGGACGAGTGGGACGCGATGATCGACGTGAACATCAAAGGCACCCTCTATGGGATCGCCGCTGCCTTGCCCTTGTTCCTCGCGCAGCAGAGCGGTCATATCATCAACCTGAGCTCCGTCGCGGGCATCAAAGTCTTTGCGCCGGGCGGTACCGTCTATTCCGGCACGAAGTTCGCGGTCAGCGCGATCGCGGAGGGGCTGCGCATGGAGGTCGGAAGTGCCGTACGCGTCACGTCGATCGAACCGGGCGCCGTTGAGAGCGATCTGAAGCTAGGAACGACCGGCACCGCGCGCGACACGGTGCACGGTTTCTACGAACAGGCCATCCCGGCATCGTCCGTGGCACGTGCGATTGCCTTTGCAATCGAGCAGCCTAACGATGTCGATATCAATGCGATTGTGATCCGTCCCACAGTGCAGGAATTCTAGTCAACTTGGGTTAGGGCGAGATCGATTCTCGCCCGAGCCTAGTGTTGAATCTCGAAAGCTGACGGCAGCGTCACACATATTCGGCGACACGGAAGCACAAAGATGAAACACTGTAAGGTGTCACAACTGTCATCCCCCATACGGTTGTAATAGGGGGCGACTGTTCGTGTCCCTTCAAGAGCACAGTACCTTGTACACTTGGGAATTAAGGTTGCTGCGACGAGATCCTAACGTAGCACTCGGATCTCGTCGATGCGATGCAAACGTTGCATTACTGCGCGAAAACGCTGCCAAAATCCTTGAAGCCTTTGACCTCGATGGGGTTTCCGCTCGGATCGAAGAAGAACATGGTGCGCTGTTCACCGGGCTCGCCTTCGAAGCGGACGACCGGCGGAATGTCGAAAGCGATGCCGCCACTCTGGAGGCGTTCGGCAAGTGTGAACCACTCGTCGAGTGGCAGGATGACACCGAGATGGGGCATCATCACCATGTGGTCGCCAACCTTGCCGGTGCGCGTCGTCTCGAACGGCTTGCCGAGATGAAGCGAAATCTGATGGCCGTAGAAGTCGAAATCGACCCAGGTATCGGTGCTGCGGCCTTCGGTGCAGCCCAGCACGTCGCCGTAGAAGCGGCGACAGTCATCGAGGTTCTTGACGTGATAGGCGAGGTGAAAAAGCGAGCGCATAGGGTGTCCCTTCAAGATTAACGTCCAAGCTCTAGCCTGCTTTCAGAAAAACATTTAATGCCTTTTTCTCTCTCCGAGCGTAAGGAAATGTTTTGGATATTCGGTTTATCGAGAGCCTGCTTGCCGTGATCGAAACCGGTTCGATCGCTGCGGCTGCGCGACGCCAGAACCTGACACCGGCTGCGGTCAGCCAAAGGGTGCAGACGCTTGAAACGTTACTCGGCAGTGCGTTGCTTGCCCGCGGTGCACATTCGGCAAGGCCGACCGAGACCTGTCTGGCGCTGATGCCGCGAATGCGCCATCTGATCGCCGAAGCGAAGGTGCTTATCGCCGAAGCGGCGGGTGGTGAATTGAGTGGCGAACTTGCCATCGGCGCGATCTCGACGGCCCTGACGGGGATGATGCCGACGGTGCTCAAAAAGTTTGCGGGCACGGCGCCGGATCTGCGGCTGAAGATCAGTCCCGGTACGTCGGACATGCTTTACGAAGCGGTGCTGTCCAGTGAACTTGACGCCGCGATTTTGGTGAAGCCGCCATTCGCGATCCCGAAGTCGTTGCGCATACATGCGTTGCGCCGGGAACGCCTCATGCTTCTGTCCAAACATGCCGTCGATCCGAACGCAATAGGAATGACACTCATGGGCGAGCCCTATCTCCGTTACGATCCCGGTTCATGGGGAGGCCGGATGGCGGCTCTGTTCATCGAAGAACGCAATCTTCAGCCGGACATCTTCTGCGACCTCGACGGACTGGAGGCAATCGCCATTCTTGTAGCAAACGGTATCGGCAACTCCCTGGTGCCGGCATGGGCCGGCTTCCAGCCGCAGGGGCTTTTCGTCACCGAAGTCGATGACGATGGGCGCTACGACCGCGAGATCGTCCTCCTTCGGTCGTCGCAGCCGCGGCGGCCGAAAGCGCTTGATATTTTTCACAGGACGCTGGTCGAAACGATAGATTGACCAGTTTGGTCAGCGCGCCATCCAGCCGCCGTCGACCATGAGATTGTGGCCGGTCAGATAGGTCGCCTCATCGCTGGCGAGAAACAGTGCGGCGCGGGCGACGTCGATCGGCTTGCCGAGGCGGGGCAGCGGCGTGCGGCTTTCGGAATAGGCTAGCATATCGGGATCGACGGCGCGGCCACCCTTGCCGGTGAGGATCTTGCCGGGTGCAACTGCATTGCAGATGATGCTTTCATGGCCGTAGTCGGAGGCCACCTGCTTGGTCATGTAGACCATGCCCGCCTTGCTGACACCGTAGGCGAAATCGCCGGGTGCGGCGATCATGCCGTGCTGCGAGGTGATGTTGACGATACGGCCCCGCGCCTCGCCGATGATCTCCTGGGTCACCATCTGGCGTACGGCGGCGCGAAGGCAGAGATAGGCGCCCTTGAGGTTCACATCGGTGACGCGTTCCCACTCCGCCTCGTCGGTATCGACGAGCGAGGAGCCGCCGCGAATGACGGCATTGTTGACGAGGATATCGACGCGGCCATAACGACCGGCGACATCGTCGAACAGGGATTGGACGTCCGAGCCCTTGGAAATGTCCGTTTTGACGAAGATCGCCTTGTCGGTGACTTTGTTCAGCTCTTCCAGCACCGGTGTGCCGCCTTGGACGACGTCGGTCGTTACATCGGCTGCGATGACAGTTGCGCCTTCCTGTGCAAACAGGAGTGATATCGCACGCCCGATGCCCGAGGATGCGCCCGTGACGATCGCGGTTTTGCCGGTCAATCTCCCAGTCAATCTCATTGTCATGATCCTAGTGCCTGATGACCTGCTGCAGGAAGGTCTTCGTCCGCTCGTGCTGCGGAGAGGAGAAAAATTGTTCCGGCGTGTTGCGCTCGACGATCGTACCGCGATCCATGAAGATGACCTGGCCGGCGACCGATCGGGCAAAGCCCATTTCGTGTGTGACGCAAACCATGGTCATGCCTTCGCGAGCAAGCTCCACCATCACGTCAAGCACTTCCTTGATCATTTCCGGGTCAAGCGCCGAGGTCGGCTCGTCGAACAGCATGATCTGCGGCTCCATGCAGAGCGCTCGGGCGATGGCGACGCGCTGCTGCTGGCCGCCGGAAATCTGGGACGGCATCTTGTGTGCATGATCGGCGATGCGAACGCGCTCCAGGTAATGGCGAGCAAGCGCTTCCGCCTCGGAGCGCGTCTTGCCGCGGTTCTTCATCGGCGCGATCATCAGGTTCTGCAGGACCGTCAGATGCGGGAAGAGGTTGAAGTGCTGGAACACCATGCCGACTTCTTGGCGCACCTTGTCCAGATTGCGGGCGCTTGCGCCGATCGAAATCCCATCGACGGTGATCGAGCCGGTGTCAAAGGTCTCAAGCCCGTTGATGCAGCGGATGAGCGTCGACTTTCCGGAACCGGACGGACCGCAGATGACGATACGTTCGCCGCGCGCGACATCGAGATCGATGCCGTCCAGCGCCTTGAAGTTCGAATAGGATTTGGTGACGGCGCGCATCTCGATCACGGTGCGGCCGAGGTTGACGGTATTCATGCGCTGATCCTCTTCGGAAGCGGGTCAAAACGGGTAAGCCATTCGGCATGGTCGATGGCGGCGGTCTCGCCGCGATAATGGATGTGATAACCGGTGTCGGACGAGAGCCGCTCGATAGAGAGCGGCGCGCGATCCTGAGCCATCGTCACGGTGACGCTGGCCGCTTCGTGCGCGGCAGCAAGTGCCGCGCCATTCCCGCAGACGAGCGTCGAGAAGGCGTTTGCCCAATCGAGGACCGTTTCGCACGCACCTGCACCGATATTGTAGGTGGTGTGCTTCAAGCCATTGCCGGTGAGAAGTCCGGCGAGACCGGCCGCTGCGTCGCGGCTGTAGAGCCAGTCGCCAGCCAGCGGGCGAGCCAGCGTCGCGACAGAACCCTTGCGCCATTGCGACAGGATCTGCGCATGCGGGCTCAGCAGCGGACGAACGCCGGTGTGATATTCCCACGGGCCGAAAAGCGGGCCTATGCGCGCGATCCTCAGGTCGAAGCCGTAAAGCGATGCAAGGCGCAGCGCCGTGTCTTCCGCTGCGACCTTGGTGATGCCGTATAGGCTTGCCGGATTGGGGGAAAAGCTGCCCTCGGCTATCGGGCCGTCCTCGACATCAACATGACCATAGACGGCAACGCTGCTCGTCGCGACGATACGGGTCAGCTCCGGTGCGTGACGCAGCATCTTCAGGAGCGTCGCGGTGCCGCCGACATTGACGGTTATGATCCGCGTCGCCATTTCCCGCTCGGCTTCCAGGTTGGGCGTCATGGCGGCCAGATGCAGGACCGCCTGCGGCCTTGACTTTGCAATCGCCGCTCCGACATCCGCTTCGCAGCAGATATCGCCCAGTATGACGGCTACGCCGGCAAGTTCTTCCGCGTGCACGAAGGCATCCGGCATTCCGGCCGTGGCGAAGAGCGTCACGTCATGGCCGGCCTTGAGAAGTGCTTCAGCCGTTGCAAGACCGACAAAGCCGGTGCCGCCTGTAATCAGAATGCGCACGCGGTCACGCCTTTCCGATGATGGCTTTGCGCTCCAAGCGCGAAACCCAATGGGAGAAGGGCCAGAGCATGATGAAGAAGATGACGGCGGCTGCGGTCAACGGCGTCGGATTGTAGGTCTGTTCCTGGGCAACGCGTGCTGAACGCAGCAGTTCCGGAAGGGCGACAAGCGAAGCGATCGACGTTGTCTTGACCAGTTCGAGCGAGTTGCTGGCGAGGGGCGCTACGACTTTGCGGACCGCCTGCGGCAGGATGATGTAGATCATGCCGCGGAACTTATGAAAGCCCAGTGCCGCCGCCGCTTCATGCTGACCCTTTGGGATCGACTCCAGGCCGGCGCGAAAGATTTCGCTGAAATAGCCGGTGTTGTTGATGACAAGCGCGACGACCACGGCGGTGAAGCTGCCGAGCGTTAGGCCGAAAAACGGCAGGCTATAATAGATCAGCACCAGAAGCACGAGGACCGGGAAAGCGCGCAGCAGGTCGATTAAGATAACCATCAGCTTGCGAACCCGCGCACCGGCGAAACTGTAGGTGACGGCGACGGTCAGGCCGGAGAGCAGCGACAGGGGCAGAGCGACGATCGCCAACAGCAATGTAAGCTGCAGGCCCTGCAGCAGCAGCGGATAGACGAGTTTCAGGGAGTCGATATTGGCAAAATTGAGTAGAAGAAGTTCCATGTCCGTTTCTCCTCAATGCGAAAATCGACGTTCCACATAGCGGCTGAAGGCCACCAGCGGGATGAAGAACAGAAGATAGAAAAAGGCGGCGAGCGTCAGCGGCGAGGGATTGGCCTTGATTGACATGATGCTCTGGGCGCTGCCGAGGGTTTCCTGCATCGAGACGGCGACGCCGAGTGCGGTGCCCTTGGTAATCGCTATCGACCGGTTGGTCACGAGCGGCAGCGCAAGCCGGACGGCCTGCGGCAGGATGATGAAAGCAAGTGTGCGCCAGGGCTTGAAGGCGAGCGCTGTCGCGGCCTCCCACTGTCCTTTCGGTACGGCAACGATCGACGCCCAGAATATTTCCGCAGCGAAGGCTGACAGCACGGCGGAAAGGCCGAAGACTGTTGCCAGGAAGGGAGACAGCGTGATGCCGAGATAGGGCAGGCCGAAATAGACGAATATGAGCACGACCAGCTGCGGCAGGGTCCGGAAGATCTCGATAAAGGTGGTGATCACCCCATCGATCACACGGTTGCGCAAACAGCGAAGCACTGCAAGTGCAAGCCCGGTCAGAAGACCGATGACGATGACGGCCAGCGACGCCTGGACCGTGACCCAGAAACCCGCCAGCACTTCGGGAAACGCCTCTTTGAGGATTTCCCAATTGAGATAGTTGTCGATAATTTTCTGCATCGCGCGCTCCCGAAAGAGGCCGCCGATCATTGATCAGCGGCTTCGGTTTCCGGACTTATTTGCAGGCAAGTTCATGCGGCGTGGCGTCGTAGCCGGTGAAGCCCGGAGCGCCATAGCCAGGATAGACCGTGCTGAGCGGGCTGTCGTGAGCCGGCTTCTCGTTGTACCACTTTTCGTAAAGGGCAACGAGCACGCCTTCCTGCTTCAGGCATTCGATCGCGTCTTCTACCTGATTGCGCAGCGCCACGTCTTCATTGCGGAAAGCATAGCCGAACTTGCGGCCGTCGAAATCCTTGAAGGCGACTTCGATCATCGGGTTCTTGCTCGCGGCATAGACCGTGGTCGGGATTTCGTTGAGTGCGCTGAAGGCGCGGCGCGTCAGAACGGCCTGGACGGAATCCGGGAATGTATCGTAACGCTGGACTTCAAAGCCGTATTTTTCGGCGTTGGCGGTCGCCCAGGTGTCCGACAGCGTGCCGCGGTTAACGGCGATCGCCTTGCCCTTCAGATCTTCGAAGCCGGCAATCTTGTTGCCCTTGGCGACGATAAAACCGTTGCCGGTTGCGAAGATCGGCTCGGCGAAGAGCATCTTCTCGCTGCGGTCCTTGGTGATGTTGAGCGGGTTGACGGTAATGTCGATGCGGCTGGCGAAGAGTGCCGCAAACAGACCCGAGAAGTTGACGTCGGTGATCTCGACCTTCGGGCGGCCGATCTTTTCACCAATGGCGTTGATCAGGTCGACGCCGAAGCCTTCGGGGCCGTTCGCGCCGCGCACCATCCACGGGGCAACGCCGAAGTCGGAACCGACGACAAGTGGTTTCGCATCCTGGGCGGTGGCGGCCGATGCCATTGTCAGTGCCATGAGGCCGGCGATGGTAGAGAGAAGCATTTTCTTCATTTTTTAAGTTCCCCTTTTGTCGAACTATGCTTGCGGTTGATGGTGGCGATGCCAGTGGCGGGCGATATCGGAGCGGGTAGTGACCCACACGTCATCGCCGTGACGGGCAACGTATTCGAGAAACAGCTTGAGGCCCGAGGCGCGACCGGGATGACCGGCAATGCGCAGGTGCAGGCCGATAGACATCATCTTCGGTGCGGTTGTACCTTCTGCGATCAGCATGTCGAAGCTTTCGCGCAGCATGCGGAAGAAAGCCTCGCCGCTATCGACTGCGCCGCGCAGGAATTTTGCGTCGTTATTAGTCAGGCTGTAAGGGACGACGAGGTGGCTCTTGCTGTTAACGTCGAGCCAATAGGGCAGCTCATCATTGTAGGCGTCGCTGTCATAAAGAAAACTGCCGTTTTCGCTAAGCAGTAAACGGGTGTTGGTGCTCGGTCCGTAGCGGCAATACCAGCCATCGGGTGCACGCCCCGTCGTCTGCTTGATCGACGCGACGGTGCGGGCTATGCGCTCGCGCTCCTCGTCGCGCGTCAATGCGCGGTGATGTTCCCAACGCCAGCCATGGGCACAGATATCGAAGAGTTCGCTGTCGCGCACATGGGCGGCAATTTTCGGGTTGCGCTCCAGTGCAAGGCCACACGCCATGATCGTCGCCGGCATCTCGCGCTCTTCGAACAGGCGGGCAATGCGCCAGTAACCGACGCGACTGCCATATTCGAACATCGATTCCGCCGCCAGATCACGGCCGGGAAAGCTGCCGGAAGCGCCTTCCGTCAGCGCGGATTCGGTGGCCGGGTCACCATCCTCGATCGAAGGCTCTGAGCCTTCCTCGACATTGATGACGAAATTTAGTGCCAGCTTCGCGCCGCCCGGCCATTTAGGATCGGGCGGCGTCGGGCCATAGCCCTCGAAATTGCGCTGCGGGTGCTTTGCCTGCATCAGACGAGTTCCTTGAAATCGACGTGGAAGGGCTTTTCCAGGGGCAGAAAGATATCCGTATCGGCGGCCGAGCGCTCCATCGCCATCGTCACCACGAATTCCGCAGGAAGATCGAGGACCGACATGCCGGCGTGCCAGACATTGCGACGATAAAGGATGCCCTGACCGGGTTCCGAAACGAAGGCGCGAAGATCCGACAGGTCCGGCCCACCATCTGCAAGCGTGGGGCAGACGACGATCAGCATGCGCTGGCCTGACAGCGGGAAGAAAGCCTGATCGGAATAGGGATGCCGCTCCATCTGTGAAATTTCAAAAGGAAACGAGATTGCTTCAGCGATCTTTGTCACCCAGAATGCTTGACCTAGGTCTTTCTGGCCTTTGAGCGGGAAGTAGTGGCGGCGATCACTGCCCCGATGGGCGATCACTTCACCGAACTCCGAAAAGGCTTCCGCGGAAAGTGGGCGGGCATGCAACTTCACAAGGGAACTCCGTCTGACGATGCGCTTTACCAGGCCTGAATACCTGTGGTATCCCAAGCGGATACACGTGGGATTTTTATCGGGAAAAAGTCCGATGTAAAGAGTTTCATTGCGTTGCAGCATAATTTGTTGCGAAAGGGTGCGGTGCCGGTCAATCGGCTGGAGTTCGGCGGGCGCCTGCAGTAACGAGGATAGTTGTGGAGTGCTTGACCGCACACGCTACCAGTTGGGAGACATCACATGGCCGAGGCCGCAGAAATCGTCAGGACCGCAGGCAAAAAGTCCGTCAACTTAACGGAACAGGCCTACCAGTATGTCCGCAGCCTCATCCTTGCACAGGAACTGAAGCCCGGCGAAGTGTTTACCGAGCGCGCTCTGGCGGACCAGTTGAACGCGTCGAGGACGCCGATGCGGGCTGCGATCAATCGCCTTGTGGGGGAGGGGTTGGTTGAACGCCTGTCCAATGGCACGATCGTGATCAAGCAAGTGGCAATCGAGGAACTGATGGACATCCTCATCATTCGGCGAATGCTGGAAGGCGAGGCCGCCGCACAGGCGGCACAGCGCCATGTGCCAGCAAGTGTTGATGCCATTCTTCTAAAGAGCCGGGAAGTCGTGGCCCATCCCCAAATGGAGCTGGAGCCGTTCTGGAAATACGACGACGAGTTCCATGAGTTTGTCGCGGAAGCCAGTGGCCGACCGGTGCTGAAACAGTATGTCCAAAACATCCGTCAGCGGGCGCGCATGTGCCATGTCGTGCGAATGGAAAAGAGTTTTGAACATCAGGCGGCCGAGCATATAGCCGTTCTGGAGGCCATTGCCGCCGGCGATGCTCCTCGTGCACGCGCGGCGATGGAAGCGCATGTCGACGGGGTAAAAGACCGTTTTGTTCGCTGGTATTTTGCTTAGCGACGTCGGCCCAACTGCTTCCAGATTTATACGCGGCATTGAGTTGTGATATCACTTCAACGCCAGTGTTTTCTCCAGGCCGCAGAGGCCGATGCCGCAATTGCTCTAAACCTGAACGCAAGTGATTTTATTGAATATAATATGAGGACCGTCTTCTAAAGACGATGCTGGCGGCAAAGCTGCGCCAGGAAAACTCATGGCTTCGAGAGCGGCTCCGACGTCGATAGCGGCGGGCTAATTGCAGCCAGCCTATTTGATCCTGTGAGTTGGTCGCCATTCCTTCGGCTAGATCGCTTCAATCCATGGGGCTCTTGCCGAAGGGCTCGATCGCTCGCTAACTCATTTCTTCGGAGCCGTTTTGGGCTTCGGTTGATACAGCCGTCGTTTGGCATTCGACCGAAGAGCATTCCGGAGATCCTTGTCGGTCATCGCAAGGTCGAACCATTCCGGATCGAAATGACCACCGCACCAGCGCATGGTCTCTTCGAACTCGGGATCACCCGGGTCGGCGATGATGTCGAGGAACCGCTCGTAACCAGACACGCCGCCAACATCTTCAGGCGGACGCGCTCTTTCGCCGGCGATACAGCTGCCCTGTTTCGGCGCAGTGGCGAGCGTCAAAAACTCTTCGATCGCAACCGTGTGCCGCCAGCCGTCCCCGAAATCATAGTGGTAGCGCAACACTGCGCCTTCCTCGAAATCCAGCAGCCGAACCTCTGTTTGATCGAAGACCCGAGGATCCTCGTCAGTCGCGTCTTCGGTCAGGATCTCGACGTCGCCATAGCGTAGACCGCCGATGCGAAATTCATAAAGGTGATAGTTCCACCAATTGAACGCGGCCTGTATGCCAAGGTGCAACTGTTCCAGGTTCCAATGGATCGGCAGGATCAAGCGGCGCCAGACGTCCGGATTGATCTCGTCGATGGAAACTCTGATCAGCGCGGCATTCGGAGTTTTGCACATAGTGCCGAGTGAACAAGTATGACAGTGACCCGTCAAGAGGTCCTTCGTGGCGACTTATCAAGCGATAGCTGTAAAGCTCTGATCTCAGCTGACCACGAGACCAATAGGCTAGCTGCCGCCTCAAACAAGCGGATACGCCGCATTGGCTAGCTGATGTTGCCCTCTGCCCACAAGGTCTTCAGCGCCTGAACCAAAGCTTCAGTGTCATAGGGTTTTCCGACGAAGGCCATCCGCTCTGTATCTGGGAACCGTGACCGCATCTGCTCTTCGCTATGTCCGCAGGCAACAACGATCGGCAGATCCGGTCTGAGATCGCAAATTTCGCTAGCCAAGAAATCGCAGGGGCGATCGGGAAGTCCAAGGTCGAGGACCACACCGTCGATCTGACCATCCAGGACGTGGAGGCGCTCCATCGCTTCGGTCGCAGACCCGGCCTCCTCAATCAGAAAACCCTGGTCTGCAAGGTTTTCCGCCATGACCATTCGGATCAGTGCCTCATCTTCGACAAACAGGATCCGGTGTTGACGCTGGCTACGAAAGCTTGGCCAGCATGCGGGCCAGGGCCGTTGGTGTATTGGCGATTTGGCCAAACGCGCGCGCGTCACCACGCCCACCGCCGTCAGCCAGCGACACCGCGATCGTCTCTTTATGAACAACCAAGCCGATGTGATAGTCTCGTCCATGGCCCGTCTCCTATGCATGAGGCTCTACGAGGGCATCGCTCTCGCAACCCTCGATACCTGCATATTGTGAGACGGGTCACCCGGTCCCAGGCGAACATTTAGTCTAGCGCATCCTGAGGTTCTTCCAGTCCCAAACCAGAAAGGAGGCTTTAATCGGCTTCCCGACGCACTCTAACCAGAATCGCTTCGATTTTGACGGGGATCACGGAGACACAGTGGAGATTTTTCGCGGTGTCGCTGACTTTGAGAGCTGAGTGTCCAAAGCTGAAAGATTGGATCGTAAGGAATGGTCCAAAGCGGTGAAAACTGAACCGACCTAGTACATGTGCCCTAATAGTAGCAGCGACTTAACTGGCCTAATTTGTGATTGGGATCACGTCGGCATCCATACCCTAGTCCGGGGCGGATTTTTCATTGGCAAGTGAACGTTTCCGTCGCCTCGTTTAGGGGGCGATGCGTGTGCGTAAATGTGTTATGAAAAATTCGGACTGACGTCGATCCCGTGTTCACATGAAAGGAAAAATTATGAACAATCCACATGTTGAAAACGCAAACAAAGACATGGCGATGTTTGAGCTCGACCCGAGCGAAATCGAGGCCGTCAGCGGTGGTATCTCTAACGATACGGGCTATGGAGCAGCGCTTGGGGCCGCCGGCGGATTCCTGGCGATGGGCGCTTTGGGCGCTGCGGCTCTGACCCCGGTCGGTATGGGAGTAATGCTCGGCGCATCGATCGTCTCTTCCGGCATGGCAATGTATTACGCTGCACAATGATCTGACGACAATCAGCGACGGCGGACGAAGACCGCCGTCGTTACCTACCGGCACAGGTCTATATGTGAGAGCCTCTGCGGCACCTACCCGGCCTATGGCGGACCTGTCGCCAACACTCCAGCACACATTTCGCCGCCGCTCCGTGAGGATGCCGCCAAAACGGGTCGCCAATGGCTCACCTCAATGTGATCACCGATAGAACACCAGTACTAATGGCTGGAAACATTTTTCGGTGAGACAGTCACAAGGGCAAATCTGGGGGGCAAATTGGCAATCAATCTGAAAAACGACATCAATACCGATCTGGCCCACGCCGTTCTACGGGTCACCTCGATCGTCTGCATGACGACTTACGGCGCCATTCTCGTCGGCACGGGGCTTGCTGATCCGGAAGATGGGAGGCTGATCTATCTCGGCATAGCAACCCTAATGACCTCGCTTCTTTTCCTTCTCTGGGTGGTGAAGTCCAGCTATGGCCAGGGTTGGCGACATTGGATCGCGATGCTCCACGATTATTCGGCTATGACAATTGCCATGGCGCTCGGGGGCGCCCCGTTTATGCCGATCTACGCATTTGCGCTTTGCACTGTCGTCGGCCATGGGCTTCGCTACGGACGTGAAGCGCTCTGGGGAGCAACCGCTATTCTGGTGGGGTCACTTCTCGTCACCATGAGCTTTAGCGACTACTGGCAGAAAAATGTCTATCTCGGCATTACGATGATCGTGACGACATTGATGCTGCCGATCTATGTAGGCATTCTCCTGAGCCGTCTGCAGACGGCCTATATTGCGGAAAAGGAACTCAGCCTTTCCAAATCGAAATTCCTTGCCCAGGCAAGCCACGATCTCAGGCAACCGATACACGCGATCAGCTTGTTCACGGCGTGTCTGCGTGATGCGGGGCTTGCTCGAAAGGAACTGGAGATGGTCGATAACATCGACCGCTCGCTCCAGGGCGTCTCCCGCCTGTTCAAATCGTTGCTGGATGTCTCGACGCTCGACAGCGGACGTGTTGTGCCGAAGTTCGAAAACATCGCGATTGCCGATATTGTGGAGGATGTCGTTCGGCAGAACTCGGAAAACGGGTTGCGAAATGGCTGTCAGATCCGGATCGTAAAATGCGGCCAGCGTGTCATCAGCGACCGCGCCTTGTTGACGACGATGCTGCAGAACATCGTCAACAACGCAATCAAATACGCCCCCGGTAAAACGATCCTTATCGGCTGTCGGCGTCAGGGCGTGACGCTGGCTTTATCCGTCGTTGATCAAGGGCCGGGGATTGAAGATAGCCACCAGGCCAGGGTCTTCGACGAATTTTACCAGGTCCGCGAACGCGGTGACCGTGACATCGAGGGCGTCGGGCTGGGGCTCTCCATTGTGTCGCGGCTTGCCAAGCTTCTGTCCTTGGAGGTCCATCTTACCTCTCACCGTGGGCGCGGAACGATGGTGAGCCTGTCGGGCATTCCCGTCGCGGCAGCTCCCACACCATCCGTCGGGCGTCCGCCGGCGCGCCCGACCGCCAGCGTCGAAGGGCTGCAGATCCTGTTGGTCGAGGATGATGAGGCGGTGTTAAACGCGACGGCAAGCCTTTTGCGCCGGTGGGGCTGCGAGGTAGAGGCCATGCAGGCGATCCCCGTACGCTCGATCTTTTGCGATCTTCTCATCACTGATTTCGATCTCGGCGGCAATGTCACCGGTTCGGACTGCATTGCGGAGGTCCGCCGATTGGCAGATTGGGATGTGCCGGCTGTCGTGATGAGCGGGCATGATGCGGCTCGTGTACGCGAAGACACTGGCGACGAGACGATCCCGATCTTGTCAAAACCGGTACGCCCGGCCGAGCTGAGGTCCGTCATCATGGCGGCCGCGATGGACGCGTCGGACCGCAGCTGAACGTCCGGTACTTGGAAATCAGGCGCGCATGGGTAGCAGGCCATCGTTGACGGCTTGCGAGACAGCAGCGGCCCTGGTTGTGACGCCGAGCGCCCTGAACAGGGCGGATACATGAATCCGCACCGTGGATGGCGATATGCCGAGCACGATGGCGATCTCCTTGTTGCTCTTGCCTTCGGCAATATAGCGAAGCACATCGGACTGCCTGTCCGTCAAAAGCGGGGTGGTGATCGTATCCGCCTCCGGAACTCTCGTGATGACATCGCCTTCGCGGATCGCCGTCAGAGCTTCCGTCAGAACCTCGGGATGAACGGCCTTGTTGATGAAGCCGTTGACCCCGCAGGCAAGAACGTCATCGATGGTGAGCCTGTCGTCTGCCATCGAGACGACGACAATCGACGAACTTGCGAATTCACGCCTGAGGGCAGGCAAGTCATCCTTGATGCTGCGCCTGGTGAAGAACAGGTCCAGTATGAACATTGACGGCGGCTCCTGCCGCGAGCGGGCCAACGTGAGAGCGTCATCGAACGTGTCCGTTGCGGTAATCTCGGCGTTCGGCATCATTCGCGTCAGCAGCGTCGTTAGACCGTCTCGGAACACTGGGTGATCGTCTGCGACAATGATTGTGTCTTCTCGCAAGGCTAAGTTCTCCTCTGCCGCACCTGCTCTAAACCAGGCGATGTAAGCGGATTGGATGCCGGTAGAGCGCCGGATTTTGCCCGTCGACGTTTCCTGAGTAAGCATGACTTCCGGAGGGGTCGAAATGGGCTGGGCACGGTAAATTTCAATAGCTGAATCTCGCCGGTACGGCGCGTTTCTAGACCAAAGCAAGGATGCGTTGACGATCCTTGTCGCAATCCACGCAGACCTGTTCGCCGGTGTCGAGAAGGTGGTCGATGATTGCATCGGAAACTGCGCCATCGGCGATGCGATCGAAAGCGGCAAACATCGGCTGTGAGTTGACTTCGAGGAAATTCAATTTCCCATGATCAGCGACCATGAAGTCGGCCGCCGCGAAATCAAGCTCGAGCCGGTCGCAAAGCGCAAGCAGCTTGTCGCCGACCGCATCCGGGACGGCGACCGGCCGGATTTCGACATCGCGCGTCTGTCGGTAGTCGAGTTCCGGCGATTGCAGTTCAAACGCCAGAAGTCGTGCCCCTATACGGTAGATACGGATTTCGGGGCGGTTGAGGCGAGGTTGCACAAAGCGCGGGCCGCCTTTCTGGCCGGTCAATACGCTCAGAAGCGTAGTATAGTCTCCACCCGCAACCGGCTTCTGGATTAGCGCTTCGGCTCGGCCGGCAAATTCCTCGAAAGCGTTCGTCGCGATTGTCCGGGGAATGACGAGGCCGATTTTTGCCGCTTCGATCAGGTTATGGATCTTGTTGTTCTCCCGCAGTCCGGTGCGGCGGTTGCACAACTTGGCATCAGTGCGGCTCTCGGCCCATCCCCGAAGTGTATAATACCAGTTATGAGCCTGTGCATGGGCATAGGCGAAGTCCGCGGTCTCGTAGAGAAAGACGTCCTGGCGAATGAAATAGGCCGTTGGGCGCAAGGTTTCGCCCTCAAGCTCGAATGTATCGTTTTGGATATCGAGCCGAACCCGTGGAGGCGTATCCGGACCGACCAGCAAAGTGCGAAACGAAAGGTCCCGCGCTTTCAATCGGTGAATGAGAACCCGCAGATTGGGGTCGTTCTGGCCGCCGCAAACTAAAATCATGATCGTTCTGCCTTCGCTTGGCCTTTCAGCCGCAACCTGTCTGATCGGGAAGGTCGGTCCGGGCAAACCGGACCGACCCGATGGATAGCAACAAGTCTACAATCAACCGTGCAGCTTTGCTTCCAGCACCGGGAAGTGGATTACGCCGCCGTCTTCCTCACCGACAGCAAGGGTCGTTGCCCGGCCGCCGCCATCTTCTTCACCGATTGCAAGAGTCGTTATGCGATCGAAGCCGGCGCCGGCAACGGCATTGGTTTCCTCTTCGTTCAGCACCCGGTGCTCGCGCTTGTCATTCTCCATCTAGGCCTCCTATTACCTGAAACATTGCGGGGACAGACTTCGGTGCCTCTCCCGGTTGCGAACATGGCTGCCGGGCAGGGCGGCATCAACTCGCGCGAATGTGCTATAGGCCATCGTGAAAGGGGGACGTCATCCCACGAAGCCGCCTCATGACGTGACTGGCGACAATCCGTTGGGCGACAAAGGTACGTCGTGCACCCGACCGTTCTGTACCCGAAAAACTCTTGAAGCATTGCGTATCAGGGCCGGACGATGGGCGATGACGATGCGGGTGATCGGAAGCGACGCAACCAGCATGGCGATTTCTTCCTCCGTTTGCTCGTCAAGATTTGCTGTCCCTTCATCAAGCAGCAATAGCTTCGGTTGCCGATAGAGCGCCCGCGCCAGAAGTAGTCTCTGGCGTTGACCACCGGAAAGTGCCGCTCCCATATCTCCTATCAGAGAGAGGTACTGCATCGGCATTTTTACAATGTCGTCGTGAACACGGGCCGCCGCTGCGGCCATGACAACGCGCTCCATGTCCAGATTGGGATCGAAGAAGGCGATGTTGTCGGCGATTGATCCGGAAAGGAGGCGGTCGTCCTGCGCTACCACGCCGATGTGGCTGCGCCATGCCTGCCACAATTCCGGTGTCGCCCTGCGCCCGTCGAGAAGGATTTCACCTGTCTCCGCTTCATGCAGGCCTAGGATGAGCTTGAACAGAGTGCTCTTGCCTCCACCCGACTGGCCGGTGATTGCCACATAATCCCCCGTCTCGATCTTCAGATTGACGTCTTCCAACACAAGCGGATCGGAGGTGCCGTAGCGAAACGAAATGTCGCTTAGCTCGATTGCGCCACGAGCCTCGTGGGTGACGGCGCCGGCACTCGACTGGATGGCACCTTGTGCCATCGCGATATCGGCGATGCGATCGAGATGCACTTTGAGAAGCCGGAACTGGATAATCTCGGCCACCAGCGACATCGTTCGGTCGCTGAACGTCTGGCGAAAGGACAGGAAAGCCATCAGCATGCCAATCGACAGGCCGTCGGCATTGAGGATGGATCGCGCGCCGAGATAGATCACAATAACAGTCTGTAACCCGATGATGATGCTGTGAACCAGCTTCAGCGTGATCTCGTATCTGCCGAGCGAAATCGACGCGTTTATGACCGAGGCGTAGCGATTGCGCCAGTTGCTCTCCCGTTCGGATTCTCCACCCATGATCTTGATCGTGGTGGCTGCCCGTACCGTCTCCATCAGCTGTGACTGTTCCTTCGCCGAGGCAATTAATTGCTCCTGCGTGCGGGAGCGCATGACAGGATAAAAGGCAAAGGACGCAGCTAGAACCATGAGCAGCGAGAGGCAGACGACGAATGCCAGAAGTGGCGAATAGAGGAACAGGATGAAGGCCGCCACAAGCGCCATCAGACCGTCGATCAGCGCCACCGCCATGCCGCGCGTTACGGCATCCTGAATGGCACTGGTCGATTCGATCCGCGATATGATGTCGCCAACATGCCGTTTTTCGAAGAATGAAGATGGCAGTCGCAGGAGATGACGAACAAGATTGCCAACGATCTGGAACAGCATCATAGATCCGAGAATCCTGACCACCCAGGCCCTCACGGCCTCCAGCCCAGCATGGACGATGAATAAGGCGCCAAAACCCAGCGCCAGCACCGCCAGAAGGTCTCTATCCGCACGTCCAATCGCCTCGTCAACCACCAACTGAATCTGGAATGGAATGCCGAATGACGCGATCTGGAAGGCAAGGGACAAACCCATAATCTGAAAAATCGCCGGCCAGATGCCGGTAAGCCGTGACCAGAGATCGGTCAGCTGCAGCGTTTCCGTCGCTTCGATCTTGTCAAAAACCGGAGCCGGTGCCAGTTCCAGCACCACCCCGGTGAAATGCCGGGAAAACTCCTGCAGCGGCAGTTCGCGCATGCCCAGTGCCGGATCGTGGATGACCGCCTTCTTACCCGAGACAGATTTCAAAACTACGAAATGGTTGAAATCCCAATGCAGGATGGCGGGCAGGCTTACCTTCGACAGGGCGTCTAGGCCGACACGAAGTGCTCGCGGCGCAAGCGACAGCTTGCTCGCCATCTGCATTAGGCCGCGCAAGTTTGCACCACTCATCGAAAGCGGAAACCGCTGCCGTAGTCCGTTGAGGTCGATATTGTGACCGTGATAGCTGCCAACCATGGTCAGACACGCAAGCCCGCACTCCGCCCCCTCACTGGCAAGCACGACAGGGAGCCTGCGGCTGCGTGAAAAATTGAGTTCCTGCAAGCTCATCCCATCCGCCCCACTGCATAAAGAGGATCGAGCAGCCACTCCAGTAGCGTGCGGCGATCGATGATCACATCGGCTGAGAGCAGCATGCCAGGTTGAACGGGCATGTCCTGCCCGTAGGCGCTGACGAGTTCACGATCGAGCCTCACCTTCACCCGGAAAACCGGTTCATTCAGCTGCAGGCCAGGTACGGAAATTTCGTCGGGGCCAAGCACCGTGCGCGATACCTGCACAACCGTGCCTTCGGCGCTGCCAAATTTCTGATACGGAAACGCCTGATACATCAGCCGAACGTCCTGGCCCGGCTTGATAAAACCGGCCGCGCGCGAAGGAACGAAAAGCTCCGCCTCGAGCTTGCTACCGGCGGGCGTGATAGCTGCGATCATAGTTCCTGCCGCAACATCCTGGCCCTGACTGACGGGCAGTGCCACGACGCGGCCGGAAACCGTTGCGCCGACGATATAGTTATGGCGGACCGCCGCTTCGGTCTGGCGTTGGGCCAGCGCCGCTTGCGACACACGCGCCTGTGCCTGCGCTGCGTCGATTTCCAGCGGCAGGGTGCGGTGGCGCGCGTCAAGATCACTGATCTGCCGTTCATAGTTGAGGATCGACGCTTTTGCCTGGGAGACATCCTGGCGCGCCACCAGCTCTCCCATTCGAGCGTCCTCAAGGCCTTTCTGGGTAAAGGCACCTTGTGCGGCTAATTGGGTGGCGCGTGCGACGTTCAGTTTGAGAAGGTCTGCCTTCTCTTCCAGCACGGTCAGGCCGGATCGGGTTTCATCGAGTTCGCGCAAAAGAGCGATTTTGCGCAAGCTGACCTGCTCTCGTTCGGCCTGCAACTGCCCCTTTGTTGCCGCGGCCTGAGCCGCTGCCGCCTCTGCTTCCGTCCGCAGTTGGTTCTCCAGAAGCGTGCCGGCATTACCGCTGTTGAAATCAGAGGATATACGCACCTGCGCAAGCGTTTGATTTACCTGTACCTCGTCTCCCTCAACGACGTTGATACGCTCGACGATACCACCTTGCCGTGCGCCAATCCTGATAATGCCGCCCTCAGGTACGACCCAGCCGGATACACTTTCCATCCTGGCATAGGTTGCGGTCGAAAGGAAAAGCAAGCCCGCTACGACGATCGCCATGCCCGCATAGCCGAGTACGCGTGACGCCAATGGCTGAGTGAGGATCACCTCACCCTCCAGCCGGGCGTTCTGGCTGGCCAACGCTTCCTGTCGAAACAGGTTGTTGTGCGGTGGAGGGGGAGAGGCTTTGGCGTCCTGTGGTTCCGCATGCTTGCGGGCGGCTTCACTCATCATTGCCTACCATGTCTAATGTTTTTGCATTGGAGGGCTGATGCGGGATCGCTGGTGAAACCTAGAAAATCTCCGCACTGCCTGATCGTGATGACGGCGTCGAAGGCGCGTTCGGGCGTGCCAAGCTCCGACCCAAGATCATGGTTGGCAACCGACGCGTTTTCGTTCAAGAGCTGACTCGTCACCCCGAATTACAGGCTTCGGCTCCAGAGGTATTGGGCAAGCCGGTCGACGAGCCCGCCGAGATGAACGCCGCCGGACACGTCCTTGATTTCCGCTTCGCACAATTTCCTTATTTCGGTGCTTTTCTGCATGGTTTGCTCCAGTGTTTTTCAACGTGATCTTCATAGACGTTCTGGTCTTGTCGATCGGTCCGGCTAGTCGGCGCGGCTCCGCACTCCTCATCCGTCAGCGGTCGATTGACGAGACGCCGATATTTGAGTGCCTGCAGGACAAGATCAATTAGTGCGAATGGTCTATGGTGCGGGTCGCCTGCAATCGGCATTGTGGATTTCGGTTACGGCAACGATCGCGTTGGAAAATCGGCGTTGCGAGTTAGTGCTATGTTTTCATTGCAATTTACTCGAGGACCTCTGGGATCGGTTTGCGGCTTTCCGCGCCTAGGTCATGTTGACAAAGTGCCTTCTCAAATCAGCTTAGGTCTGAGTTCAAGGCTGTCTTTCAGGAGACAGTGATGGCACGTGGTGATCTTACCGATGCAGAATTGCGGATCGTGGAGCCGCTTCTTCCCGCGGAGCGGGGGCGAAAATCTCGTCCTTCGCATGGTAACCGCCAGTTCATGAACGGCATGCTGCACGTACTTCGGGTGGGGTGCCCTTGGCGTGATATGCATGAGCGATATGGAAAGTGGAACTCGGTCTATGTCCGGTTCCGCCGTTGGGCTGAGCAAGGGTTCGCCGCATTCCTGGCGATCGCCGCGGCGAAGATATGGCTGCCATACTTTGTCAACATAACCTAAGCAGATGGAAGCGATCCGCGCGGCAAAAGCGACAGGGCTTAGGTAGTCGCGGCGCTGCTGAAAATTGGGCAGCCGGCCCTTATCCAGATATCTGCGTGCATTTGCAAAACTATATATGGATTGTAATACATTCTCAATAGTGCCGCACATCAACTACTTGGCAAGACCGCAATCGCGTCGCTCGATTCCTGTCGTATCTTTAACATAAGCGCGACCACGGCAGGCCGGGGCATGGGACGGGAGAGTAGAAATCCCTGTAGACTGTGCCAGCCAAGGCTCTTCAATACGGATTGCTGTTCTGTCGTTTCTACACCTTCAGCCGTGATTTTAAGGCCTTTGGCTCGTGCCATGTCGATCATGGCGACGACAAGTGCCTTGCTGTCATTGCGATGCATCTCGTCGATGAAAGACTTATCGATTTTTATTCTATCGACCTCAATCTTTTGAACACGAGAAAACGACGAGTAGCCTGTTCCGAAATCGTCGATGGCAAACTGCACCCCTGCTTTTCGCAACATAGAAATCGTTCTTTCGAGTTCGCCCCCGTCGCCCGTTGTTGCGCTCTCGGTCATTTCGATTTCCAGCCTGCATGGGCTGATCTGCCATTTCGCGAGTGCAGTTAGGACCCGGAGCGGGTACCCAGGCGCAGCGAGCTCAAGCGCGGAAGCGTTGATTGCTATCGAGATCTCGGGAAACTCCGCCAGTGTCTTGCAAGCATCCTCCAGGACGAGAGTGCCTATGTCATTGATCAGCCCGATTTCCTCGGCCAGGGGGATGAATTCCTCAGGGCTGATGTAACCGATCAGGGGATGCTTCCAGCGCGCAAGCGCTTCGAGCGAGCAAAGGTTTCCCTCATCAGCCGCGAACACAGGCTGATAGAAAACTTCCAGTTGGCTTCCGTTCTCTAACGCGGAACGGAGGTCGTCTTCCAAAGTGCGGCGTTTGCGCAGAACTTCGTCCATATGACCGCCGAATATCGCATAGGTATTCCGACCGGCGGCTTTTGCGTGGTAAAGCGCAATGTCTGCTTGACGCATAAGTTCGGCGGGATCGCTGGCGCCGGCCGCGTGAGCTGCGCCAACACTTGCTCCGATGGTGATATGCGACGCCCCGACCTCAAATGGTACTTTAAGCCTGCGCACGAGGTTGTCCGACAGCTCCTCAGCGTTTCGAGCGTCTCCGGCGTGGAGCAAGATCGTGAACTCGTCGCCTCCTATACGGGCAATGAGCGCCTCGGGCAGGAGAGCGCGCATACGCGCCGCAGCCATGCCGATCAACTCGTCACCGACAGGGTGGCCGAACGTATCATTCACTGCCTTGAACCTATCAAGATCGACAAACAAAAGGCAATGCTGCTCGTCAGCTTGGGCGCGGCGAAGCCGCAAGTCCAGCTGTTCGCCAAAATGGGCGCGGTTTGCAAGCCCCGTCAGCACGTCGTGTGATGCCTGATGTTTCAGCTCTGCTCGACTTGTTGCCAGCCGTTCGGAGCGCCGCCAAAACGCTCCACCAGCAAGGCTTGTCCCAGAAAATAAGGCTACAAATGCAAGGAGAAGAGCAGGAGCGGTATTGTTGAGAACCTGTTTGCCTGGCTGGAACGGTCTCCAGCGAAAATACCCAAACACCTGGCCATCCTTCGCTCGCAATGGGACAAATGCCAGATCGCGCCCTCGCGGCTGCTTCGCAGAGAATTTTAAAGCATCGAAGGCATACTCACTACCAATAATTGGCGGTAGGTCTCCATCAAGGAAGCGGACAGCGACGTGAATCCTTTCCTTCCCAGGAACCTGCTCGATGTCACCTGAATCAGAGACAATCGGCTTAACGCTGACGATAGCTGGTCGGAAGCCAACATAACGCAGGTCCGACTCTCCGATAGAAAGAACTCTATCATTCGTGCCTTCGGTATCACCAGCCGCCAGACGAGCCTGGAGTCTTATCGCCAGGGGCAGGTAGGCTCTTTTAAGATCGTCCGGCGCTGGAGCATACTCCGCATCGGCCAAAAACTGATAAAGCGGCGACAGATCTGTCCGCAGCACCAATGCGGCGTCATGTCCGAAATAGCTGTGCATCCATGAGCCCAAGTTCGCCTCGACCCATTCGAGGTTGCCGCTCGCGGTGTTTTTAACGGCGTCATCCCAGACGGTGGCGCTCTCTTGATCGTGCGCCAATCCGGCCTTCAATTTTGAAACTGTCAGCGTCACGAGATCGCGCTGGCGAACAGCGGCTACTTCGTCAGTTCGCCCTGCCGCCCAAACAAGCGCCAGTAGAAGCAGGCCGCATACCAAGAGGGACGCGCACGCTGGCACGACCCACCGTAAAACCCATTGCGACTGAAGCTGTATGCTCATTGCGAATGTTTTCCTGTATTTCACGCAATCATAAAACAGCGGCTGTTAAAACGATCGCAAGCAAAGTGGTTAGGGGAGGGTTTAAGCACCGTGCGTCCGATTTCGTACAATTCGGAACTGGAGCCGAGTACTGTCGACCAAGTGACGCTTGTTGCTGGCGAGCTGCCTTGAGCATCACGAATGGCATTGAGCAATGCGATAACTTTGAATGCGTCGCCACAAGCCATCTGATTTGCCGTCGATCGCCTGGCGAATGCGAGGGACAGTCGCCCATAGCACGTTCCTTCAAGGGCGACCGCTCTACTTAATCCAGTCTCCTGGCCGTTTCGATCTTCCTCACAAAATCTTATCCTGCGGCTGCCGACAGAACCCGGTCAAAGAAATGGGACGGATCCTCGCCGGCCAGACTTGAGGCCTCGAATATCAGCCGGTCTTCCCGCCGAACCGCGCCGGCTTTCGTCGATGCTGCCACAAGCTTTGCCGACGCGTTCTTTGTCAGCGTTATTGCAAGTGCTTTCGGCCCGGCTTCAAGCTTGGCAATACCCAACCCTCCCGCGATAAGCTGCAGTTTGGTCGTTCTCAAGAGAAGCAGTAGATCGTGCGGCGCGTCGCCGAACCTGTCCTCGAACTCGTTTTCCAGGTCGTTCAGGTCACCGACCGCGGATGCCCGCAACAGTTTGGCGTAAAGGTTGAGTCTGACAGCTGGATCCGACACATAGTTTGACGGTATTGTCCCGACTTCTCCGAGATTGACGACCGCGCGCTGTTGTACGCCTGACGGTTGCCAGCGAAGTCTTGCAACGGCGCCTGCGAGCAGCTTTTGATAGAGCCCGATACCAATCGTCTTCATATGGCCCGCCTGGTCCTCTCCAGCGATATCCCCTCCGCCGCGCAGATCGAGATCTCGCAGGCTGATTGCGAGGCCAGCGCCAAGGCGGTCGTTCTCAACCAGGGTCGAAAGGCGCAAGCGCGTTTCCTCAGCCAGCTCAGCGTCCGACTCGGTTAAAAGGGTAGTGATGCCCTGGGTTGCTCCGCGCCCGACGCGTCCACGTAACTGATGGAGCTGAGCTAGGCCGAACCGATCAGCGTGCCAGATGAACATCGTGTTGGCGCGCGGGACATCAAGGCCGTTTTCAATGATGTTTGTGGCGAGAAGGACGTCGCCATCGCCTTTCGCAAAGTCGACGATTGCTTCATCGATCGCAGCAGGCGGCATCTTCCCATGAGCGACCTTGACCGCAAGTTCCGGAACGATCTTTTGCAGCAGTGTCTCGACATTTTCTATATCCTCGATACGCGGCACTACGATAAAGCTCTGGCCTCGGCGCCGGTATTCCCGCATTAGGCCGGTCCGCAAGGACGCCGGATCGAATGACGCAAGTGAGGTGCGGACGGGCCGGCGCCTGGATGGTGGTGTGGTCAGCAGGCTGACCTCCTGAACGCCCACCATCGCCGATTGCAATGTCCGCGGGATCGGCGTGGCCGACATGGACAGCGTGTGAAGAGATGGCGCGAGGCTGTTCATCGCCCGCTTTTCTTTCAGACCAAATCGGTGTTCCTCGTCCACGATCAGCAGCGAAAGACGCGCAAAGCGAACGTCTTTCGAAAGGATCGCCTGGGTCGCGATAATGATGCCGATCTCGCCCTCAGCGAGCGCCGTCTTCGTCTTTTTCGCCTCACTTGGCTTGAGCATGCGAGACAGCATGCCGACAGAGATGCCGGTTCCCGCGAACCGCTGCTCAAAGGTCGCAAAGTGTTGTCGAGCGAGCACTGTGGTCGGTGCGATAACAGCCACCTGGCCGCCCGAAAGCGCAACCGCTGCTGCGGCGCGTAAGGCGACTTCGGTCTTGCCGAAGCCGACATCTCCGCAGACGAGACGGTTCATGGTATGTCCGGAGGCGAGATCGGAGAAGACGGCCCGGATGGCTTCGGCTTGATCGGGAGTTTCGGAAAATGGAAAACGCCGCGCGAAGGCAGAAAATTCGGCACGCGGTGAGACGAATCTCTCTGCTTGCGACGCCTGCCTCTGTTTCGCTACCTTCATAAAATGGCGCGCGGTGGATTGAATGTTCGCGTGAATCTTGTCGCGTTTCTTCTGCCAGGCATCGGTGTGAAGGCGATCGAGCGTGATTGCTTCTGGCTCGGAGCCATAACGCCATAGCTTTCCAAATTCTTCCACCGGTACGAGGAGAGAGCCGCCATCGCGATATTCCAGGCGAGCAGCGTCCCGTGTGACATCGTCCACGGTGATGCTTTCCAGATCTTTCAGGACGCCGACGCCATGATCTTCGTGAACGACGACATCGCCTATTCGAAGCTCTGCTTCCGCCAGAACGGCACTCGAACTCGCAACCCTGCCCGCTCTATCGGTTGCGGCAATAACAACGACGTTCTGTCCGGCGTCGATAAACCCTTGGTCCAGGTCGCAGGCCAAGCTTAGGAGGGTGCCGGGCTCTGCTTTCAATACGGCCTCCCATGTATCGACGGACCGAGGCACTTTCCTGGATGCTTTTGCCAAACGCCGACCCATCGCTTCGGCGGTTTTTCCCTTTCCAGTGATGAGAACCTTCATTCCTTCGCGCAGGTGATCTTGCACGAATTCGACCAAGGCTTTGCGTTGCTCTCTCTCGGTTACATCTGTTGGGATGTCACCTCCGTTTTCGAGATCGAGAACGCCTGTGAGAACGCTGCCAGAGAGCCGTTCCCACTCCGCTCTATCCAGATAGAGCGACCGGGAGGAGGAAGGCTGACTATCGCCGAAGTCTGCTCGTGACTGACGTGCATCTTCGATAATCTCAAGATAGCGTCCGACACGCTCGGTCGCGCCGGGAGCCAGAAGGACTGTGGTATCGCCGAGCACGTCAAACACGGTCGGCATGTCTTGATAAAGGCGCAGCAGCAATTGCTCCATCGTTTCCGGCAGTGGAGCACGGTCCTCTGCGAGATCGCCAACAAAAATGGCTTCGGATGCCGGACCGAACGTCACGTTGTCGAGATTACTTTCTGTCCGCTGCGTTGAGCGGTCGAAACCTCTGAGCTCCTTGACCGTCTCGTTCTCCGACAGAACAATCCGCATTGGACCCGGTGCGCCGGCGGGGTAGATGTCGATCAAGCCTTCTCGAACCGCCAGCTCGCCGGGATCGTCCGCGACGCCTTCTTCCTCATAGCCGGTCCGCTGGACGAAGTCGGAAAACGCTTCGCGATCGAACGGCTTTCCCATTACAAGCTCGATATGGCTTTCCGAAATAACGGCCGCTGGCGGGATACGTTGAAGCGTTGCATCCAGCGATGTTAAAAACAGCCGCGCCGCGCCGCTCGGCGTGCTCCAGATCCGTAATGCATCCATTCGCACCCCCATGCAGTGCCGCGACGGTGGCACCCGGTCATAGGGCAGGCAATCCCATGGCGGAAAAACGATCACCTCGATCTCAGGAAACAGCGCACTGAAAGTCTCAGCGATTCTGGCAGCCGCGCCCTCGCTTTGTGCCACATAGCACAGGGGACTCTCGGAGCTTCTTAGAGCTGCGGCCAGCCTGGTCGCTACGACACCCGGCGGAGGCTTGGAGACTTGGGTGTGATCGGCCGTAGCAGCGGGTGGGGGGGCATCTTCATCTCTGGACTCAACGACACTCACATGAACCTGCCATTTTATCGCCGGCGACTTTACCAGCTTAACCAAACGGCTTCTCAATCAGGCTGTTCCATTCGAGCGGGTCTGTTGGCTAATTCTATTGAGAGCGATAGTTACAGGTAACCTGCCAAAGCCGCTGAAATGTCGAAGCGATCCTCGAAGCCCTTCAAATGTAAATCGTCGCAACGGCCGAATGATTGCCGCTGCTTGAACTATCTAAGCAGTTTTCCTTCTAGCCAGGTAATCGCTTTCAGCGTCGGGCACTGTAGCCACTTGCTGTCCTGTGCAAGAATAATCAATCCCAACGGCACCATCCAGAAACCCAGGATCGGCAGAAACCCGACAAATCCGAATATGACAAACAGGATACCCACGATGAGACGGAGCCATCGCAGTTCCGGCTTTCTCATCGACCGGATGAAGCGGCCAAGGGGTCTCGGTATTTTGTCGGCGTATCTCTCGACGATTGCATCGAGCTTCTGGGCGTCTGTCTTGTCGGTTTCTTTGGTGGCCGCCTGCCTGGAAGTGCCGAGTATCTCCGGAGAGCGTTTCTTGTCTCGATAGTCTGAACTCGGGCCACGGCCAGGCTGGCTTGACGACCGTCCCTCGTTAATTGCGTCGGCTACCGCCTTGACCAGAGGCAAGTCGGACAGCGTCTCGATCGCCACCGAAAGTTTGGGTTGCCAATTGGGATAGCTGCTGCTGGTGCCTGGAACGTTAGTCGGTCGCATTTCATCTGTCAGGTCTGCCAGACGGATAACGACCAGTATGCTCGGCGTGCCGGCGATAAATCGATGTGCTCGGATGGTTAGGTCTTGCAGGGTGGATTGCGACAGGGTCTCGATCAGATCGCCTGCATCAGGAATGCCAACCGCCTGGATCAGTTGCCGCCGTTCCTGCTTGCGCTCGGCCTCATGCTGGCGTGTCAGGTCTGGCGAAACAATGCCGTGTTCGGCACGAAGATCGATATCCGCACCGCGCCACCATCCCGTTAGCGTCTGATGGTCATGTGTCGATATACAGGCCAGTGCGAGAGCCGGATATTCTGTCGCGGGTTTGAAGCCCTCGTCATCGCGCTCGTAGGAGAGGATGCGGTAAGACAGGATGCTGGCGGCCGTCAGATCGTCCTGAAGTCCGTCGGGGAGCAATCCCAGATCCTCGCCGATGACGAGGCAACGATGCCGCCCGGACGTATCTGCCAGGATCCGTATCAGGTCTTCCTGCGGATAGCTGACATAGGCGCCGTCAGATGGCGTTTTGTCTATCGGGACGAGGAACAGTCTACGAAGCGCTGCCGCGTGGTCGATCCGGATGGCGCCGGCATACTGCATGGCCGCGGTCACCATTCGCTCGAATGGCGAAGCCTCACCCGAGGCGATCCGTGACGGCTGGAACCCTGCAAGGTGCCAGTCCTGACCATCTGGTGCGAACGGATCGGGCGGGCTGCCGATTGTCGCTTCTGTCAGGTAGTTATCGCCTTCGCTCCACGTCGCGGAGCCGTCGAGAGCCTCGCCGACGGCAAGGTCGAGATAAAGTCCGATTCGCAGGCCGCAAGTGCCGGCATATGCCGCGGCGTCCGAAAGCTGTCGGTGGGTGATCCATTGCAGCCAGGAATGAAACCGGATTTCATCGCTATGCGCGGCGGCAAATGAAACAACCGATGGCGCGTCTGGATCCTGAAACTCATCCGGCCAGGAGTGCCAGCCAGCCGCAAAGCCGCTCTGTACCATATACTCCGACAGGGTTTCGAATAGGGCGTGACGTCGAAGAGCCTCGCCGCCGTAACCGACGAAGGCTTCGAAGTCCGTGTGTGCGTCATCGGCCGCATTTGTGGTTTTCCACCGCTCCCAGATTGATCGTAGGGCTGAAAGCTTCACATCAGTCACTGCCCCGTATGCGACGAGATCGGTGGCGCGTAATGCGCTGATCGCTGCTTGTTGTTCGGCATCCGGCTGGAAACCGGGCAGCTTGTCGACAGCGATATAGAGCGGGTTGAGGAAGAGCCGGTTGGAAGGTTCATAGGGACTGCATCGCCCTGCGTCAGCGAGAAAGGGAGCGTGCAGCGGGTTCAGCCCGATGAAATCGCCACCAAGCGACGCGACCATATCGATCATGACACGCAGGTCTTCAAGATCGCCGATGCCCCAGTTCCTCTCAGAGCGCAGCTCGTATAGCTGGAGGCTAAGGCCCCAGACGCGCTCTGCGGACAGGAAGTCTGGAACGAAGCATGAAGCCGCATTTTCGAGCATGTGCGATCCGGCATTCCGGCCACCGGATCCGGCAGGATGATCATCGATCAGTTCCACATTCAGCGCCTGGAGAAGCCTTCGCTTGGTGTCATCGGAAATTTCCACCGCCTCTCCGCTGGGCGTCGGACGTTTCAGATCGATACCATGCCCAAGCGCCAGCCGATCAAGTGCGCTTCCCCTGAGACCATCAAGCTGCAATCCATGCTCTACTCCCGCACGGTAATCTGACCTACTACGCAACATCGGCGCGAACCCAAACGCTGACGCTGCCGCCGTGAACCGGGAAACTTGCCTTGCCATCATCGCCGACGACGATCTCGTCATCGCGGTGGCCGAGGTAATCCCGGAAATTGGCGCCCGCTACCTCCATGCCGAGATCAACTGATTTCTCGCCCGCGTCACTATTGGACAAGACGGTGACGCAGCCGGGCATGTTGGCGGTTCCATGTCTCACGAATGCGACGCATGAATGATGATCGAAGTAATCCGTCTGCGGTCCGTGCGCGAAGCGTCTGCGCGCCTCGACCAGTTTTGGCAGGCATTCGATCGCCGGCATGTCGACCGAGCGATGTTCGCCGTCCTTGCTCTCCGTATAGCTTGCGCCATAGAGATCGGGATAGAAGACGCATGGTGCGCCCTGTTCGCGCAACAGGATCAGCGCATATGCAAGCGGCTTGAACCATGGGTCAACGGCGGCTTCGAGGGATTGAAGCGGCTGGGTATCGTGATTGTCGACGATGGTCACAGAATGGTCGGGATGCACCGACACGAGCGATCCGTCGAAGATAGTCCGCATGTCGAAATCGCCGCCGGACTTCGACGCCTCATGGAAACGGTGGTGGAGCGCCACGTCGAACACGGTCAGTTGGTGATCGACGAGATCGAGGTAGCTCTTCAGCGTTCCCATGTTCGGGTGCCAGTATTCGGCAACCACGAACAAGTCCTGCTTGACGGTCTGGCGCATATGGCCGACCCAATCGCGGAAGAACCAGGCGGGAATGTGCTTTGCCGCATCGAGCCGGAAACCGTCGACACGAACCTGCTCGGACAGCCATCGCCCCCAATATTTCAGTTCCTCATAGACGGCCTTGTTGCGAAACTCGACATCGGCGCCCATCAGGTAGTCGAAATTGCCAAGCTCGTCGTCGACCTCGTCATTCCATTCGCCTTCGCCATATTCGTTGACGAGCCGGAAGACACCGCTTTCGTCCGGATTTTCGATGCGGTCGACACCGCTGAAGCACTTTTGATCCCAGACGAATTTCGAGTGCGCGCCGCCGCGCCCGGGAAAGTTGAAGCGTATATGAGCGAGCGCCTTGAACTCCTCGTCCTCGATCTGGGTGCGGTCGTCGGGATTGACCCGCCTGACACGGACCGTCTCTTTCTCGTCGGCGCCCATCTTGTGATTGAATACCACGTCGTGGATCACACCGATGCTGTTTTCGTTCAGGATCCGGCATGCATGTTCGAGCGCAGCCTTGTCGCCATATTTGGTCGCGACCGTTCCTTTCTGATCGAATTCACCGAGATCGAACAGGTCGTAGGTGTCGTAACCAACGGAAAATCCCCCGGCAGAACCCTTGTAGGCTGGGGGCAACCAGATATCCGTGATGCCGATTGCCGCCAAACTTTCCGCCTTCTCCACGACTTCTTTCCAAAGTCCGCCTCCGTCTTGCGTGTACCAGTGGAAGAATTGCAGGAGTGTGCGTTGCATCATTGCGAACCTCGTTGAGTGGCGCCATTCAACGGACGTGAGAAGATTTGGTTTCGCGGGGTCCGTCGCCACGCACAGATTCTTTGGGCCAGCTCTGTCAGAAAAAATTAAGTGTACTAAGACGGCGACGGAACTTAGGCCGCCTTGACCAGTTCAGGCCTGTGTTCGAACACGATCTGTCGAACAAGCGCTATTGCTGCTCGATTGCCTTCCTGCTGCGCAAGCTTCCATCGTCGAAGACGCCAAGAGCGTCAGAGACATCGCTGAGACGATATCGAAGGCGATACTGGAAACGGAAGCCCCGCCGGTCCTGTCAATCGCCTGATGGGCAATGTCTGCCGCAATTCTGTAAGCTGTGTCGCCGACGGCGATCACGCCGGGTACCGCCGATGACAGCGACCTTTGCTGATTCACCGCCGAGGAAGGAAGAGGAATGTGGGTGCGAGCGACGGGCCGCAAGGCCGATCCCATCGAGGCGCCCGATAGCACTCCATCATCTATAGCCATCGAGTCAAGCTGCCTCCTCCTCGATCGCGAGGTCTCTCAGCAGGGCATGGATTTCGTCGCCACTCAGGCGGGAAGGGTCAAAACCACTGGAGAGGCCGATGCCAGCAAAGCGCTTGGCGTGTATGTCCGACGTGCCGATGAAGCCCATTGCCCAGTTCGGAAAAGACCGGCGATCGATTGGATCCAAGGCGAGCAGCGACACATCTCCGTGCCGTTCATCTTGCTGGATGCGCTCAAAGGCTGCCTCGACTTTATCGAGGGGGCCTTCCAAAACTTGGGCAAAGCACCCGGCATTGAATAGCAGCGCTCCGGTAATCTCGTCGCGTTGATTGTTTATCCGGCTCTTTTCGAGGATTTCCTCCACATGTGAGCCAAAGGTCGCTTCATTGTGGGCAATATGATTGCGACTGTAATAAACGAGCCGGTACATGCCAGAAGCCATGGTTAAACCCTTTGTCATTCTACATCATTTTGCGCGAGGAAGGCAGGGATCTGATCCATGCCCATCGGCCGGCCGGTAAGGTATCCCTGCACATGCGTGCAACGCTCTCCGCGGATCCGAGACAATTGTTCGGCGGTCTCGACGCCTTCGGCTGTAATGGCCATGCCAAGGCTGGCGCCGAGACCTGCGATGGAGCGCAGAATGGCTTCGCTGTCGGCGTCGTCACTGGCAACGAAGGACCGATCGATCTTGATCTTGTTGAAGGGAAACTTCTGCAGATAGCTCAGTGACGAATAGCCGGTTCCAAAGTCGTCCATCGAGATCTTAACGCCGAGCTCGCGCAGGGAATTGAGCGTCTGAATGACGTTGTCGGTATCGTCGAGAAGCGCGCCTTCGGTGATCTCGATTTCCAGCCGATGGGCTGGCAGTCCGGACCGTTTGAGCGCGGTAGCTACCGTGTCGAGCAACGTGTCGGCTTTGAACTGCAGCGGCGAAACGTTAACAGCCACGATCATCTCGCCAGGCCATGACATGGCTTCAACACACGCAGTTCTCATTACCCACTCGCCGATCTTCAAGATTAAACCGTTCTCCTCGGCAAGTGAGATGAAGGAGAGAGGCGGGATATTGCCCTTGACCGGGTGTTCCCAGCGCAGGAGCGCCTCAAACCCGTCTACTCTGTTGCTGGTGACATTGATAAACGGCTGGTAGTTCAGCTTGAACTGCTTCAGCGCCAGCGCACGGCGCAGATCGATTTCCATCTCCCGGCGCGCGAAGAGAAGCGCGTCCATGCCGTTCTTGAACATGCTGTAACGGCCTCTTCCGGCCTTCTTTGCCTCATACAAGGCGAGGTCACCGTTGCGGAGGAGGTCGCGCGCCTGAACGGCATCTGTGCCGATCGCTACGCCGACGCTGACGCCGATATTGACGGTGTGACCATGGATGACATATGTGCGGCCGATGAGGTCGACAATACGAGAAGCCAAGGTCTCTGCTGCTCCCTCCTCCTCAACGTGCCGCTGCAGGACGACAAATTCATCCCCACCGATACGAGCGACGATATCATCCTTGTGGCAGGCAGCTGTGAGCCGGTCTGCAACCTTTTTTAGAAGAAGGTCGCCGACCGCATGTCCGAGCGTGTCGTTGATCATCTTGAAACGATCGAGATCGAGGCAGTGAACTGCGACCGAAGACGCCGGTCCAGTGCACAAGGCCGAAGAAAGGTACGCGAGCAAGGCATTGCGTTTGGTTAGACCGGTCAGTTCATCCAAACCGCTTGGTTTGTCGGCGCATTGTGAATGTAGGGAGGGCCGCAAATCGATGAGGAACTGTCCTGCACCCAATGCTGCAATGGCGGCATCGAAATTCTCGCTGTCCCTGGATACTAGGAGAGAGGAGGGTGCGCCGGTCATGGTGGCAAGGTTCAACGCGCATCCTGGAAAAAGGTCGTGCATTTCGCTCCCGACGACCGCTGCCAATGATGTCATGCTGGCCGTGTTCGCATATGTGACGAGCCCGTCCGAACCGACGACCAAGACTGGACGCGGCAATAGCTCGAGGATCTGCTCGGCACTGGGGATGCCAGCTGGATGAGCTTGGGTTATTTGCGGAAACGGCGTTGCGACGTTCATGGGGGCCTACCAATGCGAGTTGGCCACAAGGTAAGCCTCGGAAGTTACCCAACAACGGATCGGCCCGGTAAACGTGGATGTTTCATGCCAGACGGTTACCAATTGCTGAACATCGACAAGGTTGCATAAGGGTTGGCGCCACTACAGAGGACACGATTAGCAAGTCGGCGCTTGATAGTCAGGCATCATCTTCCGCCCCCAGCGCGCTTTCGAGAAAAATCTACATCATGGTTCTGTTCAACAACGATTGCGACGGCTTCCGATCAAGAACGCTCAACGCCTTGCAGTGCTGCCAAGCGAGAGCGGAGGTAGGGACCTCAATCGTCGGTGATCGAACGTCGCGGGGCTGCTTCTCCTCATCGGCTGAACGTTGTTATAGTTGGTGAAATCTTCACATGACGTCCGCGCGAGGAAGCCGGGAGAATACGAGTGTGGTGCTAATTGTAGCACTAGAGGTTGGTGGGTTTGTAACTCTCTAAGAAACGTCAGGCCGCCTCTAACGTGACCTTTTAGCCCATAATTTCTCTTCAAACACAGACATTTAACGGGAACCGATGGCAGTTCGCCCAGTTGTAGCCGCACAACAACAGGAGAGACATCGTGAAAAAGATCCTACTCGCTTCAGCGTTCGCTTTGGCTGCCACAAGTGCCTTGGCGCAGTCCGCCACGGAATCGACCGGAGTGAATTCAGCTCTCGGCGTGGCCCCAAAGACAGAAGACTTCATCCTGCAGGCTTCCGCCAGCGATGTGTTTGAGATCGAATCGAGCAAGCTCGCGCTTCAGAAGGGTGACGAGACCATCAAGGCATTCGCGCAGAAGATGATCACCGATCACGAGAAGACGACCGTCGAACTCAAAGCACTTCTTACGGGTGGCAAGGTCCAAGGTAATGCTGTGACTGCTCTGATTGAGGATCACAAGGAAGAGGTAGATGAGCTAGGCAAGCTTAACGGTGCCGAGTTCAATGAAGAATACATCGATGATCAGGTCGAAGCTCACGAAGACGCTGTTGATCTCTTCAAGCGCTATGCAACCGAAGGGGAAAACGCTGACCTGAAGGCTTGGGCGGCAAAGACGCTTCCTGCATTGGAGCACCACTACAAGATGGCTCAGGATCTCGACAAGTAACGTCTTTGGCGGGAAGGCAGCTGTCGCCTTCCCGCGTTGAGCTCTGGTTATCGGCAGCCATGGCGTTAAGCTCTTCGTTCAGGAAGCTGACTCGTTGGCATAGGGTGGAGTCCATGACCGCCATCATGGACGTGATAAATGCCCGACACTCCCTGATGGAGGGCGGGAAGTTGAGGCGAGCGATGACATATCGCCGCTGGTGTTGAGATATCAGCTGCATGTGGAATCTGCGATCAAGGAGCTGGAATGTGACCATTGACAACAATTCAGAAACGGCCCCTGCCTTTGTGCTGGAAGAGTTCTTCTCGGGCTCGCTTCGAGGATGGGGTGTTTCGCTCGGCCGAATGGGCGGTCTTAAGAACCGATTCTCCATCGAGGCGGAGGGTCGGTGGGATGCCCAGGCCAATACCTTGTCTCTTAAGGAAGTATACAGCTTCGATGATGGCCACCATGATTTCCTGACCTGGACAATCATCAATCGGGGCGAGGGCGCTTACGAAGGACGGGAGACGCTCATCGACGGCACCGCAGATGGCGAGCAGTTCGGCAATACCTTTCGCTGGAAGTATACCCGCGAGGTGCCCGCTGCAGACGGCACGAAAACGAAGTTCGGCTTTGACGACTGGTTCTATCTGCATGACAAGGACCACATGACGGCACATGCCTCGATGACCAAGGTTGGCATAGAATTTGCGACGCTCACAGCGTTCTATGAACGACTGATTTGAACCATGTAGGGTGGGCCGCGATGATCATGCCCGATGTCGCGGGAACCTCGCCTGCTCGCCGGGCAAGCTCCAACGGGCTGACGAAAGCTGCTTAACCCTGATGCGCATCGAACACGCGCTGCAACGGGTCTGGACGAAGTCATCGATGACCCATGCAAGAATCCCGAACCGCCTTCGTTCCGTTTGGCTGCTGATCAAATATCGGCTGCCTTTCAATCACGGCGCCAATCGGTTCCGAGATGTCGTACATACTCCATTTCGGCGATCCCATAAGCTTGACCGGCTATCGTCTCCAGTTCCAGCCTGTCCGTGACTCTTATCATCGAGCGTTCGGCTTTGATCGCAAGATCACCTTCAAGCTTGTGAAGGGCGTCTGTGACACTCGGCCGTCGTACACCGAGCATCAGCGCAAGGAAATCGTGGGTGAGGGGAAGTTCGTCTCCGATCCTGTCCTGGCTCATAAGTATCCAACGTGCCAAGCGCTGCTGAACGTTATACCGACCGTCAGAAAGTGCGGTTGCTGCAATCTGGATCATGAATACATGCGCGTACTTCAGTAAGAGGTCTCGCAACGGTATGGACCTCGACATCGCTTCTCGAAGTCTGCCAACTTCAATTCGCAATGCTGGGCCTCCGCACTGCATAAACGCATAGTGAGGGGTCGTTTCCACGCCGAGGACGATGGGCACAGCGGAGAAACCTTCACGGCCTATGCATCCGACTTCGATTTCCTTCCCGGACCGTCCTCCGGCAATCTCGGAAGACAATCCGCCTTCGAAAAAAAAGACATGCCCGATGGGATCGTTGGCCTCAAACAGTCGCTCACCAAGCGTCAACCTGACCGGCACTAGGTGCTGGCGTATGAACTCTGTCTCGATCGGCGGCAGTAATGAAAGTAGCTTATTTGTGGTCCAGGACATTTCAGAATTCATCTTAATGCAAATAAAACTCCACATATGGCTGAGATGAACGATTCCTAGCAGAAAAAGCAACTTACGCGCGGAGCGAGGAAACTTATCTGCAACTTTGCTGTTGAGCACGCAACATAGCAGGAGTGAGTCATGCCAAGGTACTACTTCCACATTCGGGACGGCGATAAGATCGCACACGACCCTGAAGGCGCTGATTTCGTTGACCTGGCAAGCGCTGAAGCCGAAGCCGTCAAATCAGCTCGTGAGCTGCTCTCGCAGCGCGTGTTTGACGGGGAGCTCGTTGATGGCCAGGCTTTCGAGCTGACAGATGAAAACGGGTCCATCGCCGCTGTGGTAAAGTTCAAGGATGTCCTGCGGCTCACATAGACGGTGGCGGTACGCTTTCGGAACCAATTATTACGAAGAAACGTTGGCGATATCGTTCGGTTCGACGTTCGTCTCGAACCGAAAGGATATCACATGTTAATGAGAAAAGACCAGCTCCAGGCGGAGCTGCCCGCGCCGAAAACCGCGGCCCCGAATGCTCCCCGACAAGTGCTTATAGGCCGGACGGGGGACTGTCAGCTTATGCCGCGCTAGCGGAGCTAGGTTCGCATCGAGCCCATTGATCTCAAATGACACTTCTATTGATTTATCATCGCCGACAAGTGGAGCCGAGCTCGGTTAACCCTGCTTTTTATTGTACCCAGCGCGCAGCCGCATCGGCCTGCGGCATCCTCGTAACTCAAGCATTCGATAAAAATAAGTTCGATTGCCATCCGATGATCTTTCGATAGTCCCGCTATCGCGACTTCGAGTTCATGGCCCCGAACAGTCCATTCCTGGTTCGCTGGGGTAGACACCCGCAAGGCTGCGTCTTCCACGTTCCCTACTTGCTCTCGCTTGACGATCCCGAATTTCGTGCAGAAGGTGTTACGCATAATTGTGAACAGCCAGGACCGTAACTGAGTGCCACGCTGAAACTTATCCGCGTTAGCGATTGCTTTTACCATCGTCTCCTGCACAAGATCGTCAATGTCGCTGGATGAAGGATGAAATCGCCTCGCGAAGTTTCTCAACGCTTGGGTATGCTCAAGAAGTTGCGCCTCAGTGAAGCCAATGGAATCGAACTGGTTCATTGCCTCATTCCCCGTTAGTCGACACAACCTTCCCTGTTGAATTACGTTCCGACCCTAAATTCGTTCGTACGATATCAGACCGGCGTAAGGTCTCACGTAAGAACTCATGAGCCATTCGCTGAACCCGACGGATTGCCGTTCGGTCGTGCGTTGCCTCGAAAAAGGTGACTGAGTTAGGCATTGCGCTGACGGTGGTCGGCGCTTTTGATGTCGGTTATTATTTTTGAAATGGCAGCCACGAAGGCCCCGCAGACCCACCCGATGTTTCAACTACCAACCAATGACGCGGGATAGGAGAGCGTGAAGGAGATGAGGCTATGGCTCAGGCGACAAGGCGGCACATGGGATGATGCTGTTTGCGGCAATTATTCTTATCTCGGCGCTTCTTTTGGCAGAGCTGTATTACTTCGTGTTGACACCCGGCGATCCGAACAGCGCAACGATCCAACGCCCACAGGAGAGGACATCGGGGCCTCAGAGTCGCTAAAGCCGTCATTGCAGCCTCAATGTGAGACGCGAAGCCGCAATCCTAGAATGGAACTTTCGCCCGCTTAAGCGGTTCGCAAAGCCCCAAAGGAGAAGCTAATGTCTGATGATAAGACCCGCGAAATTTTTGTGACTGGCTTGAGAAACGCTCACGCCATGGAAAACCAGGCCCTGTCGATCATGAAGCCGCAGGTGAAGCGAATTGAGAACTATCCCGAAATGGCCGCCATGCTGCAGCAGCACATTAACGAAACTCAGGGTCAGATTGATCGGATCGAGGAAATCCTCACTTCGCTTGCCGAGGACCATTCGACGTTGAAGGATTTGGCATTGTCTCTCACTGGATCGCTTGCGGCGTTAGGGCATTCGGTTGCCGGCGACGAGATCCTCAAAAATAGCATGGCGAATTTCGCCTTCGAGAATTTCGAAATTGCGGCGTATAAGTCGCTGATTACGATCGCCGAGCTTGGAGGCTACGCAGGTCTGGTGAGCCCATTGCAAATGAGCCTTGACCAGGAAGTTGCCATGGCCGCCTGGCTGGAAGAGAATTTGCGGCCGACGACGATCAAGTTTGCAAATCTTAAAGAGGCCGGTCAAACGGCGAAAGTCTAAGGTTCGAATGGAGCGTGACCTATTCATCGCGCCTGTTCGCATCAGCCTTACGTTAAATTGGTTGAGGAAGGGCAAGATGTCGTCTCGAAACTGGCGTCACCTCTGTATCGATATGCAGCGGATGTTCAGTGAGGACACGCCGTGGCAAGTCGAGTGGATGGGGGCCGTCCTACCTGTCGTCTGCGAGGTCGTCGGGCGCTTCCCGGACAAGACGGTATTCACACGGTTTGTTCCCCCGGAAAAATCCTCACAAGCCAGCGGCAACTGGCGCGGCTACTATGAGCGGTGGGAGGCCATGACCCTCGCGAAGCTTCCGCCCGAGATGGTCGAAATTGTCGAACCCTTGAGGCGGCACATTCCCCCGGCGCGGGTATTCGACAAGTCTACCTACAGTCCCTGGACCGATGGTCGCCTACATTCCGTATTCAGCCAGGAAGAAATATCGTCAATCGCGGTGTCAGGTGGCGAAACCGATGTCTGCGTCCTGGCGACGGTCTTGGGCGCGGTCGATCTCGGCTACCACGTGACCGTGTTGTCGGATGCCGTCTGCAGCGGGGCAAATGCCACCCACGACGCGGCGATCACTTTGCTACGAGACCGGTTTTCCATGCAGCTTGACGTGCAGACTGTTGAACAGTTCCTTCGCACCGCGGAGTAATGCGGTGCGAAGGATTGTGGGCAGGTTCTGATCAGGATTCTTCATCATCCCAAACAGTGTTAGCGGCTTTTCCTCCGTCCTTTCCGGATTTTGATTCCCATTCCGCACTTGCCTGTGCCCACTGCTCGCTGTCCTGCCCTTCAGGCCGGCCAGCTTGCTCCCAGAGTTCGTACGCGCGCTTTGAGATCCATTCCTCGCGTTCGGTACGCATAATTTCCTCCACACGAATATGAAATTGTCGGCGAGCACCTATATGCGCGCCCCCGATCTTCACTTCAGGCCGTGTTTTTAGCACCCTTGGAGTTTGCTGACGCTTCCCCAAGCTGCGTAAGCAGCTCGTCGGTTTCGAGCTCTTCCTGGAGATTGGCATCGATAAGCGGGATCGCTTCTTCAAGGCCCAACTGGCCAGCCCAGCTCTTGAGCGTCCCATATCGTGCAATTTCGTAATGCTCTACCGCCTGCGCAGAAGAAATCAGGCCTGCGTCGAGAGCGATCGAGCCTTTGTACTCCTCGATGATTTCCTCGCCTTCGGCGATGATGCCCTGGATTGCTTCACAGGTCTTGCCGCGAGCCGGTTTTCCAATCAGCTCGAACACTTGCTGGAGACGGTCAATTTGACCTTCTGTCGGATCCCGGTGCTTCAGGAACGCTGCTTTGCCCTCTTCCGATTGCGACGCACGTGCCATCTTCGGGAGCGCCTTCAGGATCTGCTTTTCGGCAAAGTGAATGTCCTTGAGCGTATCCAGAAAAGATCGTTCAGTGTTTTCTCAGCCATATTTGCTTCCTCCTCGGTTGAAATTGGCCACATAAACCGCGCGGAGCTTGGAAAGTTCCTGTCTTCGCCGTGCCATTGGAAGCCAAGGCGAAAGCTATTTTGCAGTTGCTTTTTTGGTGCTCAGTTTTTTGAACAGAATAAACGCTGACGAGATGAAACATGCCGAGTTGGTCAGTATAGTGGGCCATTCCATTCGCGTGACGCCGAATGCTGTCCACAGCGCGAAACCTGTGACGGTGGGCAGTACACCCGCGCTGAAATAGCTTCGTATTATCGGTGCTCGTCAAGCAGGAGGTGCCTCGGGTATGGCAGATATCCGCTTGGCCGCTAGTTTTCTGTCGGGTGCCCGCAGTCCGGGCAAATATGGCGACGGGCTGTTCGATTTCGTGGCTGAGCGCTGACTAAGATTGACTCTACTGGCAGCCACATTTTGATGACGACCCTCAAGGGAGGTTCAGTGTCAGTACGCTGCCCCCGGCTGCTTCCAACCGATGCAGATACGTGTCGGGCCCGATCAACTGATACGGAAAATAGAGACCGGGCGGTGCAGGCGCTCGACCGTCGAGCCCGGTCAGGCGCTCGAGGATCATCGTCACGCCCATCGCGGTAAGAGGTGCCGCTCCCCCTGGGTGAAAGACCGCATGTCGTGTCCGTAGCGGCTGACGATCATGATCCTTGCCGGAGAGTTCGATGATGATCTCTGTCGATTTCGGTTCGCCACGGCGACGGGCCGAACTGACGCCCGTTGCAAGATCGAACTGGACGTTCTTCGCGCCGGTGGCCGTTGCCAACCCCGCGACGTCGATCGAAGAAAAGCCGGAGGCTTTGATCTCGGTGCCGTCAATCGCATGAAACAGCGCCTGGGCATCGTCGCCGTCACGCCAGATATAGGCGCCATCGCGACGCGTCAGTGCTGCGGACATCATCTTGGACAGGCGTTCGAAATCTTCCGCCACGGCGGGTCCGCCGCCATCCTCTTCATCCACCAAGGCTCCGATCTTGATCTCGTCGATGCGATCGAATTTTTTCGCGAGTTGGAGTGTGGGAACCGTTGTGGCGCCGACGAGCCATTCGTAGCCGAGAACGACGGCCCCCGCGTCCGGCTTGTGCATGAATATTGCAATTTCGGGTGCGATCTCGAAGACGCCGGACGAAATGCCGAGATGGGGCAGAGCACGTGAATTGGCATAGCGAAGTCCGGCGAGGCTTTCGTCCGAATAGAAGACAGCGACGGCGCCAACCTGGCGACTGCCCAATCCGAGATCGTCCGCGCCGAGGTCCAGTTGCACGGCTTCGGCATTGCCAAGCTCCTTGGCCACCGCTTGTGCCTTTTCGATGTTCCGGCCGGCAATCAAAAATGGTGCGTCCTGATGCAGGTTGCGTAGCATTTGAGCGCTCAGGCGGCCGATTGCGCCGGAGCCACCCATCATCAGGATAGGATTTACGGACATAGGTTTTTCCTTCTACTATTTCGTAAGTTACTATTAGTAGGCAGAACGTTCATAACCTACCTTTAGTAGTATTGGCAACAGACGAGGTTTCAATGAAGCGAAGCGACGATATGACGGATCACGCAACGGCGGCGAAAAGGCTGCCGCGCGCCGACCGGCGCCGGCAGTTGCTCGACACCGCCCTTTTGATTGTCCGCGAAGAAGGCGCCGACCGGCTGACACTGGGACATCTTGCAGCCCGCGCCGGGGTGTCCAAGCCCGTTGCCTACGATCATTTCGAGACCAAGTCCGAGCTTCTGATCGCTCTCTATCGCTGGATCGACACGGAGAAGGTCAATGCCTTTCGCGAGGCGGTGACCGGAAGCGGGCGCCGCGCGGCGGAAACGGTCGATCTGCTCGCCGCAGCCTATATTCAATGTGCCGCCGAAATAGACGGCGAATTCCATGCGGTCGGAGCAGCGCTGACTGGCAGCGAGGAGAAGGCGGCCGTGTTCCAAGAGCTGCTGGCAAACAATGTCGCGATGTTAGTCTCAGTGCTGGCGCCGCACAGCGCGCTAGCGCCCGATGAATTGACAAGACGCTGCATAGGCATGGTTGGCGCTGGTGAAGCAATCGCGGCAGCCCGGTTGCGTGGCGATTGCGACGAGAGTGAAGCAATCGCCACGTTCAGCGCCATTATCGCTGGCGCCTTCACCAAAGCATAGCCACAGTCTACAGACAGCGAACCTAGAAGGGGTCTACAACGCGCGTTTCTAGGAAAGAGAAGCCGTCTTTGCCGATAATTTGAGTCCGCTGGTAACGAGGGCTTGTAGAAATAGCTACTGGCACCAGCCTTGCGAGGCAAAGCTTCGGCGGGGTAGTAGATCGCCGACCGAAACGAAATACTTTTATCATGACCTAGATGCGAATGGCCGCCGGCTGAATGGAGCGAGCAGCTACAAGGTGACTTTCCCTAAGGCCGATACGCCGCCTGTCGATGGGTCTTGGTTGCTGACGGTGTACGATGCCCAGCACTTTTTCTCGCCTAAAGAGCTCGGTCGCTACTCGCTGGGTACCAAGAAGAAGATCCATGACGACGGGTCGCTGACGATTTACGTTCAACCTACGTCACCAGGGAAGTATCTCGAGACCAATTGGCTTCCAGCACCCGCAGGCGCTTTTTCTCTCTATCTCGGACGTACTGGCCGAAGACTGAAATTGCTGACCGTAGCTGGACGCCGCCATCGGTTAGGAGATAACGAGGATGGCATCAGGTTGGATCGATGGTAAGGCGAGAATCTTGTCCATGGGCGGCCCCTTCGATTGAGATCTTAACAGCTCATTCTGGCACATTTCGATGCCGTTCAGGGGCCGTCCACTCCAACATCAAGTCGGAGGACTGGCAAAGCGTACGCCCACGGCTTGGGGGTGAACGCACAGCGACAAGCTCGCGAATCATGGCCCCTCAGTGAGACGTGGCTCGCTTGTCGCCGAGGTCGAGCTAACAAGACTAGCCGCCAAAACCTGCTTCGGGAATCGGGGTCTGCAACTTCCTGTGTCGAAGGTTGCCACTGCATCGCGGTTTCTGGTCAGAGCGCGGACCCGATACTGATTTGAGGAGTAGAAAAAACAATGTGGCCTACGCTGGCCTCCACGGCCGAATCTGCAAGCAGCTTGCCAAGCGTGAATTCGGCATTGCCTTGCGGTTCGAGCTGGGGCGTCATCAGGTATGCGCCGACGGCGCGAGTTCCTTCTCGTGGCCGAGGCTGAGGGGCGCAACCACACTTCCGCCCCCAAATCCGCCAAATTGCGAGCTAAACGGCGCAGATGTCGCATTCACGTACCAACGCTCCGCTGAAAGAGCTTCGAAGGTAACGGAAAACTGTACCTGTATTAATGAGAATATGTAGATCGCGGGTCATGGCTGCGGCCCGCAAAAGCGCATGATCGCCCTCTGTAAAAAGCGGCGCTGCTCATAGGTGCCGATCTTTTCAATTTCGTTCGCAGAGCGAATGAGTTCGGTACTGAAGGTCTTGGTCGCGCCAAGCTTATATTCCAGGTCTAGAATTTTGCCGTAATGAAACACTATGACCGGAGGCCGACGCGAGTGTACGTCCCCGGCTCCAAGCGAGGAGACCGACATGTTGCTCCACCATCAGCCCGTCCGTCCTGTCGCGCACTACGGACCCGGCCTGACGCAGATCGAAGGCACGCGCCACGTCGCCGTTACCGTTCCAAAGAACGCGGCGAGTGCGATCAGCGTCGCTTTGCTCGACAAAGCCACCTCGCATCTTGGTTTTTTAGACTAGAGACGTCATCCGGTTCCTACGGCCGCATCGCTTTGGTTAAACCAAATGATGCTGCACCTCACGGCGGCAGCCATTAGAAGCTAACAAACATACGGGCTGAAAAGGAGTACCTCTTACCTTCTGAAGATCGATTGGTCAGTTGCAGCGCAAGATAAAGAGCACCGCCCCAGTCCCCGCTTCGTGACAAACCTAAACGGCTTGGAAATACTCGGCGCGGGTGATTCGAGGGATTGCAAGGATGAGACTTATATTTGCGGCGGCAATTGTTCCGCTCCTTTTTTCGTCGATTGATGGCCAGGCTGGCGAAATCTTTGACGAGATAAGATTTGGGGGAAGCGGTCTTATTGACAGCGACTCCTCAAAGGATCGAGGATTTGTCGGCTCTGCGGAAGTCTTCTTTGCTCCATTCGATAGTTCAGAAGACGGTCTAAACAAAGTGCTTTCGCCAAGGGCACAGGTTGGTGTCTCTGGTGGAGCCTCCGCAACTGATCAGATCTATGTAGGCGTCAATTGGCATCCAAGGTTGAGAAGACAATCCATTGAAGTTGAGGAATCCCTCAAGCCGGTTCGATAGCGCTTTTTTCAGAGCTGCTGCAAGCAAGCCAATATTTGTTTTGCTTCTGCGACATCGCTAATGACGCCTTCATCCGGCAGAGTGATTTTGAAGGCCGTAATCCAACCGCTTTCCATATCTTGAATGACAGCTCGCAATGCATGCGGAAGATAGCGCCTCCTTGGTCTGTCGGTAGCCCAATGGCCAAGGGCGGGCGTGACTGAGAGTATAACTTCGGTCTGCAGAGAATAGTCCAAACGTCACTCGATTCGGGCATTAGGGCTGAAAAAAACGCTCCTCCGATTATCGGAAATCAGCACAAGTGCAATCCTGAAATGTTCGCCCCCTACTGCTTACAGACCATCCGCGACCACTGCCATACAGCGTCATATGCGGCTTGTCTTCCTTTATGCCGTCGCGAAGAATGGCCGTCTCCGCGTCTGCTTTGTCGAGCCTGTCATGTAGCAACACCGCTTGAGAGGCTTACTGCGATGTTTGCAGAAAGATAGAGTTCTGCCCGGTTCATCTGAGGAAGCTGTTCAGGACGTCATTCCTGTCGGCGCGACGCGGCGGTCAGCTCTTGAATTCTGATGCAATAGAGATCATTTGTCCGGCGATTTCAGTAGGATGGAGATATCAATGACGACAGCAGAAGAGCGGCAGCCCGAGCAACACGTATTTGAAGCCGACGTGAGCCGGCTCCTGCACATGATGGTGCATTCAGTTTACTCGGACAAAGACGTGTTCCTCCGAGAATTGATCTCGAACGCGGCGGATGCCTGCGAAAAGCTGCGGTATGAGTCGATCTCGAAGCCGAAGCTTTCTTCCGATGGAATCCAGCCGGGAATTCTGGTGACGCTTAATGAGGAGGCGCAGACGCTCGTTATCGAGGACAACGGCATCGGCATGAACCGCGACGAGATGATCGACGCGCTTGGCACGATCGCGCGCTCGGGGACAAAAGCGTTCATGGAGCGGCTTGAGGCGGCCAAAGCTGGGGAGAAGGCTGAACTGATCGGACAGTTCGGCGTCGGGTTCTATTCCTCGTTCATGGTTGCTGATCGGGTTGATGTAATCTCCCGCCGTGCCGGCGAGGGCGAAGCCTGGAAATGGTCATCCGACGGTAAGGGAAGCTATGACATCGTCGGTGTCGATGTCGGGCAAGCACCAGCGCGCGGTACGCGTGTCGTGCTACATCTCATGGAAGATGCGAAGAAATACGCCAGCAAATGGACCGTCGAGAAGATTATCCGTGAACAATCCGGCCACGTGCCTGTTCCTATACGTCTCGTAGAAAAAGAGGGCGCGGAGCCGTCACAGGTGTCCGATGGTGCAGCGCTCTGGGTAAAGCAAAAGAGCGAGATATCCAAGCAGGATTACGACGATTTCTATCGGAGCGTCTCGGGCCAGTACGATGAGCCGCTTGCAAACGTGCATTTCCGCGCTGAGGGACGCCACGAATATACAACGCTTGCCTTCATCCCCGGCTCCCAACCATTTGACCTGTTCGATCCGGACCGACAGGGCCGGATGAAGCTTTACGTGAAGCGCGTCTTCATAACCGACGAAGCCGAGTTGTTACCGCGTTACCTGCGGTTCGTGCGTGGCATCGTCGACACCTCGGATCTGCCACTCAACATTTCCCGTGAGATGATCCAGGAAAGTCCCGTGCTTGCCGCTATCAAAAAGGGCGTAACGAGCCGGATACTGTCCGCTCTGGAGAAGATGGCCGAAGGCGAAGCCGAGACGTTTTCCAAGGTATGGGACCTGTTCGGACCCATTCTCAAGGAAGGTATTTACGACGACTTCGAGCGGCGCTCGCAGTTGCTGAAACTGTCGCGCTTCCGTAGTACGGCGTCCAGCGAGGCAACTCGGAGCCTGGCCGACTATCTGACTTCAATGAAGGAGGGCCAGTCGGCGATCTATTACATTAGCGGCTCCAACCTGGATCAACTCAAGTCGTCGCCGCACCTTGAAGGGTTCCGAGCCAAAGGTATCGAAGTCCTTCTGCTTACCGATGGCGTAGACAGTTTCTGGCCACCCAGCGCCCCCGATTTCGAGGGCAAGCCGTTTAAATCGGTTACCCAGGGTCTTGCCGATCTGAACGCTGTGACCGGCGATGGCGGCACTGATGAAGCTGGTCGGCAAGCTTCTCCCGAAGTCGGGGCATTTATCGATTTCGCTCGAAGTGTCCTTGGTGACGAGGTCGATGATGTGCGCGTTTCCGATCGGTTGACCGAAAGCGCGGTGTGCCTCGTCGCGTCGGAACATGGGCCCGATCGCCAGCTCGAAAAGCTCCTCCAAGGGGCAGGGCGGTTGCAGACAGCATCGAAGCCAATCCTGGAGATAAATGCAACGAGCGAGCGTGTTGCAAGCATCGCATCGATCAACGATCAGTCCTTCCGCGAGGATGCGGCGTGGTTGTTGCTTGACGAGGCCCGCATCCTCGACGGGGATAAACCGGCCAATCCCCGCGCGTTTGCCGATCGGCAGGCCAGGTTGTTCGGGCGTGCGATCGGGCACGGCAATTAAATGGTTCCAGGCGAGGTGGTCGTTGGCTGCCTCGCCAAAAGCCTCAGAAGATAAGATCGTGTGCGTGACCGCCGATGTTCGCAATCTTCGGGAATAGACTGGGTTCTTGGTCTAAGACCCTAGTTCATCGCCGTCCGCAATCGATGCACTAGCAACTGATTTTCAGAGAATATCTTAGTCTTTGATTGTTCGAGAATTACGGGCCGGTGGTTCGGCTCCCTTCAAGTGCTTATCTAAACACAATTGGTTTGCAGTCGCCCCGAAGCAGTCATCCAGTATCGCCCCTTTGCCCAAGCTACTCTCACGTCGCCATGTGCAGATCCCATATCTGCATCAGTGTTGTCACAGCTTCGTTGATATCGCCGCCATCACCACCGTCCCGTGCTTCAAATGCGATACCCATCAGAAAAGTATGAAACAGGGTCGCCAACCCACGTACATTCGTGGTGCTGACAAGCTCTCCTGCATCGACTGCACGCCTGATGCAGGTTTCGATGCCCGCACGATTTCGCATCCGGTCGGCTACAAGCACATCATCTACGTGCCGATTTTCGGGCGCACAGTTGTTGGCTCCAAGGATCATCAAGCATCCTGGCGGGTGCGTCTTGTCGGTTTGCATCCTTGCTGAAAGCCTCAGAGCCGTCTCGATAGCTTCGCGTGGTGGCAGAGCCTCATTCTTTAGGCTTGCAGTTACGCGCCCGTAGGAGGCCTGATAGCGCAGGACGACTTCGTCGAAGAGGGCTTCCTTAGACCCGAAGGCCGCATAAAAACTTGCCGGAGAAATGTCTCCCATCGCGGCTTTCAGTTGATTGAGAGAGGTCGGCTCATAGCCCTGCTCCCAGAATAGGATCATCGCGGCATCCAGTGCCTTGTCTCTGTCAAACGCCCTTGGCCGCCCAGTTCGAGCCATATCGTGCCTCCGTAAATTTATTCTGTACTACTCGATCCAGAATATCTTGCCAAGCGTGTTTGGTGCAGATATCTGGACCGCTTGATCCATATATCAAGGTGCACGAACTCAATGAAAACTACCGAAGTTGAAAATGATACCGAACGATTGCCGGTTGCTGGCTTACTCGCATTGGCGATGACTGGCTTTATCTGCATTCTCACAGAGACGCTTCCCGCGGGGCTACTGCCGCAAATCACTGAGGGTTTGGGCGTTTCTCCATCCCTCGCTGGCCAGATGGTGACTGTCTACGCCCTCGGTTCGCTGCTAGCGGCGATACCTTTGACCATTGCCACAAGCAGTTGGCGGCGCAGGACAGTCCTGCTGTCCACCATCATTGGGTTTCTGATCTTCAATTCTGTTACAGCAATTTCGTCCAACTACACACTTACCTTGGTCGCACGTTTCTTCGCCGGCGTTGCAGCTGGTCTGGCCTGGAGCCTATTGGCGGGCTATGCGCGACGCATGGTCCCTTCACATCAACAGGGGAAGGCGATGGCGATCGCTATGGTAGGAACGCCGATCGCGCTGTCGCTCGGCGTGCCGATGGGGACATGGCTTGGTGCGCAAGTCGGCTGGCGAACTGCCTTCTGGATCATGTCGATATTGACATTGGTCCTGATCGGCTGGGTCGCGATGAAAGTGCCGGACTATCCAGGCCAGAAGAAGGGCGATCGACTGCCCCTGCTTCGGGTATTTTTAACCCCCGGCGTTCGACCGGTCCTTTCCGTTGTCGTTGCTTGGATGCTCGCTCACAACATTCTCTACACCTACATCGCACCATTCGTTGAGTCGGCCGGGATGCAGGATCGGGTCGACCTTGTTCTCCTGGTCTTTGGATTGTCTGCGCTCGTCGGCATCTGGATGGCGGGAAAGCTGGTCGACCGTCACCTGCGAGCAACCGTGCTGACCAGTCTAGCCGCCTTCGGGCTGGTATCCCTGCTTTTCGGGATCGTTTCGATGTTGCCTTGGGTGGTATATGGTGGCGTTGCCATTTGGGGCCTGACATTCGGCGGCGCCGCAACGCTCTTGCAAACCGCCCTGGCCGACACTGCGGGTGATGGTGCGGACGTTGCACTGTCGATGAACGTCGTCGCCTGGAATGGTGCCATCGCAGGTGGCGGAATCATGGGCGGTGTTCTTTTGGATGCCTATGGACCCACGGCGTTTCCCTGGGCACTAACCTTTCTGCTCGTCATCGCCCTTCTGATCGCCTGGTCCGGACGGGCGCGCGGATTTACTTCGGGTGCACGCACCTCCAACGCAAAGGTGGGGGGACACTGACGCTTCACGAAGACATGGATCGGTCCTATCGTTGCAGCGATGGGGCCGAAACACGACCGCGACCGAAATGCGGAGCCATGTCTCCCATTGGCGCGCAGTAACAACGGGTCAGCGATTCGATTCCGTTCAAGACAGAAGACGTCCCAGTCTGAACGAACTTGTTACTATCCAGCGCCTCGACCAGCTGCCCCGAGCTGGCGTTCGGACGACGTTGATCGTCTCGGTGGCCTGGGACGGTTATCTCCTCCGACGGCGATGGTCGGCAAAGCAAATCTAATGTCGTTGGCAGGCAATGCGTCGCGTAAGAGAAGATTGGCCCTGCCGCAAATACCGACAGCAGTGGCCATGGCTTCGCGTCATGCCGAGGGTCACACCACGCCGCAGTCGCCATAATCCTCAAACCGATACATCATGTATTCAATTTCTTGCCCCTTTCTGCCATCAGCTGTTATCTCAGCGAACTTTCTGGTGTCTCTGCGGGTTTTCCCGAGATCCGTGTCATATCCAACCGAGATGCGGACTTTGACGACACTGTTGCACCTGCTGATATATCCAAGACTCCAAGCCCAGCATCCCTAGGCGCAAGTCGTTTCGGGAAGCCTATTCGGCGACTTTTTCTATGTCGGGCAGCCGCCAAGACTTATCGAACAGCGGCTTTGTTGGTCCATAAAAACGAAAGATGATCTCCCATCCGCCGTCAGGGCGTGTCGGGATCCAGTTCGTTTCCCTACCCGCAGGAGGCTCAGGCGAGAAGAAAAGATCAACAGATCCATCCGGCTTCGTTTTCAGCTCGGGTGTGTTCGAACCACGACTGGAGCGGACCTGATCACGAATGAGAGCGTGGGTGGCACGATCGTAAACGGTCCCCGACCAGTAAAGTGAGACGGGCGCGTCGGCGGGGACCGTCAGCTTATAGGTGGCGCCTCCGTTTAGCAGGTTGCCGTCGCTGTCTCGAATTGTGACGAGATAGAACTGTCCTGTTCCCAGATGCTTAACACTCGAAAAATACCGCGACTGTCGACAGGATAGACGCCAGGTGTACTAAACGAATTCGCTAGGCCTTCGCTCAGATCATGCGGGACCGGGAGAGCCCACTGACTATTTTCGTAAAAGGCCGGTTTGAACAACGCTTGGTACCGCAGCTCCAGAAGGGTCCGCGCCTCCAGCGCCGCCTTTTGCAGGACGTCACGAACGTCTGGGGCGGGGTCGAATGGAGAGTTGGTGACGGTCGCCAACAGTATCCGGAAGTTCGACTTCGGGCAGGGCGCTGTCGATAGTTTCCAGGTGACACTTCCCGATCTCATCACCATCTGGCGGGCCACCGGCATTCCTGACATCGAGACCTTCCTCCATGTGACGGGAAACGGGTTTCCTACGGGCGACTTATCCTTGCTGCCCGATGGGCCGACGGAAGACGAGCGACTGGCCAACCGATATCAGGCAATCGTTGAAGTGACCGATGCTCAGGGGAAGTTTTTTCGCTCGCTCCTCGATACGGTCAACGGCTACAGCTTTACGGCAATCGCGGTGGCGGAGGCCGGTCGACGCGTCCTGGCGGGCGAGACACGTCCGGGATTACAGACCCCGGCCGGATTGTTCGGCAATCGGTTTGCCGAAACCATCGCCGACACCACGATCACCGATCTCTGAGGGAGCCAGCAACCCATGCAGAAGCTCGTCGAAAATTTTATCCGGACCACCAACGATTTCGACGTCGATGGTGCACTATTCCTGTTCGCAGCAGATGCTGTCATCGATGACGTATCTTTCGGCGATGCATTCGTCGGAACCGAAGGTGTGCGACGTTACATCGAGAGGTTCTTCGTCGGATACAACACCCGTAGCGAGCTTCTGTCGCTGGAAAACCTCGACAACTTCAATGCGGTCGTTCGCCTGGATTTCACAGGTGACTTCGGCCACGAGATCGGCACCCTCAAAATTGCGGCAAATTCAGCCGGGCTGATCCAGCGGATCGACGCGGATCTCGAGTGAGTGCCGAGACGGACTGGATCAGGCCGCGTGCGTGTCGAAATCGCCTTCCAGCGCGCGGCCAGCCATCTCTGCACAATGGGTCAGACGCTCGGTCGAATATCCGAGACACGCATAGGAGGATAGACCGCGAAGGGTCATCAAGACGTAGTCGGTGACGCGTTCCGGATCTATGGCGTGGTGGTCGCGGATGTAGGTACCGATTAAATCGCTGCCCACCTTTGCATGTTCTGCAGCCATGGTGCGGGCGGTCTCGTCGTCAGCGCGCATGCCTTCGGTGACCATACATCCCTTCCACTTATCGTGCCGGGTGTAATGCTCAGTCGCTCTGACGAACAATTCGGTCAGGGCTTCCGTGGGATTGCTGTCAGGCGCAAGGATGTCATCGAGCGGCAGGAAGTCGTTTTCGACGTAGCGCCCCATTGCCCGATTGAACAGTTCGGCCTTACTGCCATAAGCGGCGTACAGGCTCGGTGCGACAATACCGAGAGCATCACAAAGATCGGCCACACTAACGGCGTCGTAGCCGCGTTCGTGAAAGAGGCCTTGAGCGATCGCCACTCCTTCTTCCCTGTCGAACGCTGGGCGTCTCTTGCGGATCTTCGCTTCCATGAATCACCTTCTCAGTCGACCCATATAGCGAATACTAGCTAACAAGACAAGGACAGGGTTGAAGTTATATAGCGACTGCTAAATAGCTGTTGCGCGACGCCTTGATCGCCTGTAGTCGCGTCTATAGCGACCGCTATATAGGTTGCCATTTTTATGAAGGAAACATCGATGTCATTCGAAGGAAAAGTCGCACTTGTCACCGGCGGGTCGTCCGGGATCGGTTTTGGGATCGCCAAGGAACTGGCAGCACTTGGCGCGCGCGTTATCATCACTGGTCGTCAGGATGCAAAGTTACAAGCCGCCGTAAAAGAAATCGGCGGAAAGACCAAAGGTATCAGAGCAGATGTCTCGGATCTTCAGGAACTCGATACGCTGTATGCCACGATCAAGGCCGATTACGCGACGCTTGATATCCTCGTTGCCAATGCTGGCTTCGGGATACTGGCGCCATTGGGTGCTATCACTGAAGAACAGTATGACAGTGTCCTCGATACAAATCTAAAAGGCGTCGTCTTCACAGTGCAGAAAGCCCTGCCGCTGATGAGGTCCGGCGCTGCAGTCGTCTTGATTGGATCGACGGCGTCTGTTCAGCCCGGCGGCTCGATGAGCGTATACGGCGCGACTAAGGCAGGACTGCGCAATCTGGCAAGATCCTGGATTGAAGACATCCGCGGCACGGGCGTGCGCATCAACGTCGTGAGCCCCGGTCCCATTAAAACACAGTCTCTTCATGACTATTTCCCGGACGACAAGCGGGATGAGATAATGGCGTATCTCGAGAACAAGAGCACGGTAGGCCGCCTCGGTAAACCGGAAGACATCGCAAAGGCCGTAGCATTCCTTGCAAGCGACGATGCCGGTTACATCAACGGTATCGAGCTCATCGTGGACGGCGGCGCCTCCCAGGTCTGACGCCAACGGGCCGAGGCTTTCTCGGCACGATCTTTACACAGTGACTTCAAGAAAAGTGGCGCGACACAGGCGCCACTCGAAATCAAGCTCAACCCGATAGAGCCTGGGACCGCAGCAACGGGCCTCAACAGCGACGATGGTGCCCTGGCCCCGGATCAAGGGGCCGCCAGTGCGATCCCTCGTGCACCAATGGCTCCTACGGCTCGACAGGCGGGTTGTTCGGACATGACGGCCGCAGCTTTGCTGACCGCAAAATCTCAACAAAAAGGAATGAAATCTTATGTCTCACAATCTTTCGAAACTCGACAGTATCGACCGTCTGATCGCAGAGAGCGAGATCAGCCGCCTGATCTCGACGTACGTGCACAATGTCGACGACGGCAAGATTGCGGAAAATGCCGAGTTGCTCGCCGACGCACGGTTTCAAGTCGGTGAGGCAATTGTCCACGGTCGGGACGAAGTCGCGAAGTTCTTCCAGAACAATGTCCAGCATCATGACGATGGAACGCCAAGAACCTGGCATGCGGTCTCGAATGTGATCATCGACGTCGATACTCCCACAAGCGCCCGTGCAGTAAGTTACTTCACCGTCCATCAGGAACTTGCCGGACTGCCGCTGCAGCCGATCGTGACCGGACGCTATCTGGACACGTTCAATTTCGTCGATGGCAAGTGGCGCTTCGCCTCTCGCTCGGTCCAGCCACGGCTTATCGGCGAGCTTGGCTACCATGTCGCCACGCCAGCCGACAATTCCGAAAATTGAGGCGATGAGCACGACGGAAAAGAACAGGCGCTCGTGACCGGCGCCAACAAGGGCATAGGTCTTTCCATCGCCAAAGGGTTGGCCGAGCAAGGCATGACCGTGTGGCTGGGAGCCCGCGATCTCGAGCGTGGAGAGAAGGCGGTCGCAAAATTGCGAAACGATGGTCTGGATGTCAGGCTCCTTGTCATCGATGTCGCCGACGACACAAGCGTCAGCCAAGCCGCCACCCGGCTTTCCGATGAGATCGCAACGCTGCATGTACTGGTCAATAACGCCGGGATTCTGGTTGATGTCACCACGCCCCCGGGCGAGGTTCCGATGGAAGCGATCCAATCGACCTTCGAAGTGAACCTGTCTGGCCCTATCCGTGTGACACAGGCCTTCATCCCGTTGTTGAAGGCAGCAGGCGATGCCCGTGTCGTGATGATGGGGAGCGGCGTCGGTTCGCTTTCTCTTATCACCGATCCGACTTCGCTGTATTCCGGCGTCAATCTCCTCGATTACACCGCTTCGAAGGTTGCTCTCAGCGCCGTGACCGTCTCGTTCGCCACAGAGCTGGCGCCCTTCGGCATCAAGGTCAACGTCGTTGAGCCCGGTCATGTGCGTACCGATCTCAACCAGAACACCGACTTTATCTCGCCCGACGAGGGTGCCGTTACTGCGATCAAGATGGCAATAATCGGAAGCGACGGGCGACATGTGGGTTCTTATGAAGCCATGGGCGGCAGCCCTGGTAAGTGAAGAACGCTGACATCAGTCGCCACCACGCAGAATTGCGAAATCGGGCGCCTATTTTTTGCGCCCGAGCAAACGCCTCCAGCACGTCCTTGCTTATTCGGCTCGCTTGAGAGATCGCATCAAAGGATCGCAGACCGTGACAGCGAGGAGCCCACGAGGCGCGCTCCCCGGTTTGGGACAGGCTCTTTAGAACCGCAGCGACATCTTCGCTGTATCTGAATTTACAACTTTCCTCGTTTGACTGTATTCAAGGTGCGCTATGGCCTAGCGATTTTCCCCGCGTCGCAAGGATCGAAACGATTGCCAGGACGAGGACGGCGGTACCGTAGGCATGGGCTGTCATCGGCAGGCCAAACACTGGCGCCGCCAAGCCGGCCATGATTGCCGGTACCGAAAAGGCAATATAGCTCTCGATGAGGAATGCCGCGAACAAACCAGCACGTTCATGGAGCTGGGCGAGCGGCAGGACGATCTTCAGGACATTGGAGAACACCGAACCAAAGCCGAGTCCCGCTATTGCGGTCCCCAAGAAGAGCAGGGTAACCGACTGCTGTTCAATGCCGAACATGGTCACGACAACACCTGCCATCAGACCGCTTGTTCCAGCAAACAGTGCTTGCGTAGGAGGCAGACCACGGAACGCGAACACGGAGGCGGTTGCGCTGAGCATCAGCGTAGCGACGACCGCAGCGCCGATAAAGGGCGAGTGGATGCCGGTAACCGTGGCCACCAATGACGGCATCAGCGAAAGGTAGAACCCCCCGAGCGACCAACAGGCGATGTTAACGGGGCTGACCCGCAAGAGGTCGGCCCGAGCACGACGCGGCACATGCACGTTCGGCTTCAAAGCAGCCCAGGCGGCTGGCCGCCGAGTGGCGGTTTCCGGCATTAGCGGTAGCGTTGCGATCCCTGCAATCGTGACCACAAGCAGGACAACATAGATCAGCTGTGTTGGATACGGCGCATAAGTGACCAGCAGAAAACCAGCGAGCGACCCAAGCATGAGACCTATGAAGGCTGTCATGCTGTTCAGCAGGGGACCATGACGCGTGTCGCTATCGAGAATGGCCGCGCCGAACGTGGGAAAAGCAACGCCGGCGGCAAATCCCTGCACAACTCGTCCCGCAATCAAGGCGCTGCCGCTGTCGGCAAAGATGAAGATAGCCAGCGCCAAGGAATTCAGGATCAACGCCAACAAAATCAGCGGTCGCCGTCCGAGGTGATCTGAAAGGCTGCCGAAGGTCAGAAGGGCTGCCAGGAGTGCGAAAGCGTAGGAGCCGAAGATCAACGTGATGGTTGCCGCCGACAGCTGATAAAGCTCCTGATAGAGGTGATAGAGCGGCGTTGGTGCGCCGCTGGTCGCCGGCAAAAGGACGGCGCCGATGAACCCGTAGGTCGTCATCCGCTTCGAGGCTGAGGGCAATTGCGTCATCTGACACCTTAATGCTAAGACTTTGCTTTAAGGTGGTGTAGCCTACTAATGACCTTAAAGCAATATCTTTGCGTTAGCGGTCAGCCCGCGGGTAATGGAGAGTGTGATGGCAAAGGAAATGGTCAGGCAGGGCGGGCGCAGCGCGCGTATCCAGACAGCAGTGCACGGCGCCGTCGAGGAACTTCTGAAGACGATGGATAGAACCGAGATAACGGTTCCGATGATCGCCGAGAAGGCCGGCGTCACCCCGTCGACCATTTATCGCCGCTGGGGTGACCTTGCTGATCTTCTGGCCGACGTCGCAGTTGCGCGCATGCGACCGATCAGTGATCCTGATGATACCGGGGCGATGGACACGGACATCGAAACCTTCATCCTGCAATATGCCGAGGAAATGTCGTCCCCGGTCGGCCGACAGTTGCTGACCGATGTACTGTCCAGCAGCGAAAGTGCGGCCGCCGCATGCTGTAGCTTCACCTCCATGCATCTGGAAACCCTCCGGCTACGTGCGCTTGCGCGCGGCGAAGACGGCTTCGACCTCGACGAGGCCGTGGACCTGATCGTGGCTCCGATCGTCTATCATATTTTGTTCGGTGACCGCGTCCCGACTGCAAGCTATTGCCGCCGATTGGTGGCACGGTTTCTCACGACACAAGTAGCGGCAAGAGTTTGAAGCATGCCGTGTCAGGACGCTTTGCCACCGCGTGGCCAGCCAAGCATGGTCGCTTACGTCGAGCGCTCGTAGTCGATGATTCGAGAAAGCAGCCGGCCCGCAGTGCTCAGTGCTGTCGGTCACGCTCATTCAACGACCTTGGGGATCATCATGCTAATTCCACGATCAAACCGCCGAATTAAAGACAGGGTCGCGGGTTCGTTACCTTTCAAGACCTTAGCAAGACGAAACTATGCATCACGCCCAGCCCTTGAGAGCTCTGCCAGAGTAGTAGCTAGGCGTTGTCGCTCGATAAAGTGGGATGGTCGCTGCACCTAAATGAGGGACTTCGCTCAGATCCGATTTGCGGATTTCCGGCGGCTCGACAAAGAAGTCTTCTCCCAAAGTTTCAAGCGATCCCAATCGCTCAACAATTCGGCCGAGCAGCCAGTCGGGAAGCGATCCCCCGAAAACGATGGCCGATGGATCGAGTGTCCTTGCAACGGTGAGAGCCAGGCTCCTCAATTGATCGGTTGCACGGTCCAGCCACTCCAGGACTTGAGGATGGTCGGCATAATCTTCGGTAATGTCGCTGAGCCGTCGTATCGTCGTACCATTCATCGCAAGCATCTGACAAAGGTCCTGCCCGGAAGGTCGGCTACTGGATTTTGGAAACAACCCGCCAAATTCTCCGGCATTGCGGTTGCTTCCCCGATACAAATGTCGCTGTACGACTACGCCACCACCGATCCCGTAGGTCAGCCAAACCATGGCGAAGTTCGCAAGGTTACGCCCGACGCCGTAATAGAGTTCGGATAAAATCACCGCCTTGCCATCGTTCTCATGGTGCACCGGGTAATCGAAGAACGGCTGAAAATCCTTGTCGACATCCACGTCGTGCCAGCCGGCAAATTGCGGTATCTGAAACACATGTCCGGGATGGCGAGAGAAATGTCCCGGAAATGAAAGCCCGCATCCGAGAATTCGTTTTGCATCGATTTTTGCCTTGCGGATGACCTCTTTTGCGCCTGGCTCGGCAATGCTCATGATGTTTCTGAAACTATGGTCGTCCAGATCCTGGCGGATCTCCGCCCTTATCTGCCCATTCAAATCGGCGACACAAATCCTTAGGTCGTCTGGGTTAAAATAGACGCCAATGGTGAACAGCCCGTCAGCGTCTAACTCCAAATCCGTGGAAGGCTTGCCTCTCCCTCCGCCATGCCGACTTGTTTCGGCTTCGCGTATCAGGCCTGCTTCGAGCAGGCTCGATGTCAAGCGGGTCAATGTCGGCGCAGATACATCCATCTCGCGTGAAAGTTCTGTGCGAGACATGCTTCCACGGCCTCGCAGCATCTCTATGAGCCGACGTTCGTTGTAGCCGAGATTGATCAACCGTGTCCCCTATTCGACCTCTGTTGGAGGCTTATCGCAGATCGGGCCAAGTGACATCAGATTTGTTTGTCGAGGCGTACAATGCCACGGCTATTCACAGCAGAATATGGATTAAAGTCTCACCGATTCAGTGCCTTAAGACATTTATGACGGTTTCATGAAAACGCGCTTGACTTATTTAGTTACGTAACGAAAATTAAATGTCGACGGATGCGCGTGATCTGAACGCTCAGCGAAAAACAAAAATAACTTCGCGCATGACGCCAACGGGAACTAAAAATCTGGAGGCCATTTTGGGCTATTTTCGTACTTTTCTGACATCGCTTGCCGCTGGCGCTGCGATGCTCACGTCGCTGACCGTCGCTCACGCAGAGGGCACCGTCGTTGTCTATTCAGCTGCACCCCAGCAGATGATGGATGAACTGTTGCCGGCATTCGAGAAGAAGACCGGCACCAAAGTCGAGTTGGTCAAGGCAGGCTCGGGCGAGCTTATGAACCGCATCAAAGCGGAGAGTGGTAAACCGGCAGGCGATGTTATCTGGAGTGTCGACGGTACCGTGATCGACTTCTCTGCTGCTCTTTTCCAGCCTTACGAGCCGAAGGAAGCGTCAGCAATTACTCCATCGCTGTCGCCGAGCAAAAACTGGATTCCGTTCACGGCGGTTGTGACGGCGTTTATCGTCAATCGCGACGCATTGAAGGGCGCGCCTGCTCCCACCTCCTGGGAAGACCTGACGAAGCCGGAATACAAGGGTATGATCTCTTCCGCCCGTGCTGACCAGTCGGGCTCTGCCTACATCCAGCTGTCGACCGTGCTCCAGCTTTTCAAGCCGGAAGACAAGGCTTGGGAAATCTACAAGGGCATTCTCGCCAATACCGTATTCTCGACATCATCGGGCGCTGTGCCACGCTTCGTCAATGACGGTGAGCAGGCAATCGGCATCACGCTTGAGGACGCAGCGCTTCGCTACAAGCTCGGACAGGCCCCGGTCGATATCGTTTATCCGAAAGAGGGCACTGCTATCGCACCTGACGGCATGGCCTTGATCAAGGGCGCGCCGAATGTCGAGAATGGCAAGGCCTTTATTGACTTCATCGTCTCCAAGGAAGGCCAGGAAGTCGTTGCCAAGCACGGTCGCCGCCCTATCCGCGGCGACGTTGATGCCAATTCGGTTCTGCTCCCGCTGTCTGACGTTCCAGACGCAAAATATGATTTCAAATGGGCTGCAGACAACCGTGACCGCGTCATGAAGGCGTGGAACGACGTGATGCTCGACATCCAGTAATAGTCGTCAGGGTATGGCCTCGTGGCCATGCCCTGAAACCCTTTTCCAGAATTAAGTTCGTTTGTCCGCAGGATTAAATCCTGTCGGTCCACGGGGATCCTTTATGTCCGCAGTCGAAATCACCAGCATCCGCAAGAGTTACGGCGCCACTGTCGCACTGTCGGATATCAACATAACAATTCCGTCGGGCTCGTTCTTCACCCTGCTTGGGCCGAGCGGCTGCGGCAAGACAACGCTTCTTCGCACGATTGCCGGTTTTCATCAGCAGGATAGCGGCATCATCGCAATCGCAAAGCAGCAGATTGAAAACGTTCCGGCCCACAAGCGTGACGTCGGCATGGTGTTTCAGGACTATGCAGTCTTCCCGCATATCAGCGTTGCCGATAACATTGCCTTCGGTCTGAAGCAGCGCAAAGTGGCAAGATCGGAGATTGCGAGCCGGGTTGCCGATATTCTCGATATCGTCCAGTTGAAGCCATACGCAGCACGCATGCCGCATGAACTGTCGGGCGGTCAGCAGCAGCGTGTCGGCCTTGCGCGTGCACTCGTCATCAATCCGCAGGTTCTGCTGATGGATGAGCCGCTTTCCAATCTCGATGCGAAGCTGCGTGTCGATCTGCGTCGCGAATTGCGCGCGATCCAGCAGTCTATGAATATCACGACCATCTACGTGACACACGACCAGGAAGAGGCCCTGGCCATGTCAGATATCGTTTGCGTCATGTATGGCGGCGTCATTCAGCAGGCCGCCGCGCCTTGGGATGTCTATAACAGCCCCGCCAATAGTTTCGTGGCGTCCTTCGTCGGCGCAAACAATTTTCTGGCTCTCTCCATCGATGGTACGCAGGCGGCAATTGCCGAGACATCGGTAGCACTGCCACAACTGTCTTCGGTTCAAGCCGGTGGAAAGATCGTTGCCGCCGTTCGCCCTGAATATATCGTCGTCAATCCCGCCAATGATGAGGACGATATGGTTCGATTGCCGGTCAAGATCCGCCAGGTCAGCTTTACGGGTCGCGAGATGGCAGTTGCCGGCACCCTTGCGTCGGGTGAGGAGATCGAAGCTGTCACCAAGCCCACCTCCGACATCATCGCGCTTCATCCGAACGACGAAGCTGTATTTGCCTTCCCTGCCAGGAAAGTGCAGCTGTTCGAAGACGGCGTCACGGGAGCGAGGTTGTTCTGATGACTGCAGCTATCGCAACCCCGAGTTTCTTCACAGGTCGTCTCAAGCGCCCGGGATTCTGGACCGTTATCACGGCACTTGCTGTCTTGCTTCTGGCAGTCCTGCTTCTGCTTCCAATCGCAAATGTCCTTGCGATCAGCTTCTTCGATGCGACGACAGGTAATTTTGGCCTTTCAAACTACGTGCAGGTTTTGACGCGCCGCTTCTACACGGCAGCACTCTGGAACACGATCGTCATCGGACTTCTGGGCATGCTCGGCGCCTGCCTTCTCGGCATTCCGCTGGCGTTCTGCACATCCCGCTATCGCATACGCGGCCGTGCGGTCATTGCCACATTCGCAGTTCTGGTGCTCTGCGCTCCGCCGTTCATCGGCGCCTATGCCTGGATCATGCTGTTCGGCTCCAATGGTGCCGTCACCAACATCCTTTCTTCAATAGGAATTCCGGCTCCGACCATCTATGGCGTTCCGGGCATCGTGATGGTCTTCAGCCTGAAATTCTTCCCTTATATCTACCTGATGACGGAGAATGCGCTGAACACGATCAACAAGTCCTATGAGGACGCAGCCGAGAACCTGGGCTGCACCGCTTTCCAGCGATTTTACAAGGTAACTCTTCCGCTGATCTTTCCGGCGGTCAGCACCGGAGCCATCATCTGCTTCGTCCTGTCGATTGCCGATTTCGGAACGCCGGCCATTCTGGGTCGGGGTGTGCGTACATTGGCAACAATCGCCTACACGCAGTACACGTCGGAAATGGGTGGTACGCCAACCATGGCGGTGACCGTCTCCATGCTGATGATCGCGATCTCGATGATTGCGCTCCTCCTGCAGCGTCGTATTCTTTCAAAGCGTCGTTACGCCAGCGCCTTGACCAATCGTCCGGGCAAGAAGGCCATGTCGCCTCTAAAGTCGATCCTGGTGCACGGCTTTTGCTATCTCGTCGTCTTCATTGCCATGCTTCCAGCCTTCACCGTCGTCTACACGTCATTCCTTGAAACCAGCGGCCCGGTCTTCACCGGTAATTTCGGCCTGGGAAGCTACGAGCGGATCCTCAGGGATTCACCGCAGGCGATCTACAACAGCTTTGTTTTTGCCCTTGCTGCCGTCGCTTTGATCGCTGTCGTTTCAGGTCTGTTGTCCTTCATCGTCGTCCGTCGTGACAACTTCGTTTCCGGTTCGCTCGATCTGCTTTTGATGGTGCCGTATCTCATCCCCGGCGTCGTCATGGCGATCGGTTATGTTGCGACCTTCCAGCACCCACCCTTCGACATGACCGGTACGGCGCTGATCATCATCCTTCTCGTGTTCATCCGCCGCCTGCCTTATGGCGTGCGATCGACGACATCGATCCTTCGGCAGATCAAACCGTCGATCGAGGAGGCTGCCATCAATCTTGGTGCCTCTCCGGCCAAGACGTTTGCATCGGTCACGGTGCCGTTGATGATGCCCGGCCTGATCATCGGCTCGCTGATGAGCTTCATTACCGCGATCAACGAACTCTCCTCGACGCTCATTCTCTATACGTCGCGGACGATCACCATGCCGGTCCTTATCTATGTGCAGGTCATCGATGGCGAGTTCGGCACAGCCGCCGCTCTCTCCACCCTCCTGCTTCTGTCGACCGGGTTGTGTGTGTTCACCGTGTTCCGCTTTTCGGACCGCAAGGAATCCGCCTTCGTCTGATCGCGCCACGTCGCTGACGTTCCCGACCGGCACCATCTGGTGCCGGATGGGAGGACTGTCGCTCAAAGGAATACAGTTTTTATGAATATCGAAGCCTTTTCACGCTCCAAGTACAAGACGGCCACAAAGCCGGGAGACGACGTCATCCTGATCGAACCAGATAGCGTTCTGGCGGTCTTTGATGGCGCGACGGATCCAACCGGGGCCTTTTATGACGGAGAAAGCTCCGGCCGGATCGCCGCGCGCAGCGCTGCACAATGCACGGCGCAATTGGCGCTCTCAGGCCAACTGCAAACGGCAAGCAGCCACGAGATTTTTCAGTCGCTGAGCGACAGTGTCCGGAATGCAGCAGTTGAACGCAACATCGCCCACCCGCCATCGACCACCGCAGCGATCGTTGTAACGACGGCCGATCACTACCGCCTTCTGGCGCTTGGTGATACCGGCATCCGCATTAACGGCAAGACCGTCTATCAGCACCACAAGCTCATCGATACCGTCAGTACCGCAGCCCGCATAGCGGTCCATGGTATTCTGTCGGCGAAAATGGGAGATGCAGACGAGGCGGAAATGGCGACCCGCAAGGTTATTTTCGATGGTCTCGATGCTGCCGTGGAAACCGGACGTCTGACGGCGGAAGACGTGGCGAGCGCTATTGCTGCGGCCGTCGCTGCAGCCAAAACGCCCCATGATGTTGCGGCTAAATTTCTGAAAGGTGGAATTCGCACTCAGTTCCATTATGCGAACAGCGTATGTGACATGGGCTATGCCTCGATCAACGGCAAGGACATCATAACGGATGGCGTCACCGACATCCTGCTGCCGAAGGCCGAGGTCGAGAGCATCGAAATCTTTTCCGACGGTTATGTGTCAATTCCGGCGGATGGCATTCATGCCAGCGACTGGGAACGGGAATTCGAGCGGGTCGAAGCTGTCGATTTTCACAAGACTGGGGCATTTCCGGCAGTGAAGGGCTCGACATCGTTCGAAAGCTGCGACGATCGGACGATCGTTTGCGCCATCCCACCACGCGCGACAAATGCCTGACAAATATCTTGATGGCGTTTTTCGCCTCGAACAACCGCCATCCCCAAAACAGAAGCTAACAAGGAAATCGGTCATGCGGCCAGAAGAGAGTGCAACCTGGAGCGAGATTTTTGCACAGCCGAAAATCTGGGCGGAGTGGGGTCCTGAACTTGCCATCAAAGCCAAGGAAATCCGCTGCTGGATCCAGGAAAAACAGATCACCGAGATCATTTTCGCTGGAGCAGGTACCTCCGCCTTCATCGGTGACGCATTGAGCTTTCCCAGGGCAAATTCCCTCCGCGTCCGCGCCATTCCTACGACGGACATCGTCGCATGCCCTCACGACTGCCTTAGAGACGATCCGCAGCTTCTCGTCGTGCAGTTCGGTCGTTCGGGCGATAGTTCCGAAAGCGTCGGCACCCTCGACCTTCTAGATCGTCAGTTCCCGAAGGTTCACAGGCTGAATATCACCTGCAACCCGAACGGTGCTCTTGCCACCCGCCCACCGGCCGGAACCGGCGAACAGAAGGTTATCGCGCTGCCCGAAGCCACACATGACAGCGGCTTCGCAATGACATCGAGCTTTACGACGATGTTGCTGTCGGCGCTGGCTTGCATGGACGGCACTGTCGATGCAGCCAAACAGCTTTCGACGCTGGCCGAGAAAGCCGGCCATCTGCTGCCGATGCTGCAGCAAATGACACCTGCACGCCCGGATCGGATCATCTTCCTTGGCTCCGGCGCCCTGAAAGGTGTTGCTCGCGAGTCGGCGCTGAAGGTTCTGGAACTGACCGCCGGCCAGACGATGACCTCGTGGGATAGCACGCTCGGTTTTCGGCACGGACCGAAGGCAGTCATCACCGGTCAGGACCTCGTGGTCGTCATGATCCATCCCGACCAGCACACCTCGCTCTATGACTGGGACGTCGCACGCGAGATCAAAGCGCAATATCCCGAGGCCACGGTTCTGACATTCGGTGGAGAGGGATGCGACGTCGATCTGCGCGCGCTGGGAGACGCATGCTGGGAAGCGCCGCTTTACGTCCTCGCCGCCCAGCTCTGGGCCGTCTTCTGGTCTGCCGAGCTTGCGCTCAACATCGACAATCCGTTCGCCGGTAAGGGCAATCTATCGCGCGTCGTATCGGGTGTTACGCTTTACCCGGTGCAAGCATGACCTACGGCGGCATCGATGTCGGCGGCACGAAAATCGAGGCGCGGCTGTTCAACGAGGAGTTCGAGACAGTCGAGCTGCGTCGAATTTCGACGCCGAAGGAAACGCTCTCCGGCTTCATCGATGCGCTTGCCCAACAGGTTCAATGGCTGGAGACACTTTCCGGACAAGGCGGCACCTTGCCGATCGGCATTGCAATCCCGGGACTGATCGATGCCGAGACCAGACGGGCATTTACGTCGAACCTGCCGGCAAGCGGCCATGACATTCCTGCACTTCTATCCAGGGCAATCGGCCGCGAGTTGCCGATGATGAACGATTGTCAGGCCTTCGCACTTTCCGAAGCCAATGGTGGCGCTGGCGACGGGTTTGATGCCGTTATCGGATTGATCATGGGAACCGGTGTTGGCGCTGGCCTGACATCAAGCGGCGCTCTCACCCGCCGGCGCAACGGATCGGCGCTGGAAATCGGCCACCTCGGCGTGCCTGCGAGACTGATACAGGCGCGTGGGTTGCCGCTCTTTTCCTGCGGTTGCGGCAAGATTGGTTGCTTTGAAGCTTACGCCTCGGGCAACGGCCTTGCTGCCCTCGGCCGTTTTCGCAAGGGGTACCCGGTCAAGGCAGAGGAAATTGTGGCCGAGGCCGTGGCTGGACATGCCGAAGGCTCCACGATCCTGTCTGAGTGGGCTGAGGTCGTGGCCGAGTTGCTTCTGCTCATTCAACTCGCTCACGATCCCGACTGCATAGTTCTGGGCGGTGGACTTTCGAGTATCCCCGACGTGATCAGCCTCGTCGAAACGCCGTTCAAGTCCATCCGTCTCGGCGAGATGCGCCTGCCGGTGATCCGGGTGGCAGTCAACGGCGACAGTTCCGGCGCTCGCGGGGCGGCTATCATGGCCGCCCGTATAGGAAATTAGTTCGACAGGAGATTTGTGATGCGCCAGCTCATAGCGGCGGATTTCGTCTGGCAGGCGGAAGAATTGAACACGGGGCTTGTGGCCGAAATCGAGGGGGGCGCGCTGGTTGTAATTCGTCCGTTGCAGAGCGGAGAGACGCCTGACCGGCTGGTTCATCTACTGGCACCGGCGCTGACCGATCTCCAGGTCAATGGCAGCGGCGGCGTGATGCTGAATTCGGAGCCGAGCGCAGAAACGATCGAGCATATCGTCAAGACCCAGCGTCAGCTTGGCACTGGCTGGGTGATGCCGACGCTGATCACCTGCGAAACCGCACGTATGCAGAAGACGGCTGCTGCGGCACGTGAAGCCTGGGGAATGAATGGTTTTCTTGGCCTCCATATCGAAGGGCCGCATCTCAATATTCTGCGCAAGGGGACACACAACCCGGCGTTCATCCGGCCGATGGAGGATGAGACGCTGCAGGTCCTGGTGGAGCTGAGAGCAGCCGGTGTTCCGGTCATGCTGACGCTTGCACCCGAAATCGTGCCGAGCGATACGATCCGACGCGTCGTCGACATGGGTGTCATCGTGTCCGCCGGACATACGGCTGCGACGGCAGCGCAGACGCGCGAGGGGCTTGATGCGGGTGTTTCGTGCTTCACCCATCTATATAACGCGATGCCACCGATGGAATCTCGAGAACCCGGGATACTTGGTGCCGCGATCAACTCAGAAGCGTTCGCCGGGATAATCGTCGACGGCCACCATGTAGAATGGTCGATGGTGGCGCTTGCCTGCCGCGCACGGCCGATCTCGGGGCGCATGTTCATGGTCTCGGATGCAATGGCAACGATCGGTGGGCCGGATCATTTCGAGCTTTATGGTGAAACGATCAGTGTCCGCAACGGCGCCCTGATCAATCGTGCAGGCTCTCTCGCGGGTGCTCACGTCGATCTGGCGACCTGCCTCGCCAACGCCGTGAAGCATGTCGGCCTTTCTCTCGAGGAAGCCTATAGGATGGCGGCGATGATCCCTCTCGATGCCATGCGTCTCGACCGTCCGAGCCTTCGACCGGGGATGCCGACTGCAGAAATATTGGCTCTGGATAATGGCCTTACGCGTCAATCGCTTTAGCAACCGATGAATTCGCAAACAGATCTAGTTTTTATGCAGGATGTGAACAGGGCATGGCAATTCGGACAAATGTTGCAACCACGAAAAACTTCCAGACTCTGACCATCCTTCCGACAGCAGAAGATGCTGCCGATGCGGTTGCCTCTCATCTTCTCTCGCAGGTGAGATCGAAGCCCGACAGCGTGCTTGGGCTGGCCACGGGACAGACGCCGCGGAGGGTCTATGCGAAACTGATCGAAGCCTTCGAGGCTGGAACCGTATCATTCAGCAAGGTCAGAACCTTCAACCTCGATGAATATTGCGGGCTTCGTGGCGATCATCCCGACTCTTTTGCCGCCTTCATGTGGCGCGAACTCTTCGGCGGCGCCGATTTTGACCCTCGCAATATAAACCTGATTACGGGCGATGCCGAGAACGGACATCTGGAGGCGGCACGATATGCCTCGCAACTGAAAGCCTGCAGTGGCGTGGATGTTCAGCTTCTCGGTCTGGGAACCAACGGTCACATCGGGTTCAACGAGCCGGCATCCGCCCGGGACAGCCGTCTGAGAGTGGTCGAGCTTTCAGCTGAAACATTGTCAGCCAACAAACCCACACTTCTGCAGTTGGCACAGGTGCCATCCAAAGCCATCACAATGGGTGTTGCCGACATTCTCGAGGCCCGCGAGATCATCATGCTTGCTACTGGCCCTGCCAAGGCAGATGCGGTGCGAGAAAGCCTTGAGGGTGCACCGAGCACCGCATGTCCTGCCTCGCTGCTGCAGCAACATGCCCGAATACACTGGTTCCTCGATGAAGCAGCCGCCACTCAGCTCTCAAGGACCTGATTAATATGCCGAAGATAACGTTCTGCAACCAGCCGGCCAGCCTCACTCAAACCAAACGGCATCTGTTCTTGCCGGAAGACTATCGCCGTGAAGTGGACGCCCATTGGGCTCAGATCAACGCTGAAGGGAAGTTTTTCAACGGCCCCGTCCTTGTCGCATCCCACCTGACTATTGATCAGGCGCCCCCTGAAATCGAGGTCTCCGCTACCGATTACGCGCACTATCTGTACGCAATGTCCGATGCAGAACGCGAGTTCGCCTGCCGCGCGGTTTTCTCCGCGGCTGTCGTGATCACTCGTGACAACCATCTCCTTGCCGGGCGAATGGCCTCTCATACGTCGTCGCCGGGTCAGATACAATGCGCAGGCGGCGGGGTCGAACTCACGGTCGATGGAACATTGAACCCGGGCGAATGCTGCCGCCGAGAGCTCGCTGAAGAGCTTGGTGCCGGGTTTCTGGAATATCAACCGCTGTTTAAACCCCTCTGCATCAAGACGGGCGGCAGGCTCGAAACCGTTGGCCTAATTTATCTTGTTCTATTCGATGGTGATGCCAGCCAGGCGCAATCACTTTTTCGATCACATCGGGAGGGACAGCTTGCACATGGTGAAGAGCCCGAATTCGATACCTTGCTCGCCATACCCCTCGATCCGCGATCGGTTGACCAATTTCTTGCTCAACAAGGCGACGCCATAGTCGATTATCTGGCTACTCTTCTAAGCGAGCATCGCGACGCGTTGCTGGTGGATGTCCCGTAGGCTCTCTCTTTTTTATCCACTCGCGCAAAGCAGGCTTTCGAGACGCGACGCTGCCAAACAGCTCTGCTGCGTTCTCCCGAACTTCATAATAATTCGAAAGAAAAACCATGGCATCCTCTGCTCTGACATCGCTACGTTCAAGACACGATCGCGGTGAGAAATACGGAATAACCTCGGTGTGCTCTGCGCACCCGGACGTCATCCGGGCTGCATTGGAGCTAGGTTGCCAAAGCGGCCGCGAAGTTCTCATCGAAGCCACCTGCAACCAGGTAAACCAGGACGGCGGATATACAGGGATGACGCCTGCGGATTTCCGGGGTTTCGTAGAGAAGATAGCGGATAGCGTCGGATTCAATAAGGATATGCTCATTCTGGGTGGAGACCATCTTGGCCCGAATCCTTGGAAGCATCTGCCCGCAGCCAGCGCCATGCAGAAGGCGCTGGTGATGATCGCAGATTATGCCTCCGCCGGTTTTACAAAATTGCATCTGGACTGCTCTATGGGTTGCCAGGGTGAGGCCGTTGCCCTTGATGACGAGCTTGTGGCTCTCCGCGCTGCGCAATTGGCAAAGGTTGCAGAAAACAATTGTGAGACGCCGCCAGTATACATTATCGGCACGGAGGTACCTGTCCCCGGAGGAGCTTCGCACGTCGTTGATAGTCTTGACGTCACTGATGCGTCGGCCGCACTCAAAACTTACGAAATTCACCGCAAGGCATTTCAGGATCAAGGAGTTGGTGCCGCCTTCGATCGAGTCATTGGTCTCGTCGTCCAGCCGGGCGTCGAGTTTGGCAGCGCCAATGTTGTGGCCTACAGGCCAGAGCTTTCCCAGGAACTTTCGAAGTCATTGACGCAAATGCCGAACGTGGTCTTCGAAGCGCATTCCACAGACTATCAGACAGTGGACGCACTTTCGGCTCTCGTAACTGATGGTTTTTCAATCCTAAAGGTGGGGCCGGGGCTAACCTTCGCATTGAGGGAAGCGCTTTATGGGCTCGATCTGATCGCTGCGGAACTTGATGGGGGGACACCAAAGCTAAAGGATGCGATGGAGATGCTCATGGTAGAAGAAGAGGGCTATTGGGCGAATTATTACTCTGGCGACAAGCTTGAGCAGAAACTGCAACGTCACTTCAGCTATTCGGATCGAATTCGATATTATTGGGCACATCCCAAAGCGCAAAACGCAGTCACTGAGTTGATGCTTCGCCTGGAAAATCAGATCATTTCCGAGACGCTTATAAGTCAATATCTTGCGCCACTTGTCCCAGCTGTCAGGTCGGGCGAGGTTGAGCCCAACGCCGCATCAATCAAGCTCGGATACGTAAAACTCGCCCTTAACGAGTATGCCAGAGCTTGCGTTTGAAGTACTACGGCGATTTCTGAAAGCCGTATTTATGCCGCTTCCGGAGCAGTAATATCTTTCTCTTCCTGCAGAGGGCGCCTCGTCAGGCGCCCCTTCGTCACAATTCGTAGGCAGCAACGACAATCCCCTTTACCTGGCATAATTGCTGATTGTGCAGTGAGCATTGGCATGGGGTGCCCAATGAGTTGGCTGAGCGATGCAGGTACGACGCATCTATGACTGCGTGTCAACGCCGGAGCAAATTAACGCCAGGCGGCGGAGTAAAACCAGGCCACTATCGGCGCGCGCATGAGACCTCCGTGAGGGCGTAGCCCGAGCGGGGGTCTCATGCGTACGTGGCGATTTTCAAGGAGGGTTTAGCCGGCCTTTCTGGCGCGGCTTTGGGCGAGACGATAGCTGTCGCAGTTCATCTCGAGGATGTTGACGTGGTGGGTGATGCGATCGAGCAGTGCGCCCGTCAAACGTTCGGAACCCAAGGTTTCCGTCCATTCGTCAAACGGTAGATTGCTGGTGATCAGGGTGGCTCCGCGTTCGTATCGTTGCGAGATTAGCTCGAACAGCAACTCCGCGCCGGTCTTCGACAGCGGCATGAAGCCCAGCTCATCGATGATGAGAAGCTGGTATGCAGCCATTTGCTTCTGGAAGCGAAGAAGACGCCGCTCATCACGTGCCTCCATCATCTCGCTGACCAGGGCGGCGGCCGTGGTGAAGCCGACGGACATGCCCTTCTGGCATGCGGCCAAGCCGAGACCGAGTGCGACATGCGTCTTGCCCGTGCCACTTGGCCCGAGAGCGATGACGTTCTCGCGTCGCTCGATCCACTCACATCGGGCCAGTTCCAGCACCTGCATCTTGTTGAGCTTGGGGATGGCGGCGAAGTCGAAGCTGTCCAGGCTTTTGACGACGGGGAATTTGGCCGCCTTGATGCGGCGCTCGACCTTGCGGCGATCCCGTTCGATCATCTCCCTTTCGGAAAGCCGGAACAGGTATCCGACATGATCGGCACCCTCTGTGGCGCATAGCCGGGCCAGCTTCTGGTACTCGCGTTGGAAGGTCGGCAGCTCCAGCGTCTTGAGATAATGGGCAAGCAGGATCTCTGATGCTTCGGTACCCATGCCGCTTCTCCCGCATCCGATGACAGGAGGCGCATGTACGCCTTCGCCGATGTCGTCTCGACCGTCGCCTTCGGCAGGTAGGGATAGTTAGACAGGTCCAGTCGAGGCGGCCGGCGCTCCACCCGGCATAGGATCAGGTGCTTGACGGCGTCGAAGCCGATAGCTCCGAGCTGCAGGGCCTGCTTCACCGCCGCATGCAGGTCCGCCAGGTCGAAACTCTCCAGAAGACGGAGAGCCTGCACGTACTCACGTCGGCCATGCTTTGCCATGCGGCCTTCCATCAGCCGGCGCAGCGTGGCGAATTCCTCTGGCAAGTCCCACCCCTGGAGAGGCGCTGCCTGATCCAGCGAATTGATCTTTTGCTCGATCAGCGGCAGGTAATGCACAGGATCGAAGATGACGTCTTCCCGTTCCCAGCTCCGGGGATGGCGGGCGATGATCTCGCCACGGCAGCCAATCACCACTTCGTCGACATAACCCCGGACCCAGACATCCTGATGGCCGTAGGCGACCGGCACGGAATAGTCGTTTGTCTTGTAGCGAACGAGCGACTGGGCTGTTACCTTGACGCCGGCCTGGTCGCACGCATCGAAAGGCGATGCCGGTAACATGCGCATGGCAGCCAGATCCCGTTGTAGCCGCTCCCCGATCGTCCCGCTCTCGCCGCGTAGCCTGTCGCCCTGGCGCTTGCGGCATTGCTCTTCCAGCCAGACGTTGAACGCCTCCCATGTTGGAAACTGTGGGATCGGGACCATATTCGCTGATCAAATCCTCGTTGAGGCAGTCAGCAAACAGTCTGCATAGGAAAATGCAATCGGATCAGGGATCTAAGAAGATCGATGAGCCTAAGCTTCTGAGATAATGCACGTTTCCATTCGTATGTCGCAAGTTCGTACCCGTTCAAGATGAATGAGACCGCCTTTTAATGCCGGTACCGCTCTTAGGCGCAGACGAGCGCCCACCTCTTCTTGAGAGAGGTGTGGCTGGATCTGCTACCGCTTCACTGCGACGCATTTCACCTCCGCAAGCAAGCCTGGATGGGCGAGTTCGGATACGCCAATGCGGGTCCACGCGTATGTCCCTTTAGGGAAGACTTCGTTCTTTGCCGTCCGGAAGATATCCATGTGCTTTGACATCTCCACGTGATAGCTCGTCATCTCCACAACGTCATTGAAGGTGCAGTTTGCGGCCTCAAGAACGATACGGAGATTTTCCCACATGGCGCGAAACTGATCATGCGGGTCCTCAATCACCTGAAGGTCTATGGTGCGGCCGACTTGCCCGACGACGTAGATCGTATCGCCGACCTTAACCGCCGGCGCATATCCCGCTCTTGCAACGATCTCACGCATTTCCTCCGGTATGATGATTTCGCGATCCATTGTTCTGCGCTTCCTATTAGAGAGTGGCGCCCCGTTATAGATGAGCGGCGCCTTGAAATCAGATTCTCTAGGTAGCGCCGAGAAAAATCACTTGCAATAGGAACTGAATGGTTCCATATGGTTCTCATGGTGAAAAGCACTGAAACATCCCCGTCCATCGGACGCCCTCGCGAATTCGAACTCGATGACGCAGTTCGCAAGGCAATGAGCGTGTTCTGGGATCGAGGTTATCACGATGCTTCGTTGCCCGACCTGCTCGAAGGCATGGAGCTATCACGAGGGAGCTTCTACAAGGCTTTCGTGGACAAACGGGGCATCTATCTGCGCGCCCTTGACCTTTACATCGACGAAGCCATTCGCAAGGTTGGCGAAATCCTACATTCCAACCCGTCTCCTAAAGCAGCAATAAAGGATGCATTCTCGCGGCAGGTCGAAGAATCCTCCGGCAAGGAGGGGCTGCGAGGCTGCTTTGTCGTGTTGTCGGCTGTGGAAATGCTTCCGGCGGATGAAGAGGTTTCCGCTCGGATCGCTCGGCTGTTTCGGCGACTGCAAGATCTCTATGCGGCCGCCATCATAAGAGGTCAAGCGCTGGGCGAGATCAGTGCTGAACTGGACGAGCGGACACTCGCAAGGTTCCTCGTGTGTCAAATCCAAGGAATGAGAGTGTTGGGAAAAGCCGGCGCGGATCGCGACACCACTAAAGCGATGGTCGACTTCGCGCTGAGACCGCTTGGCTGACTTTTATTAGGAACCAAAAGGTTCCAAAATAGCGAATTTGTAAGGTCCGACTGATCGGTCTGCATTCGACATGGAGAGACTTGTGGAACGTGTCCGTAATCTTGAGCTCCCCCCTGATCCGCGCAGATGGACGGCGTTGGTCATCCTTTTAACTGGAGCTTTCCTGCCACCGCTCGACTTCTTCATCGTCAATGTTGCGCTGCCTTCGATCCGTCAGGATTTCCATGCCAGCGCATCGACAATGCAACTGATTATCTCGGGCTATGCCACAACCTATGCCGTGATGCTGATCACGGGTGGCAGGCTAGGCGACCTCTACGGTCGCCGGAATGTCTTCCTGGTAGGAATGGTCGCTTTCGCGGCCGCCTCCGCCTTATGCGGTTTTGCCTGGTCTCCATCGGTGCTTGTTGTCGGTCGGATCCTTCAGGGATTTGCCGCGGCGATCATGGCGCCGCAGGCTTTGGCATCCATCAATGCAATTTTTCCAGAGCAAGAGAAATCACGGGCTCTCAGTTTTTACGCGCTGACATTCGGTGTCGCATCGATGGCCGGACTGTTTCTTGGTGGGGCTCTCATTGCGCTCGATATTTTTGGGTTGGGATGGAGGGCCATTTTCCTTATCAACCTTCCGGTGATCGCCATCGCCGCACCGTCGGCGATGATGATGTTGCGAGAGACACGAGCAGAGCACGCAAGCAAACTGGATCTTGGCGGAGCAGTGCTGATTGCACTCGCGCTCTGTGCGCTGATCTGGCCGCTCATCGAGGGCCGCGAGCATGGCTGGCCCACCTCGGCAATCCTGATGCTTGCCGCCTCCCTTCCGCTTATTTTCCTGTTCTGGCATCACGAGAGGAGGGTAGAGGCGGCTGGAAGAGATCCCATTATCGCTCCGCGCCTGCTTCAGGTGCCGGGACTGAAGCGTGGGCTGCTCTCAGCATTTTTCTTCTATGCCTTCGCGGCCTTCTGGCTGACATTTTCTGTCTATCAACAAGGCGGCCTTGGTCGCACCCCTTTCGAGGCAGGGGTTGCAATCCTTCCTGCCGCTGTCGGCTTCGTTCTGGGGCCATTCGTAAGTGGCCACGTCTTTCGCATTTTCGGCAGGTACTCCACCGCCGCGGGCATGTCTCTGGAAGCCGCCGGATTATTTGGCACAGCAGCTCTCATTTCGTTTGGGGCGCCGGAGTTCCTCTTCGTTGCATTGTTCATCGTTGGTGCCGGACAAGGAATTGCGCTTCCAAATCTCGTAAGAGCAGTCGTCCAGCGGGTGGACCCGACGCAGTCTGGTCTGGCTTCCGGCCTAGTCAATTCGATGCTTCAGATTGGGGGCGCTTTAGCCACAGCCCTAATCGGCGGATTGTTCTTTTCGACCCTGGGCTCATCAACCGATGAGCGATCCATTGGTCATGCCTACAGCATTGCAGCAGTGGCGATCGGTCTTTGTCTACTCGTCGCAGGCTGGCTCTCTGCAGGGCTTGGACCGAAGAAAGAGGTCGTCCGATGAGCGCGAGCCTTGGCGGTTTGATCACCCGCTTTGTCGTTGAGGGAGCGAACGTTTCCGACGGCTCAGCTGCCACTACCGCACAATCATTTCCTCACAAATTGAACCATAACACATCAAGGTAACCTCCCATGGACATCACCCCCAACCTTCCTCTTGCCGGCAAACGAGCGCTTGTGACCGGTGCGGCACGCAGCATCGGTGCTGCCATCGCGCTGAAGCTGGCGGAAGACGGCGCTCACGTTGCGATTACCTACGAGAAGTCGGCCGAAAAAGCGCAAGCTCTCGCCGAAGAGATCCGGGCTCTAGGTCGCAAAGCGGTTGCCATCCAGGCCGACGCGGCCAGGCCCGATACCGCGACCGCCACTATCGACCGGACTGTCACAGAACTCGGCGGCCTCGACATCCTGGTTAACAATGCCGGCGTCCTGTTCGCTGGTGATTTTGCCACACAACCGTTCGAAGAGATCCAACGGCAGCTGGACGTCAATGTGCGCGGCGTCTTTTTGACGACACAGGCGGCGCTCAAACACATCCCAAATGGTGGACGCATCATCAGTACCGGCAGTAACGCGGGCCTGGCTGTCCCGTTTGCGGGGATCGCGGTCTATGCAGCGACCAAATCGGCACTTGAGAGCTTTACGCGCGGTCTCGCTCGCGAACTGGGGCCGCGGGAAATAACCGTCAATCTGGTTAGGCCGGGCCCAATTGACACCGACATGAACCCTGCCGATGGCGCACTGGCACCTGCTATCCTGCCAAGCCTGTCGATTGCCCGCTACGGTCGGACCAGAGAGGTCGCAGAGGTCGTGGCTTTCCTCGCTGGGCCGGGCGCAGGCTATATCACCGGCTCGGGCATTCTTGTTGACGGCGGCATAAGCGCCTGAGCGTCAGGCGACGCGAGACCTGTCGCCTGTGAAGTTCGTCTCATAGCGAAATTGGAGATAGACATGAACTATACGCGCCTTGGAAATACCGGCCTTGAGGTTTCGCGCCTCGGCCTTGGATGCATGAGCTACGGGGAGCCCGATCGCGGCAGCCACGCCTGGACGTTGCCAGAAGAGCAGAGCCGGCCATTTATCCGCAGGGCGATCGAACTCGGGATCAACTTCTTCGATACCGCCAATGTCTACTCGGACGGGACGAGCGAGGAAATTCTCGGCCGTGCGATCAGAGACTACGTAGCCAGAGACGACGTCGTCATCGCCACCAAGGTCAACGGCCGAATGAAGCCTGGACCAAATGGCGCCGGCCTCTCCCGAAAAGCAATTTTTTCGGAGATCGACGCAAGCCTGAAGCGGCTGGGCACCGACTATGTCGACCTTTACCAAATCCATCGGTTCGACCATCAAACCCCGATCGAGGAAACCCTGGAAGCCCTGCATGACGTCGTCAAGGCAGGCAAAGCCCGTTACATCGGCGCTTCCTCCATGTACGCGTGGCAATTCTCCAAAATGCTTTCTGTCTCCCAGGCGAACGGATGGACAAAGTTCGTCTCAATGCAGAACCACCTGAATCTGCTTTACCGCGAGGAAGAAAGGGAAATGCTTCCGCTCTGCAAATCGGAGGGTATCGGCGTCATTCCTTGGAGCCCGCTTGCGCGCGGCCGCCTGACCCGCGACTGGAGGGAGCAAAGCGAGCGCTCCCAAACCGATGAGTTGGGTAACGGCCTTTACACTCGCACGACAGCGGACGCCGACCGACGCGTGGTCGAGGCGGTAGCAAAGATCGCGCAGAAGAGGGAGGTACCACGGGCACAGATTGCACTCGCATGGCTCCTATCGAAATCCGAAATCTCGGCGCCCATAATCGGGGCGACCAAATTGCATCACCTGGATGACGCTGCCGCTGCGCTGGGCTTCAGGCTCACCGCTGCAGAAATACAAACCCTTGAGGTCAACTACATTCCCCACTCTGTGGTGGGGTTTTCCTGATCGCTTGGCGTTTTCGCCCGGGTCGCCGGGAGCGTTTACCCACGACGGAGACGCTTCCTAACCATCAAATATTCCCTGGTCTTTGAATCCAGCTTACGCAGAGAAGGAATGAATATGTTCGGAATAACACCGCTCGGCTGGCTTCACACGTTAGGAAGCCTTCCTGCAATACCCGCAGCCGCCTACATGATTTTTCGATTTGGACGTATCAAGCCGGACAGCGTGCCAGGATACATCTATTTCGTATGCATGCTGGTCGGCAGCTTGACAATTTTCCTCGTGGCTAAGGCACCTGTCAGCCCTGCGATCGCGCTTGTTACCTTGCTGTGTCTGCTTGGTGGCTACGCAGCCAACAAGCTCGTCTTTCTGGGGCGCCTTCGGAATTATATCGAGACGATACTCTTGAGCCTGACTGTCTTCTTGCTGATGGTCCCATCTGTTTCCGAGACCTTGAGACGCGTGCCCGACGGTCATCCGTTTGTCGCGGACCCAAATTCGGTTGTGTTAAAGGGTGCCGTCGGGACCATAGCGGCCATTTTTGTATTGGGTCTTGCGGTTCAGATCTATAATTTGGCCCGTCTCGGCGATCGTGCCCGGTGAGATAGGGTTTGCGCGCATGCCATAGTCCTCGCTACATCAGGCAACGCGTCGCGCGAAGATCTGCAGGTCGCCTCAGCCACTTCATGTCACATCCCGCTCGTCCATCTCAGATCCTTCATTACGCAAAAAAACTGCGGAGCGAGCCCTCAACCAGCCATCGAAGATAGGGGAAGACAGTTTTTTTCGATAAACTTAAGGACGGCAGCGTAGGGCATGGGCCGGCCGTAAAGGTAGCCTTGGGCTGTCCGGCATCCGAGTGCAAGTAGAGCATCTTCCTGAGCACTCGTTTCGATGCCTTCCGCGACCGTCTCAAGGCCTAGGTCGCAACCCAGACCGATCAACGCTTTTGCGATCGCGGCGTCACGAGGCTTATCCAGAATGTGCTGAATAAATCCCCGGTCAATTTTCAACGTGGTGAGCGGATAGCGCTGCAATGAGCGCCTTGCCGGAGTAAACAACGTGACCATTGCAGTTATTGCTTATGATGCCCTCGGTTCGGCGCCGGTGCATGTCGGCTCTCGAAAGAGGCGGAAATGGCCTTAGCTTCGCCTGTCCTGGGTGACGGCGGTCCACCTCCCATCAAGAGCGCGAAAAGATTTCGTCAGTGCCGAAGCGCAGGAGGTGGCTGCTCCGCCCCGATTGCCAGCATGGGCGGCGCAGACGCCGATTGGCTTTTCGTGATGCAAGAAGGATCGGGGCGCTCCTCTCGTCGACCTCTTCTGGCCATGTCGCTTAGAATGTTGGTTAGATGGAGTTGGTCCTCATCACGCACCTCTCACCAGCATAGTCCCTCAGGACTTATCACTGACCGCGCCACCAATTCGGTCTGATTGGTGACTTTCTTCAGAAGGTGCGTTCTTTGCAGCGGTGAAGCTTGCGGCAGCTGCCATGACCATAGCGAAGATTGCGAGAGCCGAGACGCTTCCACCGACATCCCATAGCAGCCCGAAGATCGGCGCTCCAACGGTTTGACCGATAGCAACAATGAGAAACGGCACACTCAGCCCTAGTGCAGGGTGTCTGCTGTAGATCGATACACCCCAGATGAGAAGGGCACCCGTTGCGACGATGTAGCCTAAGCCGAACAAACCGAGAGCGATGAAGGCGAGGGGGGAGTAACCAATCGCTGCTGCAAGGATCGCGATGGCTAAACCCATCACTGCGACCGCAAGGCGGTAAACAAAAGGAAGTCCGAGATGCTGCACAAGTGACCCCGTTGATGATCCTCCTATGCCGACCACTCCGAGTACAATCCAGCTTAAAGCGATTTGATACCTGGAGAAGTCCACTTCATCCTGCATTACGTTTGCGCCGAATGTCCATACTGCGGTGCTAGCAAAGCCGACGATGAACGAGCCAGCCGTGAGATTGTGTGCGCCCGGAACCTGAGCGTCACCCCAATGCAATTTTTCTGCGACGTTTTTGCTGTTTCGAGGCGGGATCGTCCAGGAAAGCCAGAAAGTTATTATTAATCCGAGACCAGCAAACGCCGCATAAAGCGCGCGCCAGCTACCATAAAATGCGAGCGCCGCTGCGCCTGAAATTACTATCCCTACTGCAGTCCCCGAATTGATGAGGCCATTGGCCTTGTGCTGATCAGGATGAGAAAGAGTTATTGCCACCGCTGATGCGAGCGGAGGTGACGTCAATCCGGTGCTAAGGCCCCCAAGTGCCATGGCGAAGCCTAGGCTCCAAACTGACCACGACACGGCGATTATTGCCATTGCGACAGTCGCGCACGAGCCTGCCAATACGGTGATGTATCGCTCGCCGAACCGGTCGACTAAGGTGAACGCCAAAACAACCCCGAGGCAATACGATGCAAAGGCCAACCCGCCGATCCAGCCACCTGCTATTGCACTCAAGTCAAGGTCAGCCCGGATCGAAGGCAGCAGAAGGCCATACGCAAACCTCGTCAACCCGTAGGTGAGGGCTGTGAGGGCGAAGGCCGCAGCCACCATGTTTGCGCGTCCGATCATGGCCTATGCTCCAGACGTGCTCGTACCAAAAGCGCCGCTGCCTCTTTCGCGGTCTCAAGAGTGATTGGTCCTCTCAAGCTTAACAACGCCGTCGCGCCTTCAAACAAAAGCGAGATCTGCATTGCTAGATCCGCGTCAGGACTACCGAGTGCTATCTCCACACGCCGTCCGATTTCAGTTTCAAATTGTTGTTTATGATCGTGGACGACGGCGGTGATCTCCGCGTTTACGGCGGCGTATTCGCCGTGGGCGCGCAAAAACATACAGCCGGAATTAATATGATCATCAGTCCACCTACGCTGGATATCGAAAAGCTGCCCTACAGGGTCGGAAGGATCCGCCTCCCTCAACAATGCCATGAAGGCGAGATGCCTTTGCTTTAGGACCTCAACCACGAGACCATCCCGAGACCCGAAATGCTTATAAAGGGTTCGTGTCGATGCTCCCGATTGGGCGAGGATTTTGTCGACCCCAATTCCTCGAAACCCTTCGGCTTCGAACGCTCGCTCCGCGCCTCCTATAATCGCTTGCTGCTTTTTCATGACGTTGATGTAAAGCGATCGTTTTACATGTCAAGTAATGGTTAACAGCGAGGTATTATTTTGACCTCCATCGCTGCAACTAGAAAAGCTGGCGGCATTAGGGACCGGGAGATCGGGCCAAGATCGAAGACTTCGATTGATCTATTGCGGTTAGGCATATGTGGGCACGGAGGTTGAGGCCACACTCCGTGACAGGTGACGGCTGAACCGAAGGCGCCGCGCCGATAGTCTATCGTGCGCGGTGATATTTCGTTCACGCACGGCCTTCAGAGCCGGGGTCGCTGTTGAAGATCTGGAATGACTGTCATTTGAATAACTGGGTCGAAAGTGCTATATCGTTCAAGAGCTCTCTTAGGTTAATCTTATCAGGAGGGGCTTGATCGCCGGCCGGCTCAGTGGCCAGCGAACTTGCAGCCGAATACTGCTGCGTCTCCCGCCCCCATTAGGTGACGTTCGCGACCAATCAACATCCTGAGCCAGCCCCACTTCTCGCCATGCAATTCGCCTCAAATCTAATCGTCGGTATAGATCCGGTGCATTGTCTCCGCGGCGGCTTTCTCGACAGGGATTTCGAAAAATATGTCCGGATTGCTCGCCAAGGCCCGGAACGTTCGCTCGATCAAGTCGTCTTTTTCGGGGCCAGTGAGATGGTAACGTGCCGCGTAGCGGCCAAGTAGCGTTCGCAATATCCGCATGTCGCTTTCGGAAAGATCCCGGCTTCTTCCATCCATGTCTTCCTCCCTGATTTCACCGTTTGTGGATGCCGGCCCGTATCTGCTTTCTTGAATGTGTCAGTGCTTAACTCGGAGAGATAATTTCGAGGGTCTTTGACATCAAGGAGCCGCTTCAACTGCGGCATGTCACATCGCGCCTTAGCGGGTCGGCACCTTGATTATCATCCTCTAAAACACACCTATCGGCTTGGAGCTCTTGTCTTTGGAGGAAAGATGGTAGCGGAACCCTATACGGCCGACGATCCCGAAACCCGCCTGGCGCTGTTCGACTTTGCCTTCGAGAACGCCCCCATAGGGATCGCCCTGGTCGATCTGGAGGGACGCATCATTCGCGGCAATGCCGCTTTCGCCAAGCTTCTGTCACTGCCTTTAGAGAAGGTGCTCGGGACGCATTTCAGGGACTTTACCCATCCAGAGGATATCGAGGCAGATCTGATCCTATTTAAGCAGGTCCTGCAAGGAAGGCGGGACGGCTACACGATCGAGAAGCGTTACCTGCGGCCTTTCGGAGAGATTGTCCACGTCCTGATCCACGTGGCCGCGATGCGCGATGCTGAAGGGCGTGTCGTACGCTTCATTTCGCAGATCGAGGATATCACCCGACACAAGGACCATGAGCGTCAGCTCGCCGAGCGCGCAGCGCAGCTTGAGCTCGCGCTTGAAGCCGTCCGTGGCGGCTTCTGGCAAATGGATATCCTCACAGGCAAATTCGAGACCTCGGATCGACTGGCTCAATTCATCGGTGGGCCCACTGCTGCGCGGCTCGACCTTGAGCGCTACGTCAACAGAGTCAACGTGAACGACGGCGCCCAGGCCGATCTGACGCCGCTAATTGCCGGAAAGCTCGATCAGAATGTTGCCGAGTATCGTCTCGACACCGTTCATGGCGAACGTTGGATGCGTTGTGATCGGCGGCTGTTGCGTGATAGCGACGGGCGTCCGGTCAAGATCGTCGGAATGGCAATCGACTTTACCGAAGATCGACGCCGGATCGAGATGCTGGAGGAGACGGCGCGCACGGACGCGTTGACTGGGCTGCTGAACCGTCGTGGGCTGTCGATCGAGTTCGCGGCTTTGCAGTCTGCCGAAGGCTTCGCTGTCCTTGCGCTCGACCTCGATGGGTTCAAGGAGGTGAACGATGCTCATGGTCATGCGATGGGAGATATCGTCCTGCAGACTGCAGCTGCGCGCTTGACCTCAGCCGTCAGGGACCATGATCTCGTGGCACGGACAGGTGGGGATGAATTTGTCGTGGTCGTCGCGGGCGATCGTTCCGTAGGAGAGGCGGCGGCGGAGCGAATTCTCGCGCGGATGAGGGAGCCTATTGCGATTTCCGATGAAATCGCCGATGTCCGCGCGAGCATTGGGGGAATTTGGGCGGGTGAAAAGCGTGACATTTCCGAGCTTCTTAGGGAGGCCGATGCGCTTCTTTACGATGCGAAGGCGGCCGGCAAGGATGTCGTCAGATTTCAGTCGGCTTCCGGGGCGATGCGTTGACGTGGATCAGCATCTTCGCCCACACCTCCAAACGCATCCGCTTGATTGGGCGTCGGTTCCGGTGCGGGAGGGCCAGACCTTGATCGCTGTGCTCGGCGGGCTGTAAGGTCGTTGTATCGAGACCTGAGCTCTGACATCTCGTACTCGCCGCTGATCCAAAGATCGACTAAGGCCAGAAATTCGGGGTCACTGTCGATAGGCATTCCCCGCAATAGTGCCTTGGTGCGCACTCGATCAAAAATCGTTCGCCGTCTGTCGCTGTCGGTCGCCAACCTACATCTCCGGTGGTGTTGAGAGCGTCTAGAGGAAGACCGAGAGACCTTCCGTACTGACGACATAGATGAACTCTTCCCATGCCTCATGGGCAGAAGCGAAAGATTCATTCCATTCGGTGATCTGGTCTTCTAGGCTGGTTACCTCCATCCGCCAATCATCACTGCCTGAAGGGCGGAAGATTTCCACAACGACGGTGATGCCGCCTTCAGTGTAACGGCCGGAGAGCTCTGAGCATTTGGATAGCGGCTGATGTTGGTTCATTGTGTCACTGAAGATATTTGCGCATGGCCGATAATATGTTTTGCCTACGAGCTTGTAAGACGAAAGAGAACTCAGCTGAGCTCTCCCGTCTCAGTGTGGCCGTTGTGAACGTCTCGCGGACCCGGATCCGTTCAAGACAAATGAGGTGGCTGCCTCAGGGATCCTTGGAGGTGTTCATAAGTGGGAGCGGCACGAGGCAGAAGCCTCGATGCAACGTCGAACTCGATATCAGGTGTGACTTCCGGTCAGACTGTGCGCTCCCACATTTCCTGTGCGGCTGAATGCGGGAAGCGTCTGAGCAACAGAGCTGGAACAGTTGACCATGCCGCGAGTTCCTGACGGGCTGACGGCGGATGATTGCTCTGACGAGATCAGGGCTACGACCGACCGCAAATTGGGAGAGACCGCAGATGAAAGGTCTTACTTGGCATGGCAGCGGCGACATACGCTGCGAAGCGGTAGACGATCCGGTCACCCAAGACGATCGCGACGCGATCATCAAGGTGACCAGCTGCGCGATCTGCGGGTCGGATCTTCACCTCTACGGCGGTTTCGTCCCCGGGATGCATGCGGGGGACGTGATGGGCCACGACCCATGGGTGAGGTGGTCGAGGTCGGCCGGGGAGGCTTCCAGGCTCAAGGTCGGTGAAGGTGTGGTTGTGCCCTTCACCATTGCCTGTGGAGAATGTCGGCAGTGTAAATGGGGTCAGTTTTCGCTTTGCGAGCGTTCGAATCCATCCGGCGCGATGCAGGCCAAGCAAATCGGTTATCCAACGGCTGGGCTGTTCGGTTATTCCGAAAATGTACGGCCGCTTCCGGGGCGGACAAGCGCATTATCTTCGCGTTACTTATGCCGATGTTGGCCCGATTGTTGTCCTAACGGCCTGATCGACGACAGGTCCTGTTCCTCTCCGACATTTTTCCAACCGGCTACATGGCCGCCGAAAACTGCGACATCAAGCAAGGGCAGACGGTTGCCGTATTCGGCTGCGGGCCGGTCGGCCTGTTTGCAATCAGATCGGCTTTTCTGCTTGGCGCTGAACGGGTCATTGCCATTGACACCGTGCCGGAACGACTAGCCCTTGCCCGAGCCTCCGGTGCGGAAACGCTCGATTATACCGCTGAAGATTTGCAGGAGCGTATTCTCGTGATCACCAATGGGCTTGGACCGGATGCCGTGAGGCAGTCGGGATGGAAAGCCATGAGGCGGGTGGCGTGATGGAGACCCTCCAGACAAAGCTGACGTCAAACCGAACGGCCTTACGCCCTCAGCCAAGCGATCCTCGCCTGCCGGCCTGGCGGGACGGTTTCGGTCCCCGGTGTATTCGTGGGTCCAGCAGTTCCAGTACCTCTTGGAGCCGTCGTGGGCAAAGGTCTAACGCTGAAGACAGGCCAGACCCATGTGCAACGGTATCTCGAGCCGCTGTTGAACCTGATTGTGGAGGGCAAAATCGATCCGTCTTTCCTCATCACCCACCGCATAGGCCTCGAAGAGGGACCGGAGGCATACAAGACTTTTCGGGACAAAGCGGACGGCTGCGTCAAAGTTGTCACCCGGCCCGAATGGATAGCTCGCGGCATGGCGTCTTCCATTCAGTTTGTGCACGCGTATTTGACGCCATCTGGAGAGCTGGGATTTTTTTGGCATCGGTGAAATGCTGCCTATGCAAAGAACCACCCGGGCCGGAGGAAACATGTTTCCGCCCGGCCTCGGAGTCTGAAGTATTAAATCATGATCTCGCCGCCGGTGACCGGAATGACGGCGCCGGTCATATAGCTCCCAAGCTCGGAAGCTAGGAGGACATAGGCGCCAGCCAGTTCGGCGGGTTGGCCGGCGCGGCCGATCAAGGTCTGTTGCCCGAACTTGGCGGCTTTTTCAGCTGGCATGGTTGACGGAATAAGGGGCGTCCAGATTGGGCCAGGAGCGACGGCATTTACGCGGATGCCTTTTTCAGCGAGCATTTCGGCAAGGCCGGCCGTGAAGTTGGAAACGGCGCCCTTGGTGGATGCGTATGCCAGAAGCTGCGGCGATGGCTGTCGCGACTGGATGGAGGTCGTGTTGATGATCGCACTTCCAGGTTTCATATGCGAAGCGGCGGCCTTAGCTAGAAAGAACGGCGCATAGATATTCGTTCGGAAGGTCGTGTCCCACTCATCAGCAGATATATCGGCGATATCACCGTAGGTGCGCTGAAAAGCAGCGTTGTTGACCAGGATGTCGATCCCGCCGAGCTCATCGACCGCGCGCGCGACGAGCTCCTGGCAATGGTCTTCCGATGTGATGTCCCCGGCGATGACAAGCGCCTTACGGCCGGCGTCCTCGACCCATTTGGCGGTGTCGGCCGCATCGTCGTCTTCGTTGAGATAGGAGATCAGGACATCGGCGCCTTCACGCGCGAAAGCAATGGCGACGGCCTTGCCAATCCCGGAATCGGCGCCGGTGATCAGCGCCACCTTGCCCTCAAGTCTTCCATTGCCGCGATAGGATTTCTCGCCGTGATCCGGGACGGGTTTCATTGAAGCGGTTTTGCCCGGCGGCTCTTGCTCCTGTTCCGGATAGGGTGGGTTCGGGCGTCGGCGTTCTTCGGTCATGATCTTCCTCCAGTTGAATGAGGAGGCTTAACCGTTGGGATCGGTAACTGTTCCGTGATCTATCCGCGCCGGTCACCCGCACATCTTTGTCCAGGACATTACGGCTCCAGAATATCCGTTAGGAAGCTGCCGACAAACTTTGCTTCATTGGACAGACTTGTCCGTCCTTTTACCAATGCAATCTCGGACGCTGGCTGATCGTCGAAGCCGTCAGATGGCCCAAGTTGCCGGTGTTCGGTTAGCACCGCGTCGGAAGGTAGCAGACTGATTCCGAGGCCGGAGGCAACCGCCGCCTGCACACCCATCAGTCCCTGGCTGGTATAGGCGATCCGCCAGCGACGACCGCTGCGCTCGATCGCGCGGATGGCGCGATCCCGGTATATGCAGCCGACGGGAAACACCGCGAGTGGAACCGGGTCCGTCTCGATCGAACGGGTGGCGCTCTCCACCCAGACCAACTCTTCTTTCCAACTCGCGAGACAGGCCCCATCTCCAGGCTCGCGCTTGATCAGCGCGAGGTCAATTTCGCCCGCATCCAGCAGGCGCCGGAGCTCAGTGCTCCAGCCACTAACCGTGTCGAGCCTTATGTGAGGCGATGCGATTGAAAATCCCGACAGCAGATCGATGAGGCGCCGCCCGGCAAAATCTTCCGGAACGCCGAGGCGAACGGACCGCGGCGCCAGAGGTCTTCGCATGACCTCGGCGGCCTCATCTGCGATGGCGAGTATTCTGCGCGCATAGCTCAGCAGTAACTCGCCGGCTTCCGTAGTTTCAACAGTTCCGGTCGATTTGTCCCGTCGCAGCAGTGAGGTGCCTAAATTGACCTCCAGCTTCTTGATCTGCTGGCTCACCGTCGACTGCGTCAAGCGCACCCGTTCGGCCGCCTTGGTGAAGCCGCTGCAATCGACGACGGCAGCAAAGGTTTTCAGAAGATCCAGATCGAACCCGAAGCTCATTTGATTTCCCAATGAAGATGATGATGAGATTTAATTTCGTAATCCACGCAGGTTTTGTCAATCTCGGGAAAATCAAGGAGAAAACGTATGACCCTGACTGGACCCAAGCCGACCTGGCTGACCTTTGATTGCTATGGAACCCTGATTCAATGGGACGAAGGGCTGCTTGCTGCAATGGGCAGAATACTGTCCGCAAAAGGTGGCGATATCGATCAGAAGGCATTTATCTCGATCTACGATCACCATGAACATTCGCTGGAGGAGGGGCGTCCTCACCGCACGTTTGCCGAGGTCTGCGCCCTTGCCCTGGAACGGGCGATGGCCGAATTCGGCCTTCCGTTTGAGGTAGCGGATGCCAATATCCTGACCTCGTCGATCGGCAAGATGCCGCCGTTTCCGGAGATTGTGGCAACCCTTGGAAAGTTAAAAGATGCAGGTTTCCGCCTGGCGATCATCTCCAATACTGATGATGCCATCATTGCTGGAAACGTGGCCCAACTTGGTGGCCACATCGACCGCGTCATCACTGCGGAACAGGCCGGTGCCTACAAGCCATGCAGCCAGATCTTCCATCATGCCTGGAAAAGCCTCGGCACCAGCATGGAGGATCTGGTGCATATTTGCGCCAGTCCGCATCTGGATCTTGCAGCGGCGCGCGAGCTTGGCTTTCGTACCGTTTGGGTCGATCGTGGCACCGGCCGCAAACCCCTGGAAGATTACCGCCCGGACGAAATCGTCCCGACGCTCGACAAGGTGCCTGCCATCCTTGCCGCAGCGGGCTGGATGGAACGATAGGAGACTAACATGGCGCATGAGCTGAATGTTTCGAAGACAAATCCTGCACTACGGCACAATCGTTTGCTGGACACCGAAGAGATTTGGCAAGCACGGGGCGACCTCGCCGCTTGCCTTCGCATGGCAGCGCGGCTCGGCCTTGAAGAGGGGATCTGTAACCACTTCTCGGCTGTTGTGCCCGGTCATCCCGACCTCTTCATCGTCAACCGCCTGGGTTGGGCGTTTCAGGAGGCGACTGCCTCGTCATTGCTGATCTGCGATTTCGAAGGCAATGTGGTTGCCGGGGATGGCGTACCGGAGGCAACCGCGTTCTATATCCATGCGCGGTTGCACAAGATGGCGCCGCGGGTCGGTGCTGCGTTTCACACCCATATGCCGAATGCGACCGCGCTCAGCATGGTCGAGGGTGAGCCATTGGTCTGGGCAGGCCAGACGGCGCTCAAGTTCTACGGCCGTGTGGCGGTTGACGAGAACTATAATGGCCTTGCTCTGGACGAAAGCGAAGGCGACAGGATCGCCGCCGTCCTTGGAGACAAGGATATCCTGTTCATGAAAAACCATGGCGTGATGGTCTGCGCGCCGAACATCGCCGAAGCCTGGGATGATCTCTACTATCTCGAACGTGCTGCCGAAGTTCAGTTGAAGGCGATGGGTTCAGGCCGCAAACTTCTGCCGGTCGTGCCCGCTGTCGCGGCTGATGCCGCGCGGCAGATGCGCGAAGGGGACCCGGAAAGTGCCAGAATGCATCTGGAAAGCATCCGTCGGGTGCTGGACCGGCAAGCGCCGGAATATCGCGATTGATCGGATAAGAAAGGCGAAGCATCAAGCATCTTGAAGTGCGCATTTCCTTATTTTTCTCCGGGTCAGGGCGTCCCTTTCAGCAGCGGTGAATCACCCAGTGTCACGACCATATGGTCGATGAAGGCACGGACGCGGTGGGGCAGGGGACCACCACCGACATAGACGGCATGCACCAGTTCAAGATCGCGTGGATTGAAGTCTTCGAGCAGTGGAATCAAACGCCCAGCGGCGATGTCGTCGGCCACATGAAACAGGCCGACGCGGGCAATGCCAGCGCCGGCCAACGCCATTTGCTTCATCGTCTCGCCGTTGTTGACGACGATGCTGCCTTTGACTGGTTGTGCGATGTCCCGGTCGCGGTCACGAAACGGCCAGGACGGTCTTGCTCGCCGAAAATTGAAGGTCAGGCAGTCGTGCTGCGCGAGGTCCATAGGCGTTTCCGGCGAACGTCGGCGCGCCAGATAGTCAGGTGAAGCACAGACCACGCGCCGGCTCTGTCCGAGCTTGCGGGCGATCAGGCCGCTGTCCGGCAGGTTTCCCATGCGGATAGCGACGTCGGTCTTTTCCGCTACCAGGTCGACAATCCCGTCGGTGAAGGAGAGGTCGACGATCAGGTCGGGATTGCGGGCGATGAACTCCGGAATGGCCGGTGCGACGAACATCGTTCCGAACGGTATTGTGGTATTGATCCTCAGCCGTCCACGGACCGCACCGCCCGTTGCCTCCTGATCCGCATCGTTCAGTTCCTGCAGAATCCGAAGCGCCGCATGGTGATAGGCTTCGCCTTCCTCGGTCAGCGTCAGAGCGCGGGTCGTTCGCACCAGCAGGCGCGTGCCGAGCCTTGTTTCCAGACGGGCGATCAACTTGCTAACCGCTGATGGTGTGATGTCCAGGTTACGGGCGGCGGCGGAGAATCCCCCATCCTGAACAACGCGGGCAAACACCTCCATTTCGCCGGAACGTTCCATCAGAATGCGCGGCATTGATGATCCTCATTCACAGGTGCACGTCTTTTACAGGCAATAGTATCTCCGAGGCTTAAATCATAAATTGTCTCCAGCAACAATCTGGAGACACGTCATGGATCTGCAAATCAACGGAAAGACCGCCCTTGTAACCGGCGCCACCGCCGGCATCGGCCTCGAAATCGCCCGCTCTCTCGCCATCGAAGGCGCGAGGGTTGTCATCACGGGCCGCGACCGCGTCAAGCTCGACAGCGCGATCGCTGCCGTCAAAACTTCCGGCGGATCTGAGATCACAGGCATTCTGGCAGACGCGGCCAGCGCCGAGGGTGCCGCGATCATCGCCAAGGCCGAACCGTTGGTCGATATCCTCGTCAACAATATCGGCATCTACGAGAGCAAGGCCTTCGGCGACATCACCGACGCCGACTGGAGCCATCTGTTCGACGTCAATGTCATGAGCGGCGTGCGCCTGTCGCGCACCTATCTGCCCGGCATGCTGGAGCGCAATTGGGGCCGGATCATCTTCATTTCCAGTGAGTCGGGTCTCGCCATCCCTGAGGACATGATCCACTACGCAACGAGCAAGACGGCTCAGCTGTCGATCTCGCGCGGATTGGCGCAACTGACCCGCGGCACCAATGTCACGGTCAATTCCGTGCTTCCGGGACCGACCCGCTCGGAAGGCATCGAAGCCTTCCTGCGCAGCCAGGCAAGCGATCCTTCCGCACCGATCAAAGAGATCGAGGCCGAATTCTTCGCCACCGCCCGCGCGGCTTCGATCCTCCAGCGCATGGTGGAGGCGGAAGAGGTGGCAAACCTCGTTGCCTATCTCGCCAGCCCCCGTTCATCGGCCACGAACGGTGCAGCCCTTCGTGCCGAAGGCGGTCTCGTCAACACCATCGCCTGAGAAAGGCACTACCCATGTCAAACACGCCTCTGACCATCATCGCCATCACCACCGCCAAGCCCGGCAAGGAGGCGGCGCTTGGCGCTGCCCAGGAAAAGCTGGTCGCCGAGACGCTGGCCGAAGACGGCTGCCTCCGGTACGAGTTGCACCAGTCGCTCGATGATGGACGCGTGCGCATCTTTGTCGAAACCTGGCAAAGTGAAGACCAATGGCGCGCCCATATGCAGGGCGCCGTCCTGCAGCGCTTTCAGGCGAGCGGCGTTGGCGACTATTTCGCCGACTTTGCGCTGCACCGGCTCACCAAGGTCGCTGGCTGAGAAGCAACCGCCTTTCCCTTCCCCACCATATTTCTAACTTTCGGAGCTAGACCCATGAAACTTCTGCGCAGCCTCGCCGTCGCTCTTGCGCTCGGCGCCAGCACCTTAAGCGCCCATGCCGGAAACGTCCTGATCGTGCTGTCCGATTACGATCGTCTCGATCTGAAGGACGGCAAGGTATTCAAAACCGGATTCTACCTCAATGAATTGATGCAGCCGGTGAAGGCCTTGCTCGACGCAGGCCATGAGGTCACCTTCGCCACACCCAAAGGTATGGCGCCTTCCGTCGACCGGACATCCATCGACAAGATGTATTTCGGCGGTGACGAAGCGGCGATGAAAGCCAGCGAAGCGCAGCTGTCGGAACTGGGCCTGATGTCGAGCGACAAGTCGCCGGTCATCAGCCTCGCGCGGGTCGAGCAGATCGGCTACGACCATTTCGACGCGGTCTACGTGCCCGGCGGTCACGCACCGATGCAGGATCTTCTGGTGAGTTCCGAACTCGGCAAGCTGCTCATCTGGTTCCATGAGAATGGCAAGACGACGGCGCTCGCCTGCCATGGTCCCATCGCACTGCTGTCTACGCTGCCGGACGCACAAGAGTTCGTGACAAAGTTCGAGACGGCGGGAACCGCAAAGGCGCAAACTGGCTGGATCTATGCCGGCTACAAGTTCACGGTCTTCAGCAACCAGGAAGAGGAAATGGCCAAGGGACTGCTGGGTGGCGGCGAGATGAAATTCTATCCGCAGGATGCGCTCACACAGGCGGGCGGTCAATTTAGTCAGGCTGATGCAGCTTTCTCCGCGCATGTCGTAACGGATCGCGAGCTGATCACCGGCCAGAATCCCGCATCAGCCCCGGCTGTGGCCCAGGAACTGCTGAGCCGATTGAAGTAGCATCTGCCGATGTCGCCTCAATAGGCGGGATTACGGTTTCACTGCAATGTGGTTAATTGCCGTGTTCGCTGGATTAGTTCTGGATTACAATGGTCGCACAATTATGTCACCATTGTCCTCCCTCGAAATCAGGCGCTGCATTCTGCGCATAGCTGCACTGCAGCAAAGTCTATTTCGTGTGCAGCGAAAATTGGTATTGTGGTTCTCATCGAAGCAATGCATCTCCTCCCGCAGAGCTTCGATTTCAGACGGCCCACTCCTCCTCCCAAGGGGCGTCTGTCAGAACTGCGGCACTCCTCCTCCCAGCCGTTGTTCGGTTCTTTTCGAAAGCCTGCCGCACCTCCTCCCGCGGCAGGCTTTTTCGTCTTGGGACTGGCTGATGAGAACCCGGGATCGAGCTGCTGTCCTTGCCCTTTTTTCGCTGTTGAGCGACGAAAAGGTGATCTCCAGCCGCACCGGACGTCTGAACGGAAGACCCAGGCGAGATGCTTTTCATGATGGCCTCGAAATCAGGCGGCATCGCAAAGATCATCGCCGACATTCTCCCGTACTCGGTCGCGAGTTTCTTCCGCATATCGGCCGTCGGCACCAGCCGGAAACTACCGGGTACTGCCCGATCATAGCGATGGTCCGGTGCACAGAACATCAGTTCCTTATGCTGCCGGCACGCTTCGCATACCCGAGCCTATGGAACTGGCTCCGAAGAGTCCAAGACATTTCGATATTTGTGTCCGCCCGGCCCAGCGGGCGTTCGAACACAGCAAACCCGACCTTTCCGATGTAAGTGTTTTGCGCCCTTTCAATAATGGAAAATTGGCCAAAATCCATCAACTGCCGGTGCCCGGCGTCGCGTAAGAGCCGAGTCCATATTTCACTGCGGTTAAGCTTCCCCAGGTGGCGCGACACCGGCTCTTCCGAGAACATCTCAACCATTGGGTGGAAATCCGCGAATATCGGTAACCGAAGGGACAGGCGCGGAGACTCGATCAGGCGAGATTCGTTCTTTGAAGGGCTCTTCTCATCGTTCCAAGCGAAATAACGCAAGCCCTACTTTGCTTAGTCGCCGATCGCAATTTCGATGGCGATAAGGTGCCAGGATCACACATGCCGATCTTTCAAATAGTAGGACACGCGATCAGGTTTGAGGCGGAACCTCGAGGGTCTTAGCGAGGCGCTCAAGTTCGACGGAGTAGCAAAAGAACCCGAACAGCACCAACAAGACCAGCGTGCCAAGCAGCACCGCTTGACCGAGTGGGGCAGCGCGTTGATTTCCGGCAAGTGCCGAAAAAAGATGGTTGAGAACAGGACACCACCGAACAGGAAGGCCATGCGCGCGGCGAAGGAAAACAGATGAGATACGAGGATAGAGCGGAACGGGGCACGGACCTCGACCCAACGCATTCTCGCCCAGTAGCTCGCCTGCTGAACCAAAGCCGTTATGAGAATCGCAATGAACGTAGACGATGGCACTTGTTGGCGTTCGCCGAGATGGGTGACGACGGCGTAGAAGATCGGAAAGATCACCCAGAGTAGATATGCCACTGCCAGAGACTGGAGCACCATAAGTGCCGCGTAGGCGATAGTATTTTTTTGTCGATCAGTCATGTTCCGCTTGGCCAGCCCTCTGGAAAAACTGACGTCCTTCTGGGGCAATGATTAGCCACGGGTGCTATAATCCCTAGACGCCCAGCCCATTGACAATCAGCTGAATTGCGACAGCAGTTAGCAAGATCCCGAAGACGACCTCGGAAACGACCATGCTCGCGGTTTCATGTGTTTGGATATCTTTTCGGTACTAGTGAATACGATGAGTCAAAGGCACCGGCAATCAGGATCAGAACGGCGACCGTTCTCATTCCCGTTGCCGACAGCGTCCCCACATCCACCAAGGTTGACATGCTAGTCACCACCACACGCAGTCGCTCGATGATCAACGGCAAAATGTTTACCGGTGAACGAGCCAGGGACGCGGCCTTTGCCGAAATCACCGTCTCCATCCCACCGGCAAATGTGCGCAAAGTTGGTGAGGTGGCATGGCCGAAAAGACTCCCATCCAATCCAGCCACGGACTTTGCGACTTTGAAGGCGGAGGAAATCAGCCGAGATGATGCCAGAAAATGGCTGAGTGCTTCCGTCAAGAGGAGCCGGGACGGTAGTGTGCTGGTCTTCATTCACGGCTTCAACAATCGGTTCGAAGACTCGGTCTATCGCTTTGCCCAGATCGTTCACGATTCTGGCGTAGCAAGCGCGCCGGTGCTGGTCACATGGCCGTCCCGGGGAAGTTTGCTCGCGTATGGCTACGATCGGGAGAGTACCAACTACACGCGCAATGCCTTGGAGTTGCTCTTCCAATATCTCGCCAAGGACGCGCAGGTGAAGGAAGTCTCGATCCTTGCTCATTCCATGGGGAACTGGCAAACGAAACATCGTTTGCGTGTGTTGGGCCCATCTACACCTGCGGCGCTGATGCGTCCATTGGTTCTCCGAATGGGACCTGGGGCCTATCGATGACTTTGCAACTTCGCCGGTTACCGGCATAGTTTCCCCTCCGCCGGTTTATTAAAGATGCGCTTAGGCAGAAAGCGCTAATATTGCGATATGTGATCATAGAATGTGTGCGGAGGGCAGTTAATAGGGACGAAGCGTGGAACCCGTTTTGTGCCGATCTGGCGCGACGCATCGGGATCCCGACATCGCAAAGAGGATGGTCATGCAGGACAAGTGATAGACGCTGCCATTTTCAAAATCTCTCTAGCTCCACAGAGCCGCAGGTCAAAATCGGGATGACCAACTGAAATAAATGAGGGATATCGATAGAAAACGTCGCAATTTCAACACTTCCGGGAAGACTGTCTCCCACATAATGTGCGCCATTACTTCGGGTCCTTCCAAGAGCGGGCACGCCCGCGCTGCTTCTCATGTTATTCGTCAGCATTGCCCGCGCGGACTGCTATACGGCTTTCGATCGATATCGAATTTACACATGAGGCTGAGTTTCATCGAATTGCAGGATGTAGCGATTGGAAAACGGCGAAACTGATCCAACTCCAGCCGCTGACGGCTATAGTTGGGCCACTCGGTAGGCACGAACATGCTCGATGAGCGCGCGCAGCTTGGGCGCCATATTCCGGCGATTGGGGAAATATAGGAAAAACCCTGGAAAGGGCGGCAGATAGTCGTCCAACACCGTGATCAACTCGCCGCGATCGATGTATGAGCGAAAGGTCTCCTCCAACGCAAATGTAATACCGCCACCAGCGAGTGCGGTCCGGACCATCAGATACAGATCGTTGGTGGTGATTTGCGGCTCAACGGCAACGTCGATAGGAATTCCATCTTCCTCGAACTCCCATCGGTAAGGCGCAGCACTTGGAGAGGGACGCCAACCGATACAACGATGACGCACCAGCTCCCGAGGATGCCGGGGCGCTCCGTGGACTTCGAAATATCGCGGTGTCGCGACGACCACTTCTCTCTCTTCTTTGGTCAGTGGAACCGCGACCATATCCTGCTCGATCACATCACCCAGCCGGACGCCCGCATCGAAGCCGGCGTCTACGATGTCAAAGACGTCGTCCGTCACCGTGACGTCGATCGTTATGCCGGGATGGGCTTCAGCGAAGGACGCGATCAGTGGGCCGGACAAAAACTGTTCGGCAATCGATGTCACCGCGATCCGCAGCAACCCGCTCGGCCTTGCGTCGCCCGCTACATTCTCGAACGCAGATCTGACCTCTGCCATTGGTTGGGACAGGGTTTCGCGGAAGCGGTTGCCCGCTTCGGTGAGCCGCACGCTACGGGTCGTGCGGCTGACGAGCGCGATGCCGCAGATATCCTCGAGACGTCTGATCGCTTGGCTCACGGCGGAGCGAGTAACACCCAACCGGTCGGCCGCGGACCTAAAATTTCCTTCTTCGGCGACGGCCAGAAACATAGGCACCAAGTTAAGATCGATATTCATTGTCGTATCTTGCTAACCAATCTCGTTAGCGGAAAGGGGATACAGACGACAATCGAATTTGTCTACCTATTGTCCGTGGCCAACGGTCGCCATCGCGGCAGGGCAGGCATGAACAACCGATCATCGAAGGAGATATTCTCATGACACATATCAAGATCAGACTCGCAGCAGCAGCTTTGGCTCTTGGGTTCTGCGCCGGACCTGTCGCTGCACAAGATAGCGCGTGCCCTCGGGAAGGCTCCGAGGCTCCTCTCGCACTTCATGCGGACTGGATCATGAAGGGTTGGGAGCGACATGAAGGCGATGGCAAATTCGTGTTCGCAGAAAAGCTGAACACGTATTACGATCTGGAAAATACGAAAGGTGTTTTCTACGACAATTTTGCGCCCGGCAGCACACAGCTCTTTGATAACTCGGCTCGCTACGGCGCCAACTGGGAGGCGTTGCAGAACGCCGCTCGATCTGTCCGCCACGGATTGACTGGAGGTCATGACGCGATCGTCGGCGAGACAGTCGCTTCGACGACACTTGGCTTCGTTGGCCGCATCGATCGCCTTGACGGCAAGGTGATCGCTTTCGATGGCCGCTCGCAGTTGGGCTGGGAATGTACCGCTGGCAAATGGAAAATCCGCCATGAACTGAACTACGCTTGGGTCGTCGAGCCCGAGACCATTCAGTCTTTCCTAGGCAAGACGGAGGTGGCCCAATGACCGCCGCAACGCCTTCACACCCCTATGTCGGCATGTGGGAGACCGCAGACGGCCGCATACGGCACCAATTGCTCCCGAACGGCCGCTACGACGAGGCGCGTGGCCGACGCGAAAGTGCCTATCAAGGACGATACGAGGTGTCGAGAGACCACATCGAGTACTGGGACGATACCGGCTTTACTGCCAACGGCGACTTTGTTGATGGCGTCCTGTACCACGCCGGCATGGTTCTCTATCGCAGGCGGTAGTCAGGTCATGATATCGCCGGCAGACCCTGCCGGCGAGCTCGATCTTTTTTCAATGGAGTAGACCATGTGTGGCGATACAGCAGCAGTTACATTCATTCGAGCACTGCCGGGAGAGGGAGCAGCCTTGCGTTCGCTCCTTGAAAAAGATGCTCTTGGAGGCTTTCCGAATAGTGCCACGAAGCCCGAGATACTCACTTGCGACGTCGATGTGGACTTCATTTGTCTCAAAGAGTCGGATGAGACCGGTTTTATCTTCCTATCGGACGAAACCAAATGCTGCATCGCATCATTAATGGTGGTTGTGGGCGGAGATGTGAACCAGGACAGGTTCCATTGAGCCCTTAGGCAACCTTCGCAGCTGCTCGTTTTAAGAGAGGGTCCGCATTGGAAACCATCGAACCATCCCGTCAAATCGATTTGCCGCCGATCCCGGCCGTTACCGGGAAGCCCATTTATCCAGCGGTACTCGTGCCTGAACTGGAGGAGGCTATTGCAAGGCCCGAGCGGACGTCCCCGCTCGGGCTTGAACAATATATAGCCGGTCGCACGCTTGTCAGTGGCGATAGTCCGGCGTGGAATGACATGTTCGTGCAGGTCTATTCCCGCCTGAACAAGCAGGAGCCATTTCTTGTTCCCGCAGTCGCTGAGCCCCTGATCGTCTGGGTGATGTCAGGCGAAGCGGTGGTTGAGGAGCGTGACCTTGACGGGGAATGGGTCGCTAATACGGTCACAGTTGGCGATTTTTTCCTGACCCGCTCTCCCACCCCATATGAGATGCGCTGGCGCGCTATCGGCGACGCGCCTTTCCAGGTTATGCATCTTTATCTCTCCGTTCCGCTGTTCGAGCGCGTCGCCTACGACGTGCTGGGCTGCGCCGCCCCTCCTGCACTTCGCGACATTTCCGGGGGCAAGGACACGCAGCTGTCGCTCCTTCTTTCCGTGATCCACCAAGAGCTCACGTCTGAGGGGAAGGGAAGCCAGCTGTTCATTCAGGGCCTCGCCCAGACCCTTGCCGTGCATCTCATCCGGAATTACGCCGCCAGTGAAGCTCCCGACGATCGGCAGAATGCGCTCCCCGGCTTTAAGCTCCGTCGGGCCTTGGCCCACCTGGAGGAACATCTAGCCGAGCCGTTCAATCTCGCCCAGTTGGCTGAGACGGTCGGCATGAGCGAATTTCATTTTAGTCGTTTGTTCAAGAAGGCGACCGGGCTCTCGCCCTCGCGCTACTTCATTCGCCAGCGCGTTGCCCGGGCACAGCTTCTTCTGCAGGAGACGGATACCAGCATCATCGAGATTGGCATGTCCGTCGGCTATTCGAGCCCAAGTCACTTCGCCCAGGTCTTCCGTCGCGAAACCGGCCTGCCGCCGAGCCACTACCGGCGAGGTTAGTTTTTGACCCGTCGCGATTTCGAGCAAGATCGCAACAGGTCGAGCAAGGTCCCGAGAGAAGGATGCCGACGATCGGCTTAAATTCCTCCTTGTCAAAACGAAACGCCCACCGCGGTGGTGGGCTTTGAGACAAGGAGTGAAGACAATGACCAACCTCAACGGAAAGATCGCATTGGTCACCGGCGCATCGAGTGGCATTGGCGCTGCGACCGCTGCAAAGCTTGCTGAAGCCGGTGCAAAAGTTGGTATCGCTGCACGGCGCACCGACAAGCTCGAAGATCTCAAGAAACAGATCGAAGCCAAGGGCGGAGAAGCCCTTGTGATCGAGATGGACGTGGTTGACACGACCTCGGTCGATGCGGGTGTCAAAAAGCTTATCGACGCATACGGTTCGATCGACATCCTCGTCAACAATGCCGGCCTGATGCCGCTTTCCGATATCGACCAGTTCAAGGTCGACGAGTGGCAGCGGATGGTGGACGTGAACGTGAAGGGCCTGCTCAACACGACGGCCGCCGTTTTGCCCCAGATGATCAAGCAGCATTCCGGCCACGTGTTCAACATGTCGTCTATCGCCGGTCGCAAGGTGTTCAAGGGCCTGTCGGTCTACTGCGCCACGAAACATGCGGTCACGGCTTTCTCTGATGGCCTGCGTATGGAAGTCGGTCAGAAGCATGGCATTCGCGTGACCTGCATCCAGCCTGGCGCGGTTGCCACCGAGCTCTATGACCACATCACAGATCCGGGCTACCGCAAGCAGATGGATGAGCTGGCCGGTCAGATGACCTTCCTCCAGGGCGAGGATATCGGCGACACCATCGTCTTCGCAGCCCAGGCCCCGGCCCATGTGGACGTCGCCGAGCTGTTCGTTCTGCCAGTAGAACAGGGTTGGTAACGGACCGGCCCTGAAGGGTCCCTGCTTTGTCGCAGGGACCTCTCAAGGGAGATTGTCATGAAGGAATTACCCGCATCTCAAGCATATCGCGTCCTGGAACCTGGCCCGATCGTCATGGTCTCGACCAGTGACAACGGCAAGCCCAACGTGATGACGATGGGCTTCCATATGATGATCCAACACGACCCGCCGCTGATCGGTTGTGTGATCGGGCCCTGGGATCACAGCTATCAAGCTCTCCGGAAAACCGGAGAATGTGTCATCGCTGTGCCCGGTCTTGATCTCGCCGAGACCGTTGTCGACGTCGGGAACTGCTCGGGCGACAGGGTGGATAAATTCCAGAGGTATGGTCTCAAAACGCGACCTGCCAAGGATGGATCAGCCCCGCTCCTCTCAGACTGCCTGGCCAACATAGAATGCCGGGTCGTCGATACCAGGCTCTCGGATCCTTACAACCTCTTCATCCTTGAGGCGACGAGGATCTGGATCAACGAGAACCGAAAAGAGCGTCGAATGATGCATCACCGCGGTGACGGCACGTTCACCGTCGATGGCGGCACACTCGACCTTCGAGATCGGATGGTCAAATGGCGCCATCTCCCCTGAGAGGCGCCGGGCCCAAAATGCACCAGCAACCCATTTAGAAAGGAAGAAAACTATGTCTGCTTATCTCATCGTTGATCTCGACATCCACGACATGAAGGCGATCGAAGACTACCGGTCGAAGGCCTTGCCGCTCGTCGCCAAAGCCGGCGGCAAGCTCATCGCCATCGATGAAGCCCCTCTGGAACTGGAAGGCTGGACGGCCACCAACATGCTCATCATCGAGTTTCCTGACAAGCAAGCGATCAGTGAGCTCTTCGCATCGCCGGAATATCCACCTCTGGCCGCACAGCGGCAGGCTGCCGCCGCATCGCGCATCATAGCAATCAACGGAGTCTGAAAAGAGCAAGGTCACGACAGCTCCCGCAAAGACGCGGCAGATCTTTTCCAGGCATGCCGTCACTATGCGGGTGTTGCCCTAACCGAGAAGGAGACCTGAAATGGCTGAACTCACCAATGTGGCCTACTTCACCGCAAAGCCAGGTCGTTCTCAGGATCTGGGTGCCGAGCTGCTTCAGCTCGTCACCCCCTCGCGCAATGAGGAAGGCTGCCTGCGCTACGAAATCCACCAGTCCAACGACGTCGCCGACGTTTGGATGGTGCTCGAAGACTGGCGGCATGCCTCGGATTTCAAACTGCATATGAGCACGAACTACGTTCAGGCCTTCATGGCGAAGGTTCCTGACCTGTGCGTCGAAGACGTGGAAATCTGCGGCTACCAGCAACGGTCCCCGCAGGCCTGAAACAGAAAGGAGTAAATGAAATGAGCACGCAAAAAACCAAAGTCTGGCTCGTAACCGGATGCTCTACGGGCTTCGGTCGCTACATCGCGGAACACTTGCTGGAGGCGGGTGAACAGGTTGTCGTCACCGCCCGCAAGACCGACAAGATCGCGGATCTTGAACAGAAGGGTGACGCCCTGATCCTTCCGCTTGATGTCATCGATCGGGATCAGTGCCAAAAGGTTGTTGACGCTGCAGAAGCGCACTTCGGACGCATCGACGTTCTGATCAACAACGCCGGGATCGGTTTCTTCGGTGCTATTGAAGAAACCGCCGACGCCGACGCCCGTCGCCTGTTTGATGTCAATTTCTTTGGTGTCGCCAACACGATCCATTCGGTGCTTCCGCATATGCGAGCCCGCCGCAGTGGTACGATCGTCAATCTGACATCAATCGGCGGCCTGGTCGGCTACACAGGCGTGGGCTACTACTGCGCCACGAAATTTGCCGTGGAAGGCCTGTCGGATACGCTTCGGAAAGAAGTCGCTCAGCTCGGGATCAATGTGATGACTGTCGAGCCAAGCGCCTTCCGGACGGAATGGGCAGGATCGTCAAACGAGGTCTCCGCGTCCATCGACGACTATGAAGCGACAGCGGGCGAGGCACGTCGGGCTTACCACGCATCGGTCGGAAAACAGGCTGGCGACCCGGCACGTGCGGCGAAAGCCATCCGGGAAGCCGTGCTGGCTGAGCAGCCTCCGCACCACCTTCCGCTCGGCAATGACGCCGCGGACGCTGCCCTGAAGAAGGCAGAGGACCTAAAGGCAAACGTTGTTGCCTGGGAGGCCTTGTCTCGTTCAGCCGACTTCCCGTCAACCTGAACCAATCAAGTCAAAAACCAACACGAAGCCAAAACTACCGCGGCCATCGCCACGGTGATTGAAGGAGTGTGTCATGTCAAAGCGATTTGAAGGAAGAGTAGCAATTGTGACCGGCGGTGGTTCCGGTATCGGCGCCGCTATTGCCAACCGGCTTCTTGAGGAAGGAGCGGCCGTGATGATCTCCGGCAGAACCGAGAAGCGATTATTGGAAGCTGTCTCTAAGATGCCGACTGAGCGCAGCGGCACCTTTGTCGCGAATGTTTCTTCACGGCCGGACTGCGACGCCCTTGTCGCGGCGACGGCCAAACGGTTCGGCCGCATCGACACTGTCGTCAATGCCGCCGGCATGAATCTCGTCGGCACCATCGAAGAGACCAGCGATCAGGATTGGGAGGAGTGCATTGCGTCTGACCTCTCCGGTGTCTTCTACATGAGCCGTGCAGCGGTTCCGCATCTTAAGGAGACCAAGGGTTCGATCGTCAACATCGGCTCCGTGTCATCCCTTGGTGGTGGCTGGAGCCATGCGGCCTATAATGCTGCAAAAGGTGGCGTGGCAAACCTGACGCGCTCGGCAGCCTGTGACCTGGGCAAGTTCGGCGTCAGAGCCAACACAGTGGCACCGGGACTTACTGTTACGGGAATGGTGGATGCCATCATGGACGATGATGGGCTTTTGGAGAAAGCCTGGGACCGAATTCCGTTGAGGCGGGCAGGCCAACCTGAAGAGATTGCCTCGGCGGTCGCTTTTCTTGCCAGTGATGAAGCTGCCTGGATAACCGGGATTGTCTTGCCTGTCGATGGGGGCCAGACCTGCACGGATGGTGGTCCGGAATGGGGTAAGTAAAAACGCGGAAAGCCCGGACCATCGTCCGGGCTTTTCCTTTGATCGGGTGCTTCGCTTAACGGCGGGCGTCGAGGCTGTAACGACCCGCGCCGAACGCCACGACCTGCAGCAGACCGCCGGCCATTGCGATGTTCTTGAAGAAGTGGATGAACTGGTTCAGGTCGCTGAGGTTGTTGTGGAACGTCAGTGCCGTGGCAACGCTGAACAGGGCAAGGATCAGAGCGACGATGCGGGTCTGGAAACCGAGGATCAGGGCAATGCTGCCCAGGAGTTCAGTCACGACCGCTGCGCCGTAGGACAGCGGCGGGAAGGGCAGGCCAACCATATTGATATAGCCGATCGTCCCAGCTGGATCAGAGATCTTGCTGATACCGGACAGAAGGAAGATTGCCGCCAGCAGGACACGGCCAGTGAGAGGCGTGACGCCGTTGATGAGGGCCGAATGGGAGAGAGTTTCAACGCGCTGGGCGATTGCATCGGAATAAGACATGGACGTTCTCCTTAAGTTTGGGGCGTAGCCACCGTGGCTGCGTCGTGAGGAGAAATTGCCACCATCTAAGCGAACGAAAAAGCTGGATAATATCGCAGATTATCGTCGAAAAAATCGAACGATGGAGGCAAAGAAAAACCCGCGCTTTTGAGGGCGCGGGTCCGACTGGAGGGTCGAGAAATCAGATAACGGAGAGCAGCCCTCCATCCACGAGGAGCGCGGTACCAGACACATAGCTCGATAGGTCCGAGCCAAGGAAAGCGACAGCATCACCGACTTCTGCCGGTTTGCCAAGCCGGCGAAGCGGCGTCCTCTGGCGAAAGCCCTCGGAGGCCTGGGCGATACCGGGGCTCGTGCGAAGAAGCTCGGTGTCGATGGTGCCGGGTGCGACTGCATTGACGCGGATACCGTCGGGGCCAAGAGCGTCGGCCAATGATTTGGCCATCAGCACAACGCCGCCCTTGCTGGTCGAGTAGGCGACGGTGATGCCGGCGCCAGAGATCCCGCCCATGCTTGCCATGAGGACAATGCTGCCCTGCTTGTTGAGTGCTTTCATCTGACGCGCAGCTGCCTGCGCACCAAACAGCGGGCCATCGAGATTGACAGACATCAGGCGGCGGTAATCGTCTTCCGGAACCTCCGCCCCGTCTGTCTTCAGCGTAATGCCTGCATTTGCGACCATGACATCGACGCCGCCGAATTCTTCTGCCGCCGCAACGAGGGCGTCGTTGTCAGCCTTGCGGCTGACGTCTGCTTTCACGAAGACGGATTTGGCCCCCAGTTTTCTGATCTCCGAAGCAGTGGGTTCACCGCCTTCGCGCGGTGCTTCCATGACGTCCGAGACGATAACTGCTTTGGCACCATGTTCGGCAGCCCGGATGGCGATCGCACGTCCAATGCCGCTTGATGCGCCGGTTACGATGACGACTTTGCCGTCGAGAATGTTACTGTTGCTCATTGTGGTGATCCTTAATGTTCCGGCACTTTGGGGGCCGAGGAGGGCAGGGCGTCGAGTTGCTGCAGAAGATAATAGAGGTTGGCCACGCCCCAGTGTTCGGCGATTTTGCCGTTGCGAATGCGCATGGCGTCCACGGTTTCGAACTTGATCTGGCGGCCCGTTGGTGCGATCCCAAGGACGACGCCCCGGTGCGTGCCGTGATAGGTCTTGAAAGTCGTCACGATGTCGCCATCGACCGCTTGCCAGTGAATTTCCGCGCGGAAGTCGGGGAAGGCTTCGCGCAGCGCGTGGTAAAGACGACGGGCTCCTTCCTTGTCTGGCGTCCCGCCTGGCTGCGGTGTGTGGTCCAGAAAATCGTCGGCGAAAAGCTCGTCGAAAAGTTCGAAGTTGCCGCCGGACTGCACCTCGAGTGTGTTGCGGCGGACGATTGCTTTCAATGCTTCAGGTTGGTCTGACATGGGATTTTCCTTTCAAGGTTCGGTGTCAGAGTTCAAAACCACCGATTGTCATGCCGCCGTCGACGGTCAGCATGTGTCCGGTGACATAGGAGGCGGCGTCGGAGGCAAGCCAGATTGCCGCGGCCGCGATTTCCTCCGGCTTGCCGCCGCGTTTGGCAGGAATGGCGTTCTGAGCGAGTGCCGCAAACGCCGGGTTCTGGTGGCTGTTTGCCGCGACCATTGGCGTTTCAGTCCAGCCAGGCGCGATCGCGTTGACGCGAATGCCGTGCGCTGCATTCTCCATCGCGACGACCCGGGTCAGGCCCTGCACCCCGTGCTTGGAAGCAGCGTAGGCACTCATGCCTCCCGGTCCCGTCAAAGCGGCGACGGAAGCCGTGTTCACGACAGATCCACCACCACTGCGCTTGATCAGCGGGATCTGGTACTTCATCCCGAGAAAGACACTCTGGAGATTGACTGCGATGACCCGCTGAAAGTCTTCCAATGGATAATCTTCAATCCGTTTTGCAGGGCCGGTTATCCCGGCATTGTTGAAGGCCGCGTCGAGCCGACCGAATGCGGCATCGATCTGTTCGATCCATCCGACGACCTGAAGTTCGCTCGCGACATCGAGCTCGGTTGTGAATGCCCGGCCATCTTCGGCGCGGATGAGCTCTGCCGTTTGGGTGAGACCCTCGGCGTCGCGATCAGCCAGATGCACTGTCGCGCCGTCGCGAGCGAGTCCAAGTGCTATCGCCCGACCGATCCCAGAGCCTGCACCGGTGACCGCGACGACCTTGTTTGAGAAAAGCGAGGACATGACTTCTCCTTGCCAGCCGATCGCAATCGGCTGGTCTGGTTGGAGCTGAATTTTAGGAGTGAGTTAGGCGGGTTTAGTTGCGGGCAGCGACGAGTGCTGCGGCTGTGCGGGCGACGATTTCGCCCTGATGGAAGGCACCGGCGAGATCGATCTGCGAAGGCTGGCGCGACCCGTCGCCACCGGCAACTGTCGTTGCCCCATAAGGAGCGCCACCAACAATTTCTTCACTGCTCATCTGGCCTTGGTGGCTATAGGGCAGGCCGACGATGATCATGCCAAAGTGCATGAGGTTGGTGATGATCGAAAACAAGGTGGTTTCCTGGCCGCCGTGCTGGGTGCCGGTCGATGCGAACGCTGCGCCCACCTTGCCGTTGAGAGCACCCCGTGCCCACAAACCACCGGCCTGGTCGAGGAAGGCTGCCATCTGCGACGACATCCGCCCGAAGCGTGTGCCGGTACCGACGATGATCGCGTCGTAGTCGGCGAGTTCCGCGACTGTCGCAATCGGTGCCTCCTGGTTGATCTTGAAATGAGACTTTTCGGCAATTTCGAGCGGGACAGTTTCCGGGACGCGCTTGATCGTAACGTCGGCGCCGGCGCTTCTTGCGCCTTCAGCGATTGAGCCTGCCATTGTCTCGATGTGGCCGTAGGACGAGTAGTAGAGAACGAGAACCTTGGTCATTTCTGTAACTCCGTGAGGATGTTGGTGTCGATGAATGCAACATCTGCTTTTTCATCATTCGATAAAACCCGCATAATTTTGTCCATTACGTTCGATTTTATCGACCGATTCCATTGTCAAAAATCCATGTTGCCTTCCGTGAAATTCTCTATATCTTATAACTTATAAGTTAGGGAACAACGGGAGTATATCCGTGACATCGTTAAATTTCTATAGCGGCCATCCACCGATGGACCGCAACAATGACCCATTGTCTGATGCGCAGTTGGAGCATCTCCGCGAGCGTGCAAAATTCGTGCGCCTGGAAACGATCAGGCTGATATCAATCGCTAAAGTGGGGCACTACACGTCAGTGTTCTCATGCGCAGAGATTTTTGCAGCTCTGTACTACGACGTCATGAGGATCAAAAAAGGCGAGCCCGCATGGCCCGACCGCGACCGCTTCCTCATGGGTAAAGGCCACGCCGCCGTCGGGCTCTTCCCGATTTTGGCCGATCTCGGTTACTTCGACCCAAGCTGGCTGGATTCCTACACGCGTCTAGGGAGCCCACTCGGCGACCACCCAGATATGACCAAGGTGCCAGGCGTCGACTTCAGCTCCGGCTCCATCGGACATGCTTTGTCCAACGGCGTCGGAATGCTCCTCGGGGGTCGCTTCCATAAGCGTGACTTCAACGCCTTCGTTCTTCTCGGAGACGGAGAGATGCAGGAAGGGCAAGTCTGGGAGGCCGCCTTGTCTGCCTCGAGCCACGGCCTCTCCAATCTGATCGCGATTGTCGACCGCAACGGCTATCAGCTTGATGGAAAGGTTGACGATATCCTTGCTGTCGAACCTCTGGATGAAAAATGGCGAGCGTTTGGATGGGAAGTCCACACCGTCAACGGCCACGACATCCATGCTCTCACCGCTCTACTGCGGCAGGTCAAAGCCGACAAGGGTCGCACGAAACCTTGCTGCATTATCGCAAAGACCGTCAAGGGCAAGGGCATCGATTACATGGAAACCGAACCAGGCTGGCATCTCGGTTTCCTTGGTGCGGAAGACGAAGCGAATGCCCTCGAAACGATCCAAAATACGGTGATCTCATAATGAACCAGCTGATTTCCAAGGACTCGTGGCAGTACCGCGAAGTCAATCGCCGCGCGCCCTCGCTTCCAACTTTTTCCAATGCCCTGATCGAACTCGTCGAGGCCGGGCATCCTGTGATGGCGGGAACCGCAGATCTTCAGTATTCCAACGGTTTGAACGAATTTGCCCAACGCTTTCCGGAGCGGTTTGTCCAGTTTGGGATCTCTGAACAGAACATGGTCTCCGCTGCAGCGGGTATGGCAACGACGGGTGTTATTCCATACGTGGCCACATTCGCGTCTTTTCTTGCACTGCTTTGCTGCGAGCAGATCCGAATGGATGTCGCTTATTGCAGGCAGCCGGTCCGCCTTATCGGCCATCACACCGGTATTTCGCTCGGCTTCTACGGTACCTCCCATCACGCAACGGAGGACATCGCGATCACGAGAAGCATCGCGAACCTGGCCGTCGTTTCGACAGCGGACGGCCCGGCTCTCGCCGCGGCACTCAAGGCGACGGTCGATTATCCTTTGCCAATCTATTTCCGAATTCACCGCGGACATGACCCAGTGGTCTACGACAACGGCGTCGATTTCCAGCTTGGGAAGGGGATCGTTCACGGCATAGGCAACGACGTTACGATCATCGCGGCCGGGTACCCGGTTCATGGTGCGAAAAAAGCAATGGAAGAGCTTAACGAGGCTGGCTACTCGGTCGGTCTGATTGACATGCATTCCATTAAACCACTCGACGAGGAAGCCATACTGGAGGCATCCGCGCGCTCCAAAATCATCCTCACAGTGGAGGAACACAACATTATCGGCGGTCTCGGTGGCGCGGTAGCTGAAGTCCTTGCCGAAAAGGGTAAAGGCGCTCGTCTCGTTCGCCACGGTATAAGGGACGAATACAGCCTCATCGCTCCTCCGACCCATCTCTACAGGCACTATCGGCTTGATGCCGCCGGGATTCGCGCTGTCTTGCTCGAGACCATCGAAGGAGCAAGTGCATGACGAATAACGAGGCAATCGCACGCCGCGCTGAAGCCGTCATTCCCGGCGGCCTTCTCAGCCCCAGCCGACGCCTTGGAGCGCCTATCGCTTTCTCCAGGGCGGACGGGCCTTACCTCTACGACGCCGACGGCAATCGCTACACAGACTATCACTGCGCGTTCGGTGCAAACGTGCTCGGGCACCGCAACCCGGCAATCTTCAAGGCGATCGCGGGTGTCAACGAGAGTGTCGATCTGATCGGCGCCGGTGTGCTCGAACTGGAGGTCGAGGTCGCCGAGCTCCTTGTAAAGGCCATCCCGTGCGCCGACCAGGTCGCGTTCTGCAGCAGCGGATCGGAAGCCACATACCATGCCCTCCGTCTGGCCCGTGCCTACACGGGGCGAAAACAAATTATCAAGTTCCAGGGCGGCTATCACGGGTGGCACGACTACGTCGCGATGAACGGCCAGTCCAGCCGCCAGATGATCGGCTCGTTCGACCCGATGTCCGACGGGATCCTTTATGACGCGGCTCGATATACGAAGATTTTGCCCTACAACAATGCAACCGCCGTTGAGGACTATATCAAAGCCAACCCCGGCGAGGTTGCCGCGATCATCATCGAACCAATCGCGCACAATATGGGCGCCGTCATTGCACAGAACCAGTTCCTACAGGACCTGCGCAGGATAACGAGCGAAAACGGCGTTGTACTGATATTCGACGAAGTTATTACGGGGTTCCGGCACGCGCTTGGCGGCTACCAGTCGATCGTCGGCATCACCCCCGACCTCGCCACCTTTGGCAAGGCAGCCACTAGCGGCTACCCGATTGGTCTTGTTGCCGGCAGCAGGGACATCATGGAACGTGTCGGGAGAACTGGCGACGGAGCCGTGTTTATGGGTGGCACCTTCAATGGAACACCGTCTTCTCTGGCCGCCGTGAAAGCCACCATTCAAGAGTTGTCAAAGCCCGGCGTCTACGACCGCCTCTTCGAGCTCGGTAGCTACCTCCGGAAGCAGATCGACGAAATTATAGCGCGGCACGGCATCAGAGCGCAGTCGGCGGGCTTTGGCTCGGTCTGGCTCGTTTACTTCTTCGATGGCGAGTTCCGGGAATACGCCGATCTGCTCCGGAACGACAACGATCTCGACATGCGGTTCCGGAGGGCACTGATAGAGGGAAAACAGATTTTCCAGCCGCTTCAGCTCAAACGCCTCTACCTCTCCCTCAGCCACGACGAGACCGTGTTGAACGAGACTCTCGAGATTATCGACACCACCATGGCCCACCTCGCGCGGTCGGCCGCGGCTTAACTTCCAGAACCAGATCTCAATCAAAAAAGGGGAACCAATGAGACATCGGTTAATTACATTGATGGTCACGGTCGCGTGTTTTGCGACCACGACTCCGACACTTGCCCGCGATCTTACGGTCGTCGGCTTCGGCGGCGCAACGCAGGAGGCGATGCGCGAGACACTCTTCAAGCCTTACGAACAAAAGTCGGGAGCACCACTTCTGGAGGAGTCTTACACAGGAGGCATCGCCAAGGTGAAGGCGATGGTCGAGACTGCAACGACGACATGGGATGTCGTGCAGATGGACGAGAATGAGATGATCTTGGCTTGCGACCAAGGACTTCTCGAAACGTTCGACTGGAAGACATTGCCGAACGCAACAGACATCATTGGACCTGCCAAATCCGACTGCGGGATTGGCGCGTTCGTCTGGTCGAAGATACTGGCTTACGACGGGGACAAGACCACCGGCGTGACATCCTGGGCAGATTTCTGGGATGTCAAGAAATGGCCTGGGAAGCGAGGCTTGCGCAAGCAGGCGCGGATGACGGTGGAAATCGCACTTCTGGCGGACGGCGTAAAGCCGGAGGATCTGTACAAGGTTTTGGCGACGAAGGAAGGGCAGGATCGCGCCTTCGCCAAGCTCGACCAGTTGAAGCCTAACATCCAGTGGTGGGAAAGCGGTGCTCAGCCGATGGAATGGCTGGCGTCTGGCGAGGTCACCATGACGTCTGCGTATAACGGTCGCGTTATTGCAGCCAATCAGCAGGGCAAGCACTTCCAGATGTCCTGGACCAACCAACTTTACGCTATGGATTTTTGGGCTATTCCCAAGGGCAGCAATACGAAGGCGGCATTTGATATTGTCACCTACATGACAAGCCCCGAGCCCCAAAAAGCATTTGCGGAAAAGATGGTCTATGGCGTCACGAACGCAAAGGCGACCGCCAGTATTTCTGCCGATATAGCCCCTCAACTTCCTACCGCTGAGAAGAACATGGCAGGCGCTGTGGCCCTGAACACCCCATTTTGGGTCGATCACGAAGAGGAGCTGCAACAACGATTCAACCGGTGGGTAGCGCAATGAGGAGGGACCCCATGCCATATCGTAAACTTTTCAGCGGGCTTATGCTGCTCGCATGCCTCGGCGTTACATCCGTGGCGCTGGCGGATTCAGGAAAACTGACCATAGTTGGTGCAGGTGGCGTGCTTCAGGACGCGGAGCGAAAAGCCTTTTTCGAACCCTTTGCGAAGTCCTCTGGTGTGAGCGTCACCGAAGACTCCTATTCAGGTCAGATGGCCAAGGTCCGTGCAATGGTAGCCAGCGGGAGCGTTTCCTGGGACGTCATGCAGGTCGAGCAGAACACGCTGCTGTCAGGATGCGCAGAAGGCCTGTTTGAAGAACTCGACTGGACTAGGATCGGTAATCAGGGAGACTTCATTCCTGAAGCTTACAGCGAGTGCGGAGTTGGTGCTTTCGTCTGGTCCATGGTTCCAAGCTATGACAAGTCCAGGCTCGCTGATGGGCCGAAGAACTGGGCAGACTTTTGGAATACTCAGAAGTGGCCTGGCAAGCGAGGTTTTAGACAAACTGCCAAGATGACGCTCGAGATCGCTCTGCTTGCAGACGGCGTGCCCGCTAGAGAGGTTTACGATGTTCTGTCGACCAAAGCCGGTCAGGATCGCGCCTTCGCCAAGCTCGATCAGATCAAATCGGACATAATCTGGTGGACGTCTGGAGCGGAGTCGCTGGAGCGTCTGGCGTCTGGTGACGTCGCGGCAACAGCAACCTTTAACGGCCGTGTGTCGGCCGCGAATGCGACGGGTAAAAACTTCGCCCTTCTCTGGGATGGTCAGGTTTATGGCATTGACTACTGGGGCATCGTGAAGGGAAGCGCCAACCGGGAAAACGCCGAAAAATTCATTGCTTTCGCATCCTCTGACACCGCGCAGTCGGCCTTCCCGCAGTATATCACCTACGGAGTGACCAACAAGAAAGCCATCTCAAACGTCAAGCCCGAGCTGGCGAAGGACCTTCCCACCACCGAGGAAAATCTGAAAAACGCTGTCGGCCTCAACACCGAGTTCTGGGCGGACAATGGTGAGGCTCTTGAGGCGAGGTTCGCAACATGGCGGGCTCAGTGACATCCGAATTGGCAGTGCGGCAGTCCCCCGGGGCTGCCGCCGCCCAGCCCGGACGCGCGTTAGCGCTCGCGGCTGGTTTTCGCGCCGACCGAAAAAGGCAGAGACTGATCTCGGTCATGCTGATCGGACCGCTCGTTGCGTTCATCGTCTTCGCATTCGTTCTACCGCTGGGAACAATGCTGTTCTACGCGGTGAACAACCCCGAGGTTCGCAACGCACTGCCGCAAACACTGGAAGTTTTGAAAACATGGGATGGATCAGGTCCTCCACCCGCGGCGGCCTTCGACGCGCTTGTCGCTGACATAAAATCCGATGTTCCGCCGAACGTTCTTGCCGAAGCTGGCCGTCGTCTGAACTACGAGATAACTGGCTTCCGCAGCCTCCTTGCCAAGACAGTTCGCAACGTTCGCAACGCCGAAATAACAATAGCGCAGCAGCACTTATCGGCTATCGACGAACAATGGAATGATCCTGCCTACTGGAGGGTAATCCAGCGGAACGGGTCCGCATTGACAGCATTCTATCTGTTGTCTGCTGTCGATCTTAGACCTGGAGACGAAGGAGGTGCCAAGCTCGCTCCTCCGGAAGAGCGGCTCTTCCTTTCCACGCTGATGAGAACGCTGGTCATCAGCACCGTCGTCACGCTCATCTGCGTTCTACTTGCCTATCCAATAGCCAATGCGGTCGTTTCTGTCGGGGGACGATTCTCGGCCGTCCTGCTGGCTTGCGTTCTGTTGCCGTTCTGGACCTCGCTTCTGGTGAGAACGAGTGCCTGGATCGTGATTCTTCAGAAGGAAGGGATAGTCAATCGCGTGTTACAGGCACTTGGTTTGACGGACGCCCCGCTTGAGCTCGTGTTCAACAGAACCGGCCTTTATATTGCAATGGTCCACATCCTGCTGCCGTTCATGGTGCTACCGCTTATCAGTGTCATGAAGGGTATCTCGCCGACCTTCGTGCGCGCCTCATCATCTCTGGGGGCAGGGCCGTTGACAACATTCCTCAGAGTATATCTCCCGCTTACGCTGCCCGGCGTCGGTGCTGGTTGTCTCCTGACATTCATCATCGCAGCAGGTTATTATGTCACACCGACACTGGTTGGCGGCGCATCGGACCAAATGCTCAGCTATTTTGTCGCCTTCTATGCGAACACGACAATCAACTGGGGCATGTCGGCCGCACTCGGCGTCCTTCTTTTGAGCTGCATTCTGGCGCTGTACATCATAGTCGGCAGGATCGTCGGTATCGACCGGATCGTTGGAATGGAGTGAGTCATGCCTGCTAACATCAGACGCGTACAGATTGGGTTTTGTTTTTTCGCGATGGTTTTCCTGATTGGACCTACCTTCGCGATCATCCCGATCTCTTTCAGTTCGGCGAACTTTCTTTCGTATCCGCTACCCGGCTTCTCGCTGCAATGGTACTACAAGATATTGCAACCGCAGCCGTGGATGGCTGCGCTGCTGAACAGCCTCATCATCGGCGCGGGCGCGACTGCGGTCGCAACGGTCCTCGGCACTGTGGCAGCTCTCGGTCTCTCAAGAGGACATCTTCCCGCACGATCGACGATACTCGCCGTCATCATCTCTCCGATGATCGTCCCCGTCGTGATTAGCGGTGTCGGAATGTACTTCTTCTTCGCGAAACTGGGCCTCGTTGCTTCCTTCCTGGGCCTTGTACTGGCTCACGCCGTGCTTGCGGTACCCTTTGTCGTGATCACTGTGACCGCGACACTGAAGAACTTCGATATGAACCTAGTGCGAGCAGCGGCAAGCCTGGGTGCTTCGCCTTTTCACGCATTTCGTACAGTGACACTTCCCCTGATTGCTCCCGGCGTCGTGTCGGGTGCGCTGTTTGCTTTCGTCTTTTCGTTCGATGAGGTGGTGGTTGCCCTATTTATCAGTGGTCCGGGACAGAAAACCCTGCCGCGACAGATGTTTGACGGTCTCAGGGACAATATCGACCCATCTATCCTGGCAATGTCGACGCTGCTCGTCATCGTCTCGATCATCCTGATGAGTGGTGGAGCCCTCGTCCAGAAACGCGCGGCCGCTCATGCGAACCCGCAGAATAAGTCGGAGTAATTGGTAAATGATCATCGTAACTGGAGCCACGCACGGGATTGGACGGGCTTGCGTCGAAACGCTTGCAGCAGCAGGAAGACAGGTACTTGCAACCGGTAGAGACGCTGTCGCCGGCGCAGAACTTGCCGAAGCAAACGCGACTGTCGTTTTTGTCCCGGGTGATGTCACTGAGGAAAATGACTGCAGAAAGGTCGTCGAGTATGCTCTCGAATTGGGTGGTGGAAGTCTTTCAGGTCTCGTCAACAATGCGGGAATGTCAAAACGCATTTCATTCTCTGAGGCAACACAGGCCGACTGGGACGAGGTACTCGCGGTTAATGCGCGCAGCGCGTTCCTCTTCACACGCCACGCTCTAGCGGGCCTAAGGAAGGGGAGGGGCTCGGTTGTAAACATCGCCAGCATCGCCGGGAAGACGGGCGAGGAGGGACTGGCAGTCTATTGCGCATCGAAATCTGCCGTCATCGGAATGACCGAAGCGCTGGCTCTCGAGTTTGGGGAAGAAGTGCGCTTCAATGCAGTGTGCCCTGGACAGATCGCAACACGAATGATGAACAATATCATCGCTGATCCACTGAGGAAAAAGCAGCTTGAACTGCGTATTCCGGCGAACCGCTTCGGTACGCCGGAAGAGGTCGCGGACGTGGTTGCATGGCTCCTGTCCGATCACTCCAGCTATGTGAATGGAACGGTCATCACTGTCGACGGCGGTGAAACGGCAGGCCTGCGCACCCCGCGTATTGCTGAAGTTACAAACTGAGAACCAAGTGATCGGGAGCTAAACCAGCTCCCGCTCTTCGAAATATCGCAGAAAGCTTGTTGATGCCCGCGTAATATCATTCTCGATTGCCGCCCGGGCCTTCTTCTTGTTCTTCAACCGAAGAGCTTCCAAGAGGTGCTCATGCTCTTCCGCGCCAACGTAATCGTGTGGTATCTCGCGATAATAGACATTGAGGATGGGTCCCATAGACACCCACATTGTCTCGATTTGCGCGATGAGCATCGGCATTTTTGAAAGGCGATAGACGCCGAAATGGAAAGACCTGTTTGCCGATCGTGCAGCCTCAAAGTCATCAGACTTCTCGCTCGCGACAAAAGCTTGGTGGAAGTTCTTTAGCTGCTCGATGTCAGCTGCTGACACATTCTCTACCGCAAGTTCAGCAGCAAGGCCCTCAAGAGCAGTACGTATCACTTTTATCTGCACATAACGATCTTGACTGAGTTCCGGGACAACGACAAACCGGCCCGAACGGAGTTCGAATGCCTGCTCGCTCACAAGACGCAAGCACGCTTCACGCACAGGGGTGACACTCGTGCCGAGCCTTTCCGCGAGCTCTTGCATCAAAAGCCGCTCGCCGGGAGCAAAACTCCCGACAATCAAACCCTCACGCAGCTTGGTATAAATCCTGGCAGACAGGCTCCCCATCTCCCCCGGCTGCATGTCCATAACACTCATCGTCTCAACTCCTAATCCCTACTGCTTGCATACCTGAACCGGACGCCACGACCAACCACTTATATCTTATAATCCAGCCGTGCACGTTAGATGACGAATTTTATTCCGAATCCAACAACAGCAGTTGCCAACTTCTTCTGATAACTTATAAGTTATAAAACACAAGAACGCTTTGGAGGCTATCGTGCTTAATTCGCTCCGGTCACGCGATATGGCGTACCATTTTCACTCGCAGACCAATCCCCGTCGTCAGGAGGTTGACGGCCCGTTGATGATCACCAAAGGGGAGGGCTGCTATGTCGTCGACGAGCTCGGCAACCGATATCTGGAAGGTATGGGTGGGCTTTGGTGTGCATCGCTCGGCTTCGAGAACGAGCGTTTGGCAGAAGTGGCGGCCAGACAGATGAAGACGCTGGCGACCTACCATACGTTCAATCATCGCTCGAATGATCCTTGCGCTGACGTGGTTGAGCAGATCGCCGAGCTTTCGCCAATTCCAGGGAGCAGGGTATTTCTGGTCAACTCAGGCTCGGAAGCCAATGACACGATGGTCAAGCTGGCCTGGTATTATAACATCGCCCGGGGAAAACCATCCAAACGTAAGATCATCAGCAGAAAAGGCGCCTTCCACGGCAGTACTGTGATGGGAGCAGCACTCGGCGGCCTGCCGCACATGCACGAGAGCTTCAATCTGCCAAGTCTGAACGTTATCTACGCGGAGAAGCCACACTTCTACAAACACGGTATGCCGGGCGAATCGGAGGAAGCTTACTGCGATCGCCTGATTGCCGACCTGGAGAGCCTGATTACCTCAGAAGGACCCGAAAGCATAGCCGCAATGATCGCCGAACCGGTCATGGGTGCCGGCGGGGTCGTTACGCCTCCGACCGGGTATTTCCCCCGCGTCAGCGAAGTCCTGAAGCGCCATGACATTCTCCTTCTCTCGGACGAGGTGGTCTGCGGCTTCGGACGCAGTGGCAACTGGTTCGGGTGCGAGAGCTTCGGTTTCGTACCCGACATGATGTCCATCGCGAAGGGCCTGTCCTCGGGCTATGTCCCTATCGCCGCAGCAGTGATCGGAGATCATGTTTACCAGGCAATTGCCGACGAGGCCGATCGCGTCGGCGTTTTCGGACACGGGTTCACGTATTCCGGCCACCCCGTAACGGCGGCTGTGGCCGCCGAGGTGCTCCGCACATACCGTGAAATGGATATCCCCGCGCGTTCCCGGGAACTAGGCCGTCATCTTTTTGAGAAGCTTGAGACCTCGATCGCTGGCAGCCCCTTTGTAGGTGAAATTCGCGGCGCAGGCTTTCTCGCCGGGATCGAGCTCGTAGCCGACAAGTCGACGAGGACCGCGTTTGAGCCAGCCCTCAAAGTTGGGGCATTTGTCGAGCGTCGTTGCCGCGCGCACGGCGTCATGATCCGTAATATGGGCGATGTGATTTCCGTCTGCCCGCCATTCATCATGACAACATCACAGATCGACGAGCTTGTGGGCGGTATTTCCGCGGCGCTCGAAGACGCTGTTTCTGAATTCAAGAATTGAGCATGTACGATGGATGAACTTGCAAAACTCGATCTCTGCGCCCAGGCGGCGCTCGTCAAGGCAGGGCAGGTGACTGCCGAAGAGCTTCTGGAAGGGGCCATAAGGCGGTCGGAAAAGACAAACCCCCAACTGAACGCCATCATCCGGCCTCTGCATGAGGAGGCTCGCAGGGAAGCGCGGGGCGCAGATAAGAGCAGCGTTTTTGCAGGCGCTCCCTTCCTTGTCAAAGACCTCTATTGCCACATGGCAGGCGTGCCAACCACGGGTGCTTCGGAGATCACACGGGATTTCGTGCCGGACCACGACAGCGAACTGATGCGCAGGTACCGCAAAGCCGGACTCAGTACGTTCGGCAAAACCAATCTCTGCGAGTTCGGTACCCTCGGGACCACAGAGCCGAAACTCTTCGGAGCAACCCGCAATCCATGGGACATTTCACGGTCGAGCGGCGGATCGAGCGGCGGCGCTGGGGCCGCCGTGGCTGCTGGCATCATACCCGCAGCCCATGGCGGTGACGGGGCGGGTTCGATTCGAATTCCGGCGTCATGCTGTGGCTTATTTGGTCTAAAGCCGTCGCGTGGAAGGATCACACTCGGCCCAGATCTGGGGGACAGTACAGGTGGGATCGTGAATGAACATGTTCTTTCGGTGAGCGTCCGTGACAGCGCCGCTCTCCTGGATGCGACCCGAGGGACTTTGGCTGGAGACCCCTATACAGCTCCCATCCCGGAGTTCAGCTATATCGACGTGTTGCGATCAAAGCCGCGCCGGCTCAGGATCGCTGTTACCACCACCTCGCTGCTCGACACATACGTAGATCCGGAGTGCGCAAAGGCGACGATCGAAACCGCACGTCTTTGCGAAAGCCTGGGACATGAGGTGGTCGAAGCCAACCCGCAGCTGAATGGCGATACCTACCGCACTTACTACAAGCGGTTCTGGGCAATGACCGCCACCAGGGCTATCACGGCTCTGGCCAGAAGCAGGAATGTCAGGCCCGAAAGCCTAGCGTCCGGTGTCGAGTCCTTCAACCAATACCTGTACAGCGTTGGCTCGAAGGTCACGGCGGCCGATTATTTGATAGACCTCAACTGGTTTCATGGTGTCGGCCGGACCATCGCGAACTTCCTCGGCGACTTCGATCTCTGGCTGACACCGACACTCGGCTCCCCGCCGCCTTTGCTTGGGCACTTCGATGCGGATATTCACGGCGGTGAGGAAGTCATGGAGCGGTTCCTCCAGTTCCTATCGTTCACCACATTCGCCAATATGGCCGGTCTGCCGTCTATGAGCGTGCCTATGTACTGGACACCGGCTGGGCTCCCGGTCGGCACACAATTTACGGGTCGCTTCAACGACGAGGAAACACTGTTTCAACTTGCCGCTCAGCTTGAGGAAGCTCGCCCGTGGTCGGGCAGACGGCCTCTGGTCCATGCAACGGCATAAGCGCATCAAAAAAAGGGGAACCGCTATGTCATATTCAAAGTACGTGGAATTCATCAATGTCGATAAAAGCTACGACGGGCGAAACCTCGTCGTGGACACCCTCAACCTTTCCATCTCCCAAGGCGAATTTCTGACAATGCTGGGACCATCGGGCTCGGGCAAGACGACAAGTCTGATGATGCTTGCGGGGTTCGAGGCTCCTAGCGGCGGCCACATCCGCATCGCTGGTCGCTCATTGGAATCCGTGCCACCGCATCGCCGAAACATCGGGATGGTGTTCCAGAATTATGCCCTCTTCCCCCACATGACCGTGGCGGAAAACCTGGACTATCCCTTGCGCGTCCGCAAGATGGCCAAAGCCGAACGTAATGATCGTGTCCGCAAGGTTCTGGATGTTGTGCAGATGGGAGCTTTTGCAGAGCGAAAGCCTGCGCAGCTTTCGGGCGGGCAGCAGCAGCGGATTGCACTCGCTCGGGCGATCGTTTTCGAGCCAGACGTCGTCCTTATGGATGAGCCGCTCGGCGCTCTGGACAAGAACTTGCGCGAGCATCTCCAGCTGGAAATAAAACACCTGCACGAGCGTCTCGGGATCACTGTGGTCTATGTCACCCACGACCAGTCGGAGGCCTTGACGATGTCCGACCGTGTAGCGGTGTTCAACGCCGGGAAGATCGAACAACTGGCTCCGCCAGCTGAACTTTACGAGCGTCCTGCCACTCCCTTCGTTGCAGGCTTTATCGGGGAGAACAACCGCCTTTCGGGGGAGATTTCCGGGCGGAACGGCGATGAATATGCCGTCCAGACAGAGACCGGTCACAGAATGATCGTTCGAAGCCAAAAGGACTTCTCAGAACGCCAGCGGGTCATGATATCGGTGCGGCCCGAACGGGTTCGGCTTGATACCACTGAGGCGTGCCTGAACACCTTTGGCGGAACCGTCGAGGAGGTAATTTATCTTGGCGACCACAAGCGTGTGCACGTCAGGGTCAGCGAGGCTTCCACGCTCATTGCAAAGGTCCCCAATGCAGGCACCAACATCGACATCAAGCCGTCTCAGGCGTTGTCCCTCGGATGGGACAGCGGCGATGCGGTACTGATCCCGGCTTGAACTTCAGGACAGACTATTATGGCTATCTTCCGAGACCTCGAACTTCGCAACCCTGAACTGATGCGTGATCGAGCCTTCGTTGCAGGGAACTGGGTCGACGCAACGTCGGCTGATCGTATTACCGTGACCGATCCCTTTGATGGAAGCGCTATCGCAGACCTTCCCAGCCTTGGGATGGACGCAGTGCGGCATGCGATCGACATCGCAGACGAAACGCAGAAGGCTTGGGCTGCACGTCCTGCTCGAGACCGCGCTGTAGTGCTCAAACGGTGGTACGATCTGATCGTGACTAACAGCGACGACCTCGCACTCATACTAACGCGCGAGCAGGGTAAACCGTTGAGCGAGGCAAAGGGCGAAATCCTCGCCAACGCCCACTACATCGAGTGGTTCGCGGAGGAGGCCAAACGAATTGATGGCGATATCATTGCCACTCCGGTTTCGGACCAGCGCCTGATGGTTCTCAAGCAGCCCGTGGGCACGTGCGCCGCCATCACACCGTGGAATTTTCCCAACGGCATGATCACCCGAAAGGCCGGGCCAGCGTTTGCAGCGGGTTGCAGTATGGTTCTTAAGCCAGCGTCGCAAACACCCTTGTCGGCTCTGGCGCTCGCCTTTCTCGCACAGCGGGCCGGGATTCCGGATGGGCTGTTTTCAGTTGTGACCGGGCCAGCGAAAGCCATTGGGGAAGAATTTTGCACCAATCCCAGGATCGCGAAGATCAGTTTTACCGGGTCGACTGAAGTGGGGCGCTGGCTGATGGAGCGGGGAGCTGCGCAGATCAAGCGTCTGTCGCTCGAGCTCGGTGGAAATGCGCCTTTCATCGTCTTTGATGATGCTGATGTAGATGTCGCCGTGGAAGGCGCGATCGCTTCGAAATTCCGGAATGCTGGCCAGACATGTGTCTGCGCTAACAGGCTATAGGTCCAGGAAGGCATCCTCCCTGAATTCTCCAGAGCGTTGTCGAAGCGGGTAGCTCAGCTTAAGCTTGGTAATGGTAGCGATCCTGAAACGGCCCAGGGCCCGCTCATTGACCAGAAGGCTGTCGCCAAGATCGAGGAGCACATCGAGGATGCGGTCTCCAGAGGCGCGACCGTCATCGCTGGCGGGCGCAGGAGCGAACTGGGTGGAAATTTTTTCGAGCCAACCGTCATGACGGGCGTCACCCAGGAGATGAAGGTGGCGAAGGAAGAGACATTTGCTCCGCTGGCTCCACTGATCGCGTTTCGCACCGAGAACGAGGTCATCGCCATGGCCAACAACACGGAATACGGGCTGGCATCCTATTTCTTCACCCGGAATTATGCGCGCATATGGAGGGTGGCTGAAGCACTTGAGGCAGGCATGGTCGGTGTCAACACCGGGCTCATCGGAAGCGAGGCAGCTCCGTTCGGAGGGGTGAAGCAGTCCGGTCTCGGGAGAGAAGGATCGAAGTACGGGATCAACGAATACCTGGAGATCAAATACGTTTGCGTCGCCGGGATAGGATTGGGCGCCTAAGATGAAGGTCGTGTATTCCGACCTCCACAGATCACACCTTCCCGGTGACGTGGTCGAGAACGGCGTGCCTCGTCCAAGCCGCGACGTCCCCGAACGACTGGATGCTCTGCTGCGAGCTGTCAGGCTAGCGGGCCTTGAAGTTGTAAGCGCATCAGACCATGGCCTTGAAGCGCTTTCCACTGTCCACTCGATTGAATACCTGTCTTTTCTGGCATGCGCTCACAGCGAATGGCAAAGAGATGGCTTGCCTGGTTCCGTTATGCCCGCAGCCTTTGAGACGCGACGTGAGGCCTATCGGGTTAACTGGCCGCTCATTGCCAAGGCGGGTTTTCATCTGCGTGATCAAATAACACCCGTGGGCGAGGGGACCTGGGAAGCTGCTTACTGGGCAGCTCAAACAGCTGTTACTGCAGCTGATCTCGTTGTAAAAGGAGAACGTCAGGTCTACGCTCTTTGCCGTCCATCAGGTCACCACGCCGGGCCAGACTATGGCGGAGGTGCAACCTATTTGAACAACGCCGCAATTGCCGCTCGGCGACTGGCTGCGGAGGGAATGCGCGTTGCCATCGTCGATCTGGATGTCCACCATGGGAACGGCACGCAGGACATATTCTGGAACGATGCGAGTATCTTTTTTGCCTCTATCCACCGCAGCCCGGCAGGCTATTACCCCCACTTCACGGGTTTTCGTGAAGAGGTGGGTGGAATGTCTGCCGAAGGTGCCAACCTGAACCACCCCTTAGACAAAGACGCGGGTGACAAGGAGTACCTTGTCGGCGTCGAGGACATCTTGACCGCGGCGCTTGAACACAACCCCGCGGCTGTGGTCGTGTCGCTTGGTTTTGATGCACTCGCGAGCGATCCAGCGAAGGGGCTGGCCGTGACCGAAGAAACATTTGAAAAGGTAGGTAGGCTGTTTGGAGATGTCTCGCTGCCCGTCCTACTGGTGCAGGAGGGCGGCTACGACCTGAAGAGTTTGCAGCATGTAGCCGCTCGCTTTCTTGATGGCATTTGTTCGCCTCGTTAGCGGCCGTCGCGTTTGATTGAGGAACCAACGGCGGCGGGGACAAGGTAGCAGTCGTATATATTGCTCAACGCGCAAAACAGACGTCCCCTTTTCGGCGCCTAATTTGCAGAGGCAACGCGATCATTCGATGAAATCGAACAACATAATCGAAATTATCCAAATTCCAGAGCAGGCGGGGAACGCCTATGTTGCCTCAATCAAACGACCAGCCTCCACAGATGGGAGGCAGCGAAGGAATGCACCATGCTAACTCCAGCAGTAGAATTCGGGCTCGATACCTTTGGCGATGTTACCTACGACAGCACGGGCCGACCGGAGCCACACGCGACCGTAATTCGAAATGTTATAGAGGAAGCGAAGCTCGCGGATGAACTCGGCATCGACTTCTTCGGCGTTGGCGAACACCATAGAGAAGACTTCGCGGTGTCTTCGCCTGAAACCGTTCTGGCAGCGATTGCGGGAGTGACATCCCGGATCAAGCTTGGCTCCGCAGTTACGGTCTTGAGTTCGGACGATCCGATCAGAGTCTTTCAACGCTTTTCGACACTGGATGCCGTTTCCAACGGACGCGCCGAAGCGATTTTGGGACGGGGCTCTTTTACCGAGTCATTCCCCCTGTTCGGGTTTTCGCTGGATGAATACGAGACACTATTCCAGGAAAAGCTAGACCTGTTTTCAAAGCTGCTTGAACAGAAGCCGGTGACGTGGTCAGGCGATACGCGGCCTCCACTAAAGGATCAGAGTGTATTTCCTCCCGTCCAGAACGGGAAGCTCAAGACCTGGATCGGTGTTGGCGGTAGTCCGAACTCGGTCATTCGGGCGGCGCAGTACGCGCTACCCTTGATGTTGGCAATCATTGGCGGGAGCCCTTACCGCTTCAAGCCTTACGTCGATCTCTATCGGGAGGCGACACAGAAGCTCACCAAAGAACCGCAGCCTGTAGGCATCCATTCTCCAGGATATGTAGCGGCGACAGATGCAAGGGCTCGAGACGAGTTCTGGCCGCATTACCGGGTCATGCGCGACAGGATCGGGAAGGAGCGGGGTTGGGGACCCGTGACCATGGATGAGTTCGTCTCTGAAATCGATAACGGTTCGCTGTATGTCGGTTCCCCCGAAACAGTCGCGGCAAAGCTCGCTCCTGTTATCTCCACTCTAGGCATCCAGCGTTTCCAGCTCAAATACAGCGCGGGAACTCTGCCACACAAGGACCTGATGACGAGTATTAGGTTTTTCGGCGAGGAAGTTGTTCCCACGGTTAAAGCCGCTCTGGGGGATCGGAAAGCAGCTTAGCTCTCTCGAACCCGCATGTACATTGTCGCGGAAATCCATGCGTAGCGAACGGACGAGGTTTGCGGGTTTACCCGTCTAACCTGCTCTGAGTTTGGAGAGGCGAAACTAAAAACCTGTCTGTGCAGCCGCTATGATTTGAGAAAAACAAAGAGCGAAAAAACGTCTTGATAAATAACTTATAAGATATAAGCTCCATTTCCAGACGCCAAAGGCGCAAGGGAACTATATCGGAACCGGGAGCTTGTTATGCAGACACTGTCGCGCCTTTCTTCAGTAGCAGCAGTCATTGGACTCTTGCTTTCCACCCAGCCTGTGCACGCAAAGGACTGGTGGCCGTTCAAGATAGCAGCTGCAAAAGACGGCGACCTCAAGAAGGTCGAGCAAATTGAGTATACGCCGCTCCTGAAAGCGGAAAAGGCTTGGAACCTCTGCGTCCTCTATCCTCATATGCAAGACAGCTACTGGGTGTCCGTGAACTATGGACTTATCGAGGAGGCGAAGCGCCTCGGCGTAAAAGTGAGTGCATTCCAGGCTGGTGGTTACACGGCCCTCCCGAAGCAGATTGCCCAGTATGACGACTGCCTCGCTGCAGGTGCCGACGCGATCCTCATCGCCCCCATTTCTGAAGCGGGGCTCGCCTCGAAGATCAATGAGGGAATGAAAAAGGGGGTCGTAAACATTGCAGTTGCAAACCCGATCCTTGAAACTCCGATTACCGCCCGTATCACCCCTGATACCTACCAGAAAGGCCTGCAGACGGGGGAATTCCTCAAGAAGTACCTCGGTGAGAAAAAAGGGGCTGCCGTCGGCTTCCCCGGGCCGCAAGGCAGCGGATGGGCGGAGAGCTATATGGCCGGTTTCCGCGACGCTTTGAAAACTGGCAACATCCAGCTTCTGGCCGAGCAATATGGTGAGGCCAGCGTGCCGGCACAGCTAAGGCTGGTGGAGGACGCCCTCCAGACCTACCCCGATATCAATGTGATCTGGGGGGGAGCGCCCACGGCCGAAGCAGCTGTCGGAGCGGTCGCAGATACCGGAAGGGAAGACGTGACAATCATGGCTTCTTATGAAAACCAGACGATGCTCAGAGCGGTCGCGGATGGGAAAGTCGTTGGCTTCGCCTCCGAGTTTCCTGTCATGATGGGAAGGATCAGCGTCGACCTGGCTGTTCGAGCCTTGGAGAAGAAGCCTTATGAGAAAGTCCTACTCGTGGCGCCCGGTATCGTAACAAAGGACAATATTGCGACCTTCGATACCACCCAGATATTCGCCCCTGAGGGTACAAAACCCGAATTCTCCGTGAAGTGAAGCTCCCGTGGGCGGACTAGCCGCCTACGGTTCTAAACTTTGGAGAAGCAGATGTTGTTAGGTCAGAATCTCGGAAAGCGGTTCGGGGGCGCTGTTGCGCTTGAAGCCGTCGATTTCGAACTGCGGAGCGGCGAAGTCCACGCGCTGCTCGGTGAAAATGGAGCGGGAAAGTCGACGCTCATCAACCTCTTGGTCGGCACATTCCCCCCGACAACAGGCTCGATTGAGCTGCAGGGAAAGAGCCATGCTTCGATGTCTCCGAGCATGGCGAACGAGCTCGGCGTGGCGGCCGTGTTTCAGGAATTCAGCCTGCCCCCTGATCTGACAGTGCTCGAGAGCCTGTTCCTGGGACGTGAGAAGCGCCGGGGATTCCTACTGGATCGCCGAGGCATGAGAGGCGAAGCAGAGCAGTTGTTACAGCGACTCTCCTTCGATATCGATCTCGACCAACAGGTCTTAAGCCTTACGCGCGCTCAGAAGCAGATGGTGGAGATAGCAAAGGCCCTAAGGACCAGTCCCCGTGTCCTGATATTGGACGAACCGACGGCATCTCTTACTGACGGTGAAGCGGGAAAGTTGTTTGACGCCATCGCCCAGCTCAAGATGGGCGGCGTCGGAATCATCTACGTCTCGCACCGCATGTCCGAAATCCGCAACCTGTCTGATCGGGTTACCGTTCTACGCGGCGGTCGCAGGATCGGCACAGTCAATACAGCGGACGTGTCGGACCAAGAACTGATCGAGATGATGGTAGGCCGCCCTATGGAGCAGTTGTTCCCGGTGATCAATTACGCTCCCGGATCAGTCGCCGTTCAGGTAAGTGACTTATCTACCGCTGATGGCACGGTCAGACACGCCTCCTTCACCGCTAGAGCGGGCGAGGTGGTCGGTCTAGCTGGGCTGGTGGGCTGTGGGCGAAGCGAGCTCTGCCGCGCTATGTTCGGTCTCACTTCTATAACAGGAGGCTCGATCGAAGTTCTTGGGAAGGAGATAGGCCAGCAGCATCCCTCTTCAATCCTCGACCTAGGCCTTTGCTATTTTCCACCAGACAGGGGAGCGGAGGGGCTGGCACTCTCGCGGCCAGTTCGGGAGAACGTGACAATGAGCTCCCTTGACCTCACCTCCTTGAAGGCAGGCCCTTTTCTAGACATCCTGCGCGAGCGACGCGTCGTTAGACGACCTTTGCAGGAATTGAAGCTTAGGCCACTTTTGCCGGAAAGCCCGGTGTCGACGTTTTCCGGCGGCAACCAGCAAAAGGCAATGCTCGCTCGCGGGCTGATCAAAGAATACGAGGTCTACGTATTCGATGAGCCGACAGTCGGCATCGACGTCGGAGCCAAATCCGATGTGTATCAACTTATCAAGAGGCTGGTCGAACGAGGGGCGTGCGTGATCCTATCGACGTCCGAACTCCCTGAACTCATCAACCTGTCTTCCAGGATTTACGTGATGCACCAGAGCTCGGTCGTTGCGGAGCTTCGCGGAGAAGGAATGACCGAGGCTACCGTGCTTTCCCACTATTTTGGGAACTCGGCAGAGGAAAGGAAACTCCAGTGACAAGCATAGCTGTTTCGGGAATGCCGAATGGGCGCGGTAGGAGCAAGCGCGACAGGTTCATCGCCCAGGGAGGAATTGTCATGACGTTCCTCGTTGTCGCGGCAGTAGGGACATACTTGTTGGAGCCGAGGTTCATCAACCGCCTCAATATCCTCAACCTTCTTAGAAACTTCTCGTTTCTCCTGCTTCCGGCACTCGCCCAGATGGTCGTGATGACCACCGGGGGATTCGATCTTTCGGTGGGTGCGATGGTCGCAATTTCCTCGGTTCTGACCGCCACCGTAATGCTGTACCTGTCGTCATTCGCTTCAGACATGCCGGTAGCGGTATCATTGACCGCTTTGGCAGCATGCCTTCTCGCTGGTGGTCTGGTGGGCTTGGTGAACGGCGTCCTTATCGCGGTGTGGAAGCTGTCACCTTTTATGGTGACACTTGCCACGGCTTCCATGATTACAGGGACGACGCTCTACTACACCCAGGGCATACCGATTTATGGTGTCCTGCAGCAGTTCTCCGACGGCGTTGGACGGGGCCAAATCGGAGGAATACCCGTCGTTGTCGTAATCACACTCGCCGTAACGGTCTGCCTTGTCGTTATGCAGCGTCAGACAGCCTTCGGTCGGCATCTTTACGCGGTGGGTAGCGATTTTCGCTCGGCACGGCTTTCCGGAGTCGGCACGATACGCACCACAATCGCTGCCTATATGATTTCCAGCACCCTGGCGGCGATAACCGGATACCTTATGACGGCGCGCCTTGGCTCGGGGCAGGGCACGATCGGTGCCACGCTTGCTCTCGAGACGATCGCCGCCGCGGTTATAGGAGGTGTGTCCCTGCGCGGCGGTGTCGGGCGGGCCGAACTGGTGGCGGTCGCGGCGCTCTTTCTCGCAGTCACAAACAACGCCATGAATCTCCTCAAGATCGACAGTCGTTTCCAAACGCTGATGCTGGGCGTGATCCTGATCGCCGCGCTGTGGATCGAACGATCCCTCATGAGGAAGAAGTGATGACAGAATTGGCTCTCCCTGAAAACCGTCCCTTCGACATGGCCAAGGTCCGGACATGGGCGCTGCCGGTGGCAGTAATAGCTGTGTTCGTCGGCTTCTCGATCGTCGAGCCCCGCGTGTTCTCGCAAGCGAACATTTTCAATATAGTCACACAAACAAGCTACCTAGCCATATTCGCAATGGCGCAAACGGTCGTGATCGTAACTCGAGGATTCGATCTATCGCTCGGCTCCGCAGTGTCGCTCGTCAGTGTCCTCTCTGCGATGGTAATGGTCGCGGCAGGTGAGCCCACCTTAGCCATAACCGCCGGCATATTGACCGGCCTTGTTGTGACTGCGGTTATAGGCATGGCAAACGGTGTGCTGATTGCAGGAATCGGAATAAACCCGCTCGTGACGACACTCGGGGTCGCTAACATAGTTTTATCCCTCGCCTCAACAGTAAGCGGAGGCTTTCCGGTCAGCGGTTTCACTCTACAGTTCAGTCAGTTGTTTGCTCAAAGCTCGTTACTAGGGCTACCCGTTCCCGTGGTCGTCACGGCTGTGGTTTTCGCGGCATTGTCCGTATTGATGAATTGGACCTCGTTCGGACGCAGCCTCTATATAATTGGGGCCAACCCCAAAGCCGCCATGGTCGCCGGAATCAGGAGCGGTCCCATCGTTGCGGCGGCCTACTGCCTGTGCGGAACGCTCACCGGGCTGGGCGCTTTGATGCTGACAGCGCGAACTGGCTCGGGCGAACCGAACCTGGGAGGCAACCTCACCCTGGAATCCATCGCGGCCGCCGTAGTCGGAGGCGTGAAGCTTTCCGGCGGCGAGGGCGGCGTTACCGCCGCAGTCCTTGGCGCGCTGTTTGTCACCGTGCTGTCGAACGGAATGAACCTTACCCAGGTGGACGGCTATCTCCAGCAAATCTGCCTCGGCGCTATCATCATCATTGCCCTAGTCACCAGCCGTGGCCGCAGCAGACATTAATAGAGGAAGCTATGGGATATCAGGTTTGTATCGATATTGGCGGGACCTTCACCGATTGCCTTGTGTCAGATAACAATGGCGAGATCTCGATTTTCAAGTCGCCCACCACGCCAGGCGAGTTCGAGAAAGGGTTTATCAATGTCCTGAACGTGGCCGCCGAAGGTTATGGCCTCGCGCCTGACGCCTTCCTTAAAGATATCGACCTTATCGTCCACGGGTCCACCGTTTCGACCAACGCTCTGGTCGAGAAGAAGACGGTGAAGGTAGGGTTGATCCTGACAGCCGGACACCAGGACATCCTCGTGCTGCGCGAAGGCCCGCGAAAAGGAGCCTTCCAGTGGAAACTGAATTATCCTGAGCCTTACGTACCGCGGCATTTGACAAGGACAGTTACCGAGAGGATCGATGCCCGGGGTCGCGTCCTCACAAGCCTGCTCGAAGACGACGTTTTGCGCGCCGCTTCCGATTTCAAGGCATCCGCCGTCGAGGCGGTCGCCGTGGGGCTCCTTTGGTCCGTGGTCAACAGCCAGCACGAGCTGAAGATCCGGGAAATCCTTGAGCGTGAACTGCCGGGAGTTCCTGTAACCCTGAGCCATGAGATCAATCCGATGCCGCGGGAATACAAACGCGTGATCGCGGCGGCCATCGACGCCTCGATCAATCCCATCGTTCGCACCTATATCGAGCGGCTCAAGATGGCACTAGACGAGGCGCAGTTCGCGGGGGAGTTGCTTCTGGCGAACTGCGTGGGCGGGATGATGCCGGTGCCAGAGATGATCCGGAAGCCTATCTATAGCGTCATGTCCGGGCCGACACTCGCACCGATGGCGGCGCTGGCTTTATCATCCGAGCCCGACATAATCGTCGGCGACATGGGCGGTACGACGTTTGACGTTTCAGCTCTGCGAAGCCACCAGATCATCGTCACGCCAGATTCCATGATCCACGACGACTCTCTGGGCATTCCTAAAGTGGACGTAAGGTCCGTCGGCGCTGGAGGTGGTTCTATCGCTTCGGTTGATGATGGAGGGATGCTTCATGTCGGCCCTCATAGCGCAGGCGCTCGACCGGGCCCTGCCTGCTATCAGCACGGAGGCATGAAACCCACGGTGACGGATGCGAACGTCGTCCTCGGTATCATCGATCCCGACTACTTCCTCGGCGGAAGGATGAAACTAAGCAAGGAGCTGGCGGAGCAAGCACTGGCGGAAATCGCCGCGCCTCTAGGTCTGTCGATCGAGGAAGCGGCATTCGCGATCTATACCACAAGCAATCACAACATGGTCGCCGCGATCGAAGAGATCACGGTGCGTGAGGGAATCAACCCACGTGATAGCTTCTTCGTCTGCGGTGGCGGCGCAACGGCGATACACATTGCAGACATGGCCGATATCCTCGGCCTCAAAAGATATATGATACCAAGATTCATGGCGGGATTGAGCGCGTTTGGCGGACTCATATCTGATATCCGGAGAGAGGATACCGCCGTCCTACTTACTTCCAGCGCGACGTTTGACGCTGAAGGTGTCGCTGACGCTCTCGGAGGGCTCCTCAAAGCAGGCCGTCAATTCCTTGCCGAAGCAGGGGTGTCGCCGGAGAACCAGCGCTTCGAATTCGCCTTCCTTGGAAGATACGAGTACCAGTCATTCGAAATCGAGGTGCCATTTGCTCCAAAAGACGGCGCGGTAACGCCAAGCCAGCTTCAACGTCTTGTGGAGGATTTCCATCGGATGCACGAGCGCATCTATTCGATTAGGTCGGATGGTGACGTGGTCGAGTTCACCGGATGGAAACTCAGGTCCATCGGCAAGCGCGACGGCCAGGATATCTGGCTTAATCACAAAGTGCCTCGTCAGATCGAAACCGTCACGGCCGCAGGTTCCCGAGCCGTTTACAGTCATTCGCTCGGTTGCCGCGAAGAGATTCCGGTATTCAAGCTCTCGTCTCTCGGTTGCGGGGCCGCGGTTGATGGCCCCTGCGTCATCGACGCGGACACATTCACCGCCTTCCTCAAGAGGAGCCATCGCGCAACGATCGACGACTACGGGAATGTCGTCGTAACGGTCGAATGACCGCAGGAGAACCACATGAATACTGTCGCGAAGTTCGAAGCCGAGCACATGAACCGTCGGGTGGACCCATTCATAATGTCGGTTCTCAAGAGCCGTTTCGAAGCGATCGTGCGCGAGATGACACTCGTGGTGATGCGCGCCAGCCGCTCGGCCGTGATCAAAAATGCCCGCGATTTCAGCTGCGCCATTCTCACCTACGACCATCGCCTGGTTTCCGTCGAGGACGCGCTGCCGATCCATGTGATGTCCATGGATATGGCGACACGACCGATCACCCGATTCTTTGACGACATCAAGCCGGGCGACATCTTCTTCAATAACTGCCCTTTCACGGGCGGCACCCATCACGCCGACCTTATAGTGGCAATGCCTGTCTTCTATGGCGGCGAGCCGCTCTTCTGGATGATCGCTCTCTCGCATCACGCGGACACCGGAGCGCCTGTGCCCTCTACATATCTGCCTTTCGCCAAGAGCATATTCGAAGAGGGCATTCATTTTCCGTGTGTGCGTGTGGCAGAGAATTACGTCGAGAAGGCCGATATCCTTCGGATCGGCAGCATGAGAAATAGAGTGCCGGAACTTTGGCTGGGCGATGTCCGTGCGCAGATCGGCGCTTGCCGCACGGGTGAAAAGCGGATTGCGGAACTGGTTGGTAAGTATGGCAGGGACGTCGTGACGGACTTTGTTGAAGACTGGTTTGATTATGGTGCTCGCTGCGCGAAGGCTGCGATCGCAAAACTTCCGGGCGGCAGCTACACTTATGAAACCCGGCACGATCCAGTACCTGGAGTGGCGGAAGATGGAATTCCAGTCAGGATCACGGTGACGGTCGATCCCCAAGCCGGAGAAATCGTCGTGGACGCCCGCGATAATATCGACAACGTGCCTGGCGGCCTCAATCTGTCGGAGAACACAGCAACAGGGTCCTGCCGTATCGGAGTTTTCAACAATCTTGATGAGTCTGTTCCTCACAATGAAGGAGCAAAGTCACAGATCAAGGTGCTCCTGAGGGAAGGGAGCGTGGTTGGCAAGCCTGCGCCGCAGGTAGGTACATCGGTTGCAACCACCAACGTCAATGACCGCCTTATGATGGCGGGAAACTGTGTATTCTCCGAGATGGGTGCACCGTATGGCCAAGCGGAAGGCGGGTCCCATCTTCCGGCAGGCATCGGTGTCATCTCGGGTCGCGACCCCTTCAAAGGCGGCCGGTCTTACGTGAACCAGATATTCGTCGGCTACGCCGGCGGTGGAGCGCGCAGCGAGTACGATGGCTGGCTCACCTATTGCGGCCCTGCCAACGCGGGTCTGATCCAGTTAGACTCGGTCGAGGTGGACGAGTCGATGTATCCAATCATTATCGAGAGCCGAGGTGTTGTTGCAGACAGCCAAGGATACGGCCAATTCGAAGGCGCTCCTGCAGTTGGTGGCGTCTTTTATCCACTGGAGCACGACATGACGATCGTCTATGCCGCGGATGGAACGACGTTTCCCCCTAAGGGCGTGCTAGGTGGTCGAAATGGGGGAGCAAGCTCAAGTTGGAAGATTACTTCCGCGGGCCATACCGCCGACCTACCTGCCTTCGCGGAAGTGGTGATCGAAAACGGGGCAAAGATCGCCTTCAGAGCTTGCGGCGGGGGCGGCTACGGTAGTCCGCTTGATCGCGATCGGGTGAGGGTTTTAGAATCCGTAAACCGTGGATGGCTATCACCTGAGAAAGCCAAAGAGGTATATGGAGTAGGGGTACGATTGACGTCGCAGCCCGGCCTGTTTGAGCTGATAACTTAGTGGCAATCTCGTTGCTTTCACGGACCACGGTATCCACCGTGAGACGAAGAACTAACTCCGATACCGACGGAACCGTAGAAGTCGGCTGCGAACATGCCTGGTCGGCAGCCTGCTTTCATGACGGTTTCGGGAAGCCATTGGAAATACCCATGTTCCACCCTAAGAACCGCCAGCGAGCACCATGTCGTCGCGCTAAGGCAGCGTGATCCGCCTACAATCTGCAAGGCGAGTCAGGCCAGATGGCGGGCATTTCGGTAGGTGGTGTCTCTACATTTCAAATCATTCTGGAGAAACAGGCAACCTTTGTGGAGACTTAATCTACCGGTCGCATTCGGTCAGTCGCTAGTTTTCTCTCGTGTCCAAAGCGCAATCGGCGCAAGCGAGAGGAATGCAAAATGTCGAAGGTTTGGTTTATCACTGGTGCAGCCCGCGGTATCGGCAAGGAAGTAGCACTTGCCGCTTTGGCGGCCGGAGATAAGGTTGTCATCACTGGCCGAAATGTCGAGCAATTGGCGAAGACCTACGACGGTTGCGGTGATAATGTTCTGGCGCTTCAACTCGATGTATCGAATGAAGAGCAGGCGGCAACGGCCGTCAGTGCAGCAATCGCTTATTTCGGCCGCATCGATGTACTCCTAAACAATGCCGGTTTCGGCCAACTCGGACTATTCGAGGAAATAGGCTCCGCCGCAATCGTCAACCAGTTCAACACCAACGTGTTCGGACTCTTCAACGTGACCCGCGCGGTGCTGCCGGTCATGCGCAAACAGCGCAGCGGCCACATCCTCAACGTATCATCGATTGGCGGGTCCGTCGGGTTTGCGGGTTCTACAGTCTACTGCGCCACGAAATATGCCGTCGAAGGGTTCTCTGAATCGCTCGCGCTTGAGGTTGCCGACTTCGGCATCAATGTCTCGATCGTGGCGCCTGGCTTCGTCCGTACGGACTTTCTCGACAGTTCATCGGTTCGTTACGGTGACAAGACGATCGATGACTATGCCGAAGTCTCCGCCAATATCCGCGCCACCTACGACAGCTACAGCCACAAACAAGCTGGCGATCCCACGAAACTGGCCAGCGCGATCGTGACGCTTGCCAACCAGAACGAGCCGCCGGTGCGCCTGCTCACGGGGTCGGACGCTGTCGCCATGGCAAGGGAGAAGATCGGCAAGGTCGATCAGGAAATCGCTCGTTGGCAGGACCTCTCCGCGTCGACGGATATCGTTGAATAAGGATGGTCACGAAGAGACCGGCGGCTCCTGCCGGTCTCTCCTGAGGTTTGAACTGATGACGAACAATCAGAAGATCGCAGCGCTGATCGAACAGAATACCGGGACGGATGGCGTCTTTTCGACCATCCTGCCCGGTGTTTTCCTGCTGCGCGCCTCACATCCGACGGCCCCTATACACACCATCTATGAGCCGAGTTTTTGTTTCGTTGCTCAGGGCCGTAAGAAGGTGTCCGCCGGGTCCTTGGATTTAACCTACCAACAGGGGGCGGCACTCGCAGTTTCCATCGGTCTGCCTGTGCGTGGGCAAGTGTTGGAGGCTTCCACTCTGGAGCCATTTCTGTGTTTGCGCATTGAGTTGAGGCAGGAAACCTTCACTGGACTTCACCGCAATAACGCAAGCCGATCTGATGCTTCCGGTCTTAACCCTGGCATGGGTATCGTTACGCCCTCGATTTCTCTGGAAGACGCTCTTGTCCGAACACTGCAGCTTCTCGCAGAACCGCAAGACGCTAGGGTGCTCTGGCCCCTGTTGGAAAAGGAACTCAGCTATCATCTGCTGTCGGAATGCTCGAGCCCTGTCCTCAGCCAACTTTCGCTGCCCGCACGCCGGTTTCAGCACATTACACGGGCTGTAAGCTACCTGCGCCGACATTTCCGCAGAAGCGATACGCCGAGAGACCTCGACAGTTGGGTCGGCGTTCGGACCGTGACCCTCAACCGCGACTTCAAACGTGTGACAGGCATGAGCGTTCTTGGCTATGTGCGCACCCTACGTCTCCAGGAGTCTCGGCGACTGCTGATGTTGGGTATTCAGGATCCATGCGAGCTCGCAAAGAGCACGGGTTACGCCGACGCATCTACCTTTCTACAGGACTACAGCGCCGCGTTCCATTCGACGCCCGTTACAGATGCCGAGCATTGGCGTCACACCTCCAGACCCGCCGGAGAAGAGTGATCGGACTTGCTGTCCTTCATGTAGTCGATCCACGCTCTGAAGGCCGGCGAGACCTGCTGGCGGCTTGGGTAGAACAGGCTAAACCCGGGCAGGGGGCGAACCCAATCTGGCAGCACTTTTACCAAGGTCCCTGCCGCAAGGTCACCAGCGACCTGAGACTCAAACAAAAAGGCGAGACCGAGGCCGTCCAGAGCCGCTGCACGGATCGCTTCCCCGCTGTCCAGCACAAGCGGCCCGTCTCCTCGAAACTCAAATCGGGTATCGTTCTTTTCAAGGGGCCATCGGAAGATTCTGCCAGAGGTCGCAAACCGGTAGTTTACGCATCGGTGGGATTGCAAGTCAGCTGGCGTTGACGGCAGGCTCTTGAAGCTCGCCAGATATCCCGGGCTCCCAACAATAGCGGCTGGTGACGTTGAAGACAAACCAACCGCTACCATGTCTTTTTCGACCAGCGAACCAAAGCGAATACCGCCGTCAAAACTTGCCGAGATGACATCAGTCAGGCCGTCGTTGACGGAGACCTCCATGCTGACGTGCGGATACCTGGCGAAAAACCCGGATAGCTTCGGGCGTATGAGCATGTCATAGGCGACCTGCACGGTCGTCAGCCGGATTGTCCCGGCTACGTGAGAACGCATATCCTGCAGACCTTGGAGTTCGGCCTCGATTCCGCGCAATGCCGGTTGCAGGGTCGCAAGAAGCCTTGTGCCGGCCTCCGTGGGCGAGACATTCCGGGTTGTCCTCGCGAGAAGCGCCACTCCGAGGCGCTGCTCAAGCTGCGTAATCGCATAGCTTAAAGCGGCCTGAGATATGCCGAGGTCTGCAGCCGCTTTGGTAAAACTCTGGCGGCGGGCTACGACTTCGAACACGGCCAGATCCCGTAGGACTGTTCTATCCATTTATAAGCTGCCTCTATAACGCTATTCGAATTACCTGCTCTAATCCAACCAAAGCTATTTCGCTACCTTCGTCTCAGTGCTGAAATCAACGAAGGACAGGAGTATCATATGATCAGGGAAATCTTAGCTGCGGCCACCATAATTGCTCAGATGAGCCAGCCCGCGCTTGCCGACGCCCGCAATGTCGTGCTGGTTCACGGTGCCACGATGGATGGCTCAACGTGGCACGACGTGTACGAGCTGCTAAGCAAGGACGGTCTGAAAGTGAGTATCGTCCAGCTTCCGCATACCAGCCTCGCTGACGATGTGGACGCAACGCGCCTTATTCTTAAGCAGCAAACCGGACCAACCGTGCTGGTTGGGCACAGTTACGCAGGCGGGGTAATTACGGAAGCGGGCAACAGTAATAATGTCGGCGCTTTGGTATACGTTGCGGCATTCCAGCCTGAGCAAGGCGAGACCATTAACGATCTTGCCTCAAGATATCCGATGAAGTTCCACGTCAAGATGTTGGACGATAAGAGTTTCGTTCCGGATCCGCAGTATTATCATGAGGACATCGGAGCAGATTTGCCGAAAGCGACGACCGATTTTCTGTCCGCCTCGTCAAAACCTATGACGTTCGAGCCTTACAGTGTTCGCTTCCACAACACCCCATGGAAGGACAAGCCGACATTTGGCATCATAACCACTGAAGATCACACCCTGTCCCCGGACCTGTTGCGCTGGATGTACTCCCGCTCCAACACAAAGGCGGTTGAGATAAAGGCTAGCCATATGGTCCAAATGTCTCAGCCCAAGCGGGTAGCGGACGTGATCATGGAAGCGGTGAGAGCAGTAGAATAACAGGAAAGAGCAGGCGGGCCGGAAAGCCGCCTGTTCTACCTTTAATGTTCACGCCTCAACACCGTGGCTTGCGAGGATCAGAATCGCACCAAGGAGGATCGACGCAGCTATCATTGCGCGTCGTTCATCTCGGCGCATAAGCTTGCTCCGTGGTCATTGCCAGATAATGGAGATCAAGCACGCCGTGGATCATGGTGGGGACGGCATCCACGAACTGTCTCATGTGAGGCGTTTCGAAATGTGCGTCCAGATCCTGCTTGCTGCGCCAGTTCTCGTAGACGCACCAGACGTCAGGCTCGTCGAGCGAACGATGGACATCATAATTGATGCAGCCTGGCTCGCTACGGCTTGGCTCGGCCAGCCGATTGAGCCACTCGCCGAGCACATCGGCGCTTCCCTGTTTTGCTCGCATGAAAGCAATGTTCGTAAGTTTTGTCATGGTTCTCTCCTCATCGTTTTTGAGAGGCAGCCAAATGGCTGTCCATGAGACAACCATGCACGACCTCGGCACGATGGCGGTAGAAAGCTTCTCTGCGTGGCTTGCACTATTCTACAGGTTCCATAAATGGAAAAGCCACCCAAAGACGGCTCAGAAGTTAGAAAACCTATTGCCAACTCGTGGCGGGCATCGCCTTCATTTTCTCCACATCCTTCTTCGGCGGAAGGCCAAACATCCGGGCATATTCGCGCGAAAACTGGGAGGGGCTTTCATATCCAACCGAGAAACCAGCGGATGCGGCATCCAGCGCCTGAGCGATCATCAGTCGCCGTGCCTCCTGCAGTCGGACCTGCTTCTGATATTGAAGGGGGCTCATCGCCGTGACCGTTTTGAAATGCTGATGGAACGACGAAACGCTCATATGGACCTGAGCGGCAACTTCCTCAATCTTCAAAGCCCGATCGTACTGGGTCTTGATGATCGCGATGGCCTTGTTGATCTGACTAAGCTTACTCTCGGCCATTGCGATCTGACGGAGACGGTCGCCCTGCTCGCCAAGGAGCAGCCTGTAAAGAATCTCGCGCTCTGCAAGCGGCGCCAGAACGGCCCGGTCGCTTTCACGTCCGCTTTCCAGCAGCTCTGCAAGCCTGACGACCGCGTCAAGAAGTTGCGCTGGCACGTCACTGACCGCGATCCCGCGCTGTGGCTCCTCGTTTCGAAGCCCACCGGGCACGGCCGCGGTGATGACGTCTGCAATGGCGGCAGGTTCAAGATCGAGCCGCAAGCAGAGGTACGGGATTTCAGGCGAAGCCTCAAGAATTTGACCGGCGATAGGAAGATCGACACTGACGATGAGAAATTTCATTGGCTCATATAGATAAGCCTGATCGGCCAGCGTGGTTTGCTTGCGGCCTTGCGCGACGAAACAAACCGCCGGCTTGTGCAAGATTGGAACCGCCTCTGTCGGCGTGACTGAACGTAAAATATGGACCCGCGGAACATCTGTCTCAGTGACACCGTCGTTTCGGCAGTTGTCGGCCAGAATGCGCGCGAGACGTTCGATCATCTATGTTCCTAAAATCGTTTGATAATGTCACACAAAAATAGCCGCGAAGTTCGCGGCTATCAATCTATTTCATCCTAAATTGATTTCCCAGGATGAGCGCCGATTACCGGCTGTTCTGCGAGCTGGGGAACTCTTAGCCCGACGCGGCACTTCCGTTCCCAATCGCGGATCCCCGACGAGCAGGCCCAGGCGCGAAACGCCGAGATCTGCCAGATGCTCGTCGGGGAGGCGGTCAAGCTCCTTCTTCATCCTTTTCATGCGGCAGGACCGGACTATATTGGCAAAGAATTCCATCTCTTTCTCCTCTCGTGTCGTTTGATGGTTGAGTAATCCCACAAGCTTTGAGAGAGGCGGTATCACGATGCCATAAGGGAATTGCACGATCCTACGAACCTGAACGGCTGTCCCGTCTCAGCAGCGGATTCAGTCCCTCAGTAGGTTGAGCGCGACCAGTGCCTGCCCGAAATGTTGAAGTGAACCGGAGGCTTTGAAACTGCCAAGGTCGGACGGCGCAAAGCCCAAACGAGCGATCAGATCTGCTACCTTCTTACTGGCCTCTGGAAAGTTTCCCGACAGAAAGAGAACGCGCTTTCCGCTCGCTTTCACCGGATCGGCAGCCAGTACAGCGGCCGGGAGGGTGTTGAACGCTTTCACGAGCTGAGCGCCAGGGAAGAGATCGGAGACGATTTCCGAAGACAGCCGGCCACCAAGTTCACGTGGTTTGAAAGCAGGAAAGTCGATAGCGTTCGTCGCGTCCACGATGGTGTGGCCATCCCAGACCGCTTTTTTGCCAGCAACTTCCGGTACCGCATCATAAGGCACGGCCAGGATAAGAACGTCGGATTGAAGAGCCTGATCGAGTTCGACGGCCTTCACCGTGCTGCCGAACTTGTCGGTGACAGGCTGAAGCGAGCCCGGACCGCGTGTGTTGGCGATAACGGCGTCAACGCCTGCAGCATGGAAGCGTTCAGCAAGTGCAGAGCCGATCGCACCAGAACCGATGATTGCATAGGTAGTCATTGTATTTCTCCTTGATTAGATGGGGTTTCAGTTGAAGTTGTCGGGGAGGGGAATGAACTCGTCGTCGCCCGGCACGCCGGGGAATTGTCGTTCGCGCCACTGGTCGGCAGCATGGCGAATGCGCTCCTGATCCGTGGCCACGAAATTCCAGCGGATGAACCGCTTTTCAGGAAGCGGCTCGCCTCCGAATGCGAGAAACCGGGCTGGCTCGTTCGCCTTCACCACGATCTCCGCGCCGGGCTTGAACACGATAAGACGATCCGGGCCGTAGGTTCCGTCCTGCCCGATGATCTCGATCGTACCGCTGACGACGAAGATCGCTCGCTCGATATGCTCACCGTCGATCCTGTAGCGTGCTCCAGCCTGAAGCTGGATTTCTGCAGAAAAGAGGTCAGAGAAGGTGCTGGCAGGTGAGCGCCGTCCGTGCAGCGTGCCGGCGAGAAGCTTCATATCGATGCCCTCACCATTGATCGTCGGCAGTTCATGGGCGCCGAGGTGCTGAAAGAGTGGTGCAGTCTCTTCCGATTGTTTGGGAAGAGCGATCCAGCTCTGCAGGCCCGTGAGTTTTCCCCCGTCCTTGCGAATATGGTCCGGCGTCCTCTCCGAGTGGACAATGCCGGAACCGGCGACCATCAGATTGACTTCCCCGGGGCTGATCGACTGCACGTAGCTTTCGCTGTCACGATGCAGCAGCTCACCTTCCAGAAGGTAAGTGAGTGTTGAAAGGCCGATATGTGGGTGAGGGCGGGTATCAATTCCCTCACCAGCACCGAACCGCACGGGTCCGAAACTGTCGAGGAATATGAATGGCCCGACCATTTGGCGCATGGCCGCAGGCAGCGCCCGGCGAACGGAGAAGCCTCCGAGATCACGGGTCGAGGGCAGGATAACCTGCTCGATGTCAGCGTTAGACAAATAGGACATTGTCAGCTCCGGCGGTTGAATTCGATGCAATGAAGGTAGGCCCCCTAGACGTTTCGGAAAACTCAGATAATTTCGGCGAAAACGTTCGAGGAATTAGAAATGTCAGACCCAGGCCAGCCGACGCTGGATCAGCTTAAAGTCTTCATTACCGTTGTAGAGACGGGGAGCTTCGCGGCAGCTTCCAGGAAGCTCAACCGCGCCACGTCTGTGATCAGCTACACGATTGCCAATCTCGAAACGCAATTGGGTGTCACGCTCTTCGACCGGCTCTCAACGAAGAAGCCGCAGCTGACACTGGAGGGGCGGACGGTCCTCGCCGAAGCTAAGAGCGTTGCCCACGGCATCGATAATCTTCGAGCCAAGGTGAAGAGTATGCTTCGCGGCGTAGAGCCGGAGGTCCACCTTGCGCTGGATGTCATGCTACCTGCCGCCCGAGTCATGGACGCCTTGAAAGCCTTTCGAAAAGAGTTTCCGAGCGTATCACTTCGTCTTTATGTCGAAGCTTTGGGTGCGGTCACGCAGATTGTTCTCAACCGTACAGCAGCGATCGGCATCAGTGGCCCGCTCGATGTCGAGATCGCGGGCCTGGAGCGCATCGGGGTAGGTTTCGTCAAACTCATACCGGTCGCTTCACCGGATCATCCGTTAGCTGGCGGATCTCACCCTCCGGGCGCGGCGCGAGGACATATCCAATTGGTCCTGACCGACAGATCGCCTCTCACTCAGGGCCACGAGTTTGCTGTTGTCGGGAACCATACCTGGCGCCTCGCGGACCTTGGCGCCAAGCATATGCTGCTCAAGGAAGGCATTGGCTGGGGCAACATGCCTGAACCAATGGTGAGAGATGATATAGAGACAGGGCGCTTGGTGCACCTTGATCTTCCTGACTGCAAGGGCGGTCCTTACCGCCTTCAGGCTGTTTACCGAACGGACACACCTCCAGGACCGGCCGCCCGCTTTCTGATCGACCATTTCCAGAGCCAAGATATTGATGATCCGATAGCGGCTGGTTAGACTTTGGGAAAAGACGCGACCGAACAGTTTTGGCGTGTCGATGCAATTACAGATTACCGCCCGCATCGCCCGGGGACGCAATGTTACCGTCAACGAGATGGCGTTTCCGCTTGACTGTTGTAGGTCAACTCGCGACCGAGAGATAAAGCGTAATACTTTTCATCGTAGCGACCCGCCGGACTGCCACAGTGCGGGCGGTGCTCAGCGCGCAGCGCAAATTCCCATTTTTTCAGGCGCTTAGCTGATATGTCTTAAGGTCGAAGGTTCGCATCCATTAGCCGGAAATTGGTCGTGCAGCGCCATCAGCTTGAACTCAGGCGTTGTCTGTCCAAAAGCGGTGCATAGTTCATCTCTCGAGAATCTGGTCGGGTTTACGACCATGGTATAGCTTAAGTGCGTCCGCCGCCCATTGTAAGGCTGCCGTCAGACCTGGGCTATGCCTTCGCCGACAGCGAGCTCTGCACCCGTCGTGAAACTGCTTTCTTCGCTTGCGGGGAAGAAGGCGGCCGCGGCCACCTCTTCAGGCCTGCCCATATGTGCGAGAGGGATCATGTTCGACACTGCATCCCGCACCCCTGCGAGCCGCTCGGATACAGTTTTTTCATAACGAGCTTACATCGCTATCGCTCAAACCTGATCTCCGCAAATGGCGTTACTGGCAGCAAGGACACCCTTGCCGGAAGAACGAGAGACCGGCGATGAGACCGGCCTCTCGAGCGTGCGGTGCCAGTACATCCGTGGTCACCGAACAAGATCAACCCAGTTTCGACCTCAGCATGTCAAGATGGTCGATATGCTCCTTGATCTGCCCGCGGGCCAGCTTCGTCACGTTAAGATGCTCCCGGTTCTGACCGACTTTCAGGTAATCCTCTTGGATCGCCAGCAACTTCTTGTGGCCGTCGAGCTGTGCGGAGATATACACCTTGTCGAATGCGGCTCCGCTTGTAGCTTTCAGCTTGTGGAGGGAAGCCTTGCCCTCCGCGTCGAGCATCGCCTGTACCTCACTGTCAGAGGGCGGCTTGAGAGCGCCTTCGGGTTTGCCGTCCATCTCCATGGATTTGAGGATATCGCCGATCGTCTCCTGCTCGGCGACCTCCCACTTCGCGAATTCCTTCACCATGGGATCTGACGCCTTTTCGGCAGCGACGCGGCTTGTGGCAAGGGACAGCGAACTGACCTTCTTCGTCTCGTCGGCGTGCTTCTTTTCGGCTTCGCCTGTGGTCTCTTCCGTCTGCGCGAAGGTAGCGGTGGAAGAAAGGAGGACGGGCAAAGCGGCCGTCGCGGCAATTGCAGTCAGCATTTTACGGCGGTTCATGAACATCTCCCGGGTTTGTGGAGATCCTCGAACATGACCGATCAGCGAAAGTTCCTTGACCGCCGGTTTCCCCGTCTCGATGCCTAAGCCGTGGGCCTTCGACCTGCCCGTACCTCAAGAGAACCATACAGCTCAACGTTTCTCACGCAACCTTGCCGATCTTGTCAGGCATCGCGCTGGCTCTCAGGCTATTCGTGCAAACCGCCCGGCTGTCTGCTCCGATCGTCCAAGGGCAGCTTTAAGTCGCCACCTAGGCTATCCAGCAATGACGACAGGCGCTCATAGGCTTGTTTGGTAGGCTCTTTAGCATCAGCACTCATTTGGGCCATATGGTCCTGAACCGCCCGATAAAGGAGGTCGCGGATTTCCCGAGATCGCTTTCGATATTCTTTCTCTCTTTGCCGTTCGACATAATCCTACTCCTGATCGCCAAACTGCTTAGCCGAGGGCATGCTCGATCCGTTCCACGTGATGCTTGGGCACCACGGCATTGTCCTCCTCAGCCGCAGCAATCTCCACAACCGTCAGCCCGGTCGCAATTGCGAGCTCTTCTAGGTTGTAACCCTTAGCGAGTCGGGCGGCACGACGGCTTGCTGCAGAACTGCTCAACGATTTCACAATCTGATGCATGTCTTGATCTCCTTGAATTTGCCAGGAAATGCAGGAGGGCCTAACGAGTTCCGTGCTACTGCGAAGCGTCGCGGCCACCCTCCAGCCTAAGCCGGCGAAGGCGCTCAGTTTTTTCCGCGCGCAAACGGCGTTCCTCTTCAGCCGCATCGGCCGCAACCTTGTTGGTGTGTTCAAAAATCGCCGTGCGTTCTTGCACGGTCAGTTTGTTCCTGAGCCGGCTTACCATGACAATCATCCTTGAGTGTTTCCTCATAGATGGGTGAAAGGGAGATTGCTCACAATAGGTCGGAGCTCGCCGTCTGCTATCGTACAGGCGCTGTTCGCGGCCTTGTCTCGTCAGTGCCCTGGAACCACATTGGGGGATCAAGGCGTCGTGTATACAGCAAAGTCAAATGATTTCACGCTGATCGATGGCCAGTTCCGCCCAAGAGCACACCAATGTCTCGCTCGGACTCTCGGAGAAGCGCGTCACCCTAGTTGGAGAGGCGCACCATCATCATTCTCAAGTCTCCGAGCTCATCGGACATTGAATACTTCGGCATACGTTCAAACATGCCCAGATAGTCCGGAACTCCCAGGGTCGAGCAAGGTTTTCACAGACGTTCATCATGTGGGAACATGTCCAAAAAGGAGTTTTATGATGTCTAATGCTACCGGAACCATCATCGATGGAGACTCTGACCTGTACAGCGTTTGCTTTGAACATTGCCTGAATGAACAAGGTTGGCGGAGGATTGCTGAGAGTAACCAGCAAATATGCCCGGTTTCAAGCTACTGAAATTCAATATGACAGGAAGCTCGCGACAGCAGCATCAGTCAATCATGATCCGGCTTGACATGGTCCGCTTACGCCAGGAGCCTGCGATGAACCCCATACGGACGGAGTGAAGGAAATGGCTCAGTCGATTGTGGAGTTGCGTAATGTGGTGGGTACGGAAGCAGCAGTCGGCTGGGCTGGTGGCCATACCATCGTGGTCGATAGGCCGGAAGGCAAGGCCGGTGGATTGGGCCTCGGCTTCAACGGCGGGCAACTGCTCGCTCTGGCAGTAGGAGGTTGCTATTGCAATGACCTCCGATATGTGGCGCATGATCTAGGTGTCGAGATCGGAGAAATAGCAGTGACGGTCCACCTGGAACTGGACGGTGCGCCTCTTGTCGCCACCAACGCCGTCCTCTCCGTAAGATGCACGACACTGGATGGCTCCGATCCTAAGACCCTGATTGATCATGCATGGTCGATCTGCACGGTAGCAAATTCTCTCCATCGTGGCGTCCCGACCACGCTCAAGGTCGCCTGATAGCTCGCTGGCTCGAGGGCGCTGACCCTCGCCCGGCGTCGATGCACGGCTGCCAATAGTGCGGAGGTGACGGTACCTCTACGGAGAGGCTAACCGAGCTCGCAAACGGCGTCATTCGTGAAGGCGCTGGCATTTTTGCGAATTCAGTCCTTTCTTATGAGCTCACGCCCAATGCGCTTGGGGGCTTCGCTGCGTAGAACGATCGCCGAGGCAAAATATGACTGAGCTCATCCATCTTAAATGAAGTTCCGCAGATCGAGGTGTACCAAGTCGAAAGTGATGAGGAGCCTGGTGGTGTCGGGGAGGCAGGGATCGCGGCGGCGGCGGGCGCGCTGGGCAATGCGATCTTCTCTACTACGAGACGACGGCTTCGCTCGCTTCCTGTGATCGAGCATCTGACGTAAACGCTTAGCGCGCCTTCTGCGACAAGATTGCCGCACCAAGGAACAGCGCTCTTGAACGCTTTGGCTAGTCCAGCAGCGTCGGCGATGCTCCCTGTACTCTACGGCATCCTCTCGCGCGGATTGCCGTAGAGCACTCGACCTCAGCGGCTACCTGCGCAGGGGGCATTATGTCGGTTGGGAAGTTCTGGTACGAAACAGCGGTAAGAACCGATAAATGGCCAGCGTGGCAACTGACGTAGACCGGCCGTCAGACGTTGCTGGGAAAGGGCCGCCGTGCACCATCGCCGGGGAGACCTCGATGCCAGTGCCGAAGCCATTTACGAGAATGCGCCCGGCCAGCATTTCAAGACGTGGCAATAGGCGGCGCACCTCAACTTGGTTGTCGCCATCCAGTTGAAGTGCAATGTTAAGCTGCTCTTCTAACGCATCAAGAATTGCATCTAACTCGCTGAAATCTTTGCAACGGACTACTTGCGGGGATTACCCAGCGCTCAGTACAAGAAGAAATCGGGCATCGAGCCCGCTTTCTTCTTCCGGTCGCGATACGGAGAGGTGGGGTCTGCTCAGAATGACGAATGGCGCCGTGAGGAAGTACCGGCTTCAAGAACTTCGCGGCCCCCTCCAATTTTCAGGAGCCACCCTGAAGGAGGCCGCCAGAAAATCGGTTCCTCCGCTTGCCGCCTGCGGCGGTCGCTGAAGCGATTCTTGACCCCGCCATTTCCTCACGCCCCGCGGCGTCATCTTTCTCAAACGTCAAGGAGATGACGATGCTGCTGGAACAACTCATCGAAGAACTGCGCGCCGAGTTGCGAACGCGGTCTACAAAGATGAACGCGAATGGATTCTCAAAGAGCTTGCCAACGCTGAGCGCCAGCTTGCTGAGAAAGAGGCTACACGCGATGCCATGGTTTCCGCAGAGCCGCCCCTCTAGGCCGGCTCCCGCTTTGCCTCAACGCGGGTCATTGCAGCTATCTAAGAATACCGTACCCTGCCGCAAAACCCGGGGAAATAAGTGTCGTTTTAATCGGGACTATTGCGAATTCAACCCTTCTTTATGAGCTCACGCCCGATACGCTTGGGGGCTTCGCTGCGTAGAACGATCGCCGTGGTAACCGAACCATAGCGGGCAACGGCATCGACGATGCTTTCCAGCTCGGCTGGTGAGGGCACGATCACTTTGAGATGGAAACAGTCTTCTCCAGTCAGTCTGAGAACCTCAATGACCTGCGGCATCTGCGAAAACTGCTTCAGGCACGTTTTGATGTATTCATGCGTTGTGTGCAGGCGGATGATCGCCATCATTCCAAGCCCTATGGAGGCCGGATCGATGACAGCCCTGTAGCCGGTGATGATACCCCTTTCCTCAAGCCGCCTCAGACGTTCTGACGTTGCCGGCTGAGAGAGACCGACCCTTCTTCCAAGTTCGGAGACGCTGATACGTCCGTCGTCCTGCAGGATTTCGATCATGTTCGTCGCAAACGTTAGGATTTGCGACTTAAGTCGAAATCGTGATCAGCTATAAGCGTGGCGGCAGAAGCCGCCAATATTGGGCTTAGGGGCACTCGTTTCCTAGCGTCGGCTCACTTGTTGAGCGTGTCCTTCAGCGCCTTTGCAGGCTGGAAGGCAAGTTTCCGCGCAGCCGAAACCTTGATGGTCGCTCCCGTTCCCGGATTGCGGGCCTCGCGCTCCGGCGTGTCCTTGATTTTAAACTTGCTGAACCCTGGTATCGAGGTTTCCGCGCCCAAAGTAGCAGCCGCCGTAATGGACGCGAAGACGGTCTCGACAATCGTCTTCGCCTGCGCTTTGGTCCTGTTCGGAAGCGATCTTGCCGGCGTTTCATTGGTCGTGGTCATGATGGTTTCCTTGTTAATGACGGGAAACCCTTTGAGCCGACCCGGCGATTGTGATGTGCCGATGCTCTGCGAAGCGATGCCCCTGACGGTGTTTCCACGCCTTCTCACCGCGCGATAACCTCGTTTGCTCTTCTGAAGCACCAGTTCGAGAAAACGGGATATAGCTTCCTTCTCCGTGCCAAACATTTCTGTCATCTCTTCACCTGCCTTACCGATCCGTCCGCATGTCCGTACCAACGCGGTTTCTCCGAACAGGGTTTGCTGGATCGCAATACGGCGCGGTGCGGTAGCAGTATGTGGCTCTGGTGCTTTCGTGATCGCCTTCGAGGACCGTCAAAATCCTCGCCCGATAGCTGCCGTCCACCATCGGAGCGTCGACAATCGGCATTCGCGCGAAGCTCACGCCGACGATATACGATCGTGCTTGTTCCCTTCCGAAGAGTAGACGTTCAAGGCTCGACAGTCAGATGACCGATAAGCTTTGAGTGCCGTCTCTCTATTCATCCAACAGGTCAATAAGCCCCACGACGCTCGGTCATCTAATTCGGATATGGAAGGCCGCGCGGAGAAGAGGCGCGGCCTTCCACACACAGCGCCTGGGGCAAAGCAAATCCCCCAGACGCTGTCTGCCGCCCCCCTGGAGGTGAGGAACTGGCGAACAGATCATCGTCACGTAATAATTTGCGAGAGCCCCTCAAGGCTTTTTGCAAGCATGGAGAGCCCCAGTATGATAAGCAGAATGCCAGCTCCACGGTTTGCCAATGAAAGTACCTCGTTGTTTAGTCGCTGTCTCAACATCGACACCGCAAGCGCGAGCAATGACCACCACGCTAGTGAGCCGACAAACACCCCGATCGGCAAAAGCCCACCTGGAACTGCGATCTGGCTGGCAAACGCGGTGAGGCTGGCTGCACATAGTACGGGAGTTACCGGATTGAGAAATCCAAAGCAGATCGCGCCACAATAGGTGCGTCCGAAGCTGGACGGCGTCCTACCCTGCGCGACGAAAACGAGGTCCCGGCGCCAGAGCCGAGAGGCAAAATACAAAAGGAGCAATCCTGCCCCAAAGCTTAGGAGGCTGTCGGCTCCAGGCTGGCTCATCAGTGCCAGGCCTCCCAGCAGTGCAATGCTGCTATATGCGAAATGTACCGTCGCGACACCGACCCCCGCCGCGATCCCGGTACGTATCCCCTCACAAAGTGTCCGTTCGACACACATCATACTTGTAGGCCCAAACGGTATTGCGATTGAAAGCCCAGCACCCGCACCTGCTATAAGGCATGCCATCCCACTCATGGTTTCCCCCAACCTTGCACGGTGGAGTAAACCGGAGCTTGCGGGACTTTATTCGCACCGGTCAGAAATTTTCTTAAGACTTGCCAGCAAGCCGCTTTCGATAGAGTTCGGCGAAGGTTGTCAATTCACCGGGATTGAGATCTGAGGCGGCCCAATAGGTCAGGTCGCCTTCTGTCCAGTTTACGACATTGGTTCCGTTGAAAACGTCCTGGGCGGACATTGCCCGTCTGGTGGAATCTGTGACCGTCACGCTGATCGTGTGCTGCCGGCGCCTGTAAACCATGACCGGAACCGGTGTGCGGCCGATAATATCAATGCGCCCACCGACAAGTGGAAAGCCCTCGACAGAAAAATCCGGTGCGGTCGGCGCAATGGTTGTCTTTCCATTGAACCAAGGTTTGACGACATGGCCTTCCGATGAGGCGATGTCGAAGGGTTGGGGAGCGATCAATCCCCTCAGGTGTGCGGCGAGAATTTCGTTCTCGATTGTGGATCTAGCCATTGTGTCGCCTGTGACGCGAGCCAAATAATTTCCACCGAGACCACCTCCAACAAGCCCAATCAGCAGCGAGGCTGCGATCGCCCAGCGTGCGTTGGGTGTGTCTACCTGCTTCAATCCCGGCTCTTCGGCAGAATTTTCCTGCGCATTACCAACAGTCAGTTCCGGAGACAAGGAAGCTAGGATTGTGCCGCGCAGCCGCTCTGGCGCGGGTTCCCCTGGAAGGACATCGACAAGTGCCGATGATAGGCCAGAAAGTTTGCGTGCGATCTCGGCAAGCTCCGGTTCCCGCTCCAGCCGTTGCTGCATTGAAAGCGTCTCGCCGGGCGACAGTTCGCCGTCATGGAAGGCATTGAGCAGCAGGAGCGTCTCGTTGTCGATCGTCATTGCTCCGTCTCCTTCATACGCGACAGAAGCGACTGCCTTGCCTTGGCAAGACGCGACATGACCGTGCCGATAGGTATGTCGCTGATGACGGCAATCTCCCGATAACTTAGTCCATGAAACTCACGCAAGACCAGCGTCTCTCTGAGATGGAGAGGCAAAGTTTCTACGGCTTTTTGTAATTCCGCCGATCGCTGCTTGGCAAGAAGCAGGTCTTCTGGGGTTGGAACGGCGCTGTTCATCAAACCGCCAGTTTCGATTTCCTGCAGGGCGACTGGTGAAAGATCCTCAAGGAATACGAGCTTTCCCGGACGGTGACGTTGCAGCCAGGAATAGGCAACGTTACGAACAATTTTCAGAAACCAGGCCCTCGCGTTACCTTCGGCGAAGCCCTCAATCGCTCGGTACGCCCTGATGCAGGCCTCTTGCATCACATCTTCCGCATCGGTCGCACTGCCTGTCAGCCATCGTGCGAGGCGATAACCCTCGTCAATTCTCGGCAATACGATCTGGGCAAAACGCGCCTTGGCCAAGGTCGTCATCGGTTTGCGGAATCAATGAAAGAACGCATTGCATTGGCCTTTCGGTCAAATAGCGGCACCTGACAAACGGAAATGGCGCTGAAATTTTCACTGGAGTCAATGCGAATGTGGCGGCGTGGTTCTTCGGTCTTGATGACTGTAGCGCGTCCGCATGATAGCAGTTCGCGCATCAGGCATTAGGAAGATTAGGTTTGCCTACCCAGTTTGATATGTTTTCCGACGATCTTCGTGGTGAAACCGAAGCTTCACTGCGCCAGCGAGGCAAACTGCCGGCTGGCCGACAGATGACGGAGGCCGACATGGTCGCGCATCTTTCAGCCTCCGGACGCTATCGCATTTTGGAAAAGCTCGTGCCGCGCGTGACGACGGACAATATCCGGCCTGGTTTTCCTCTCAAAGGTATCATTCTCGACACCGAGACAACAGGCCTCAGTTACCGAAGCGAGGAAATCATAGAGATCGGTCTGATCGCCTTTACCTTCGACGAGCGGGGAGGAATAGGTGACGTGACTGGCGTGTATGGCGGCTTGCAGCAACCCGCGAAACCAATCCCTACCGAAATCACTAGGCTGACCGGTATTACGGACGAGATGGTTTCAGGTCAGATGATCGACATGCGGGCTGTGCGCGCGCTGGTCGCGCCGGCCGATCTCATCATCGCTCACAATGCCGGTTTCGACCGGCCGTTCTGTGAGGCTTTTTCGTCGGCATTTTCCGACAAGGCTTGGGCATGTTCGAACTCGGAGATCGACTGGTCGGCGCGGGGCTTCGAGGGCACCAAGCTTGGTTATCTGATTGGCCAGGCTGGTTATTTCCACGACGGCCACAGGGCAGTCGACGATTGTTTCGCCCTGCTTGAAGTCCTTGATCGGAGGATCGATGCCAATGCTGGCAGTCCATTCGCGGAGCTATATCTTAACAGTCAGAAATCCCGTGTCCGCATCTTTGCCGAAAACAGCCCATTCGATCTCAAGGATCACCTCAAAGCTCGCGGTTATCGGTGGTCGGACGGTAGCGAAGGAAGACCGAAATCCTGGTGGATTGAGGTGGATCACACCGATCTTGACGGCGAGCTCCACTACCTGAGGACCGAAATCTACCGCTATCCGGAAGCGGATCCGCCGATCAGGTTCCTGACAGCCTTTGACCGTTTTCGTGCGTGACGGCTCGAAATTAGGCAGCCGACTTTAGAGATATGCGTTGTTCTCATGGCTGGACTGCAGTAAGGTGACTAACCCGTCGTTTTGGATGCTGTATAAGTAATCCCAACGAAGCGACTTACCTCCTCCCCCAGGGCTTCGTGTTTCAGGTAACCCGCTCCCTTCTTCGAGGTTGCCAGAGTGAACAGCGGCACTCCTCCTCCCAGTCGCTGTTCGATTATTTTCGAAAAGCCTGCCGCTCCTCCTCCCGCGGCGGGCTTTTTCGTATTCGTTTACGTCCTGTCACCTGGATTGTCGCGCCGTTCTTTTTATTGATCCGCCATCCATCCTGACGCGGCGGTATTGCCCGGTGCTTCATGAAACACCCACCCCCTACGAGCTTTTTCAGCGCGATGAGATTGGGGCCTGGATTTGGACCCGGTGCCTGCCTTCTGAAAAGATCGAGCGCCTATCATGCCGGCGTTAGGGACAAAGTCGGGGGACTTAGGACGCAATTGCTTTTTCGTCACATCGCTGTTTTGCCAAAATTGGTGACGCCGAGTGGCGTCTACCTTCGTGTGAGAGTGCCAGACACGGTCATCCCAGATGCCGACGCTGCGTAATTGATTGAATTACTGGAGTTTTTGGTTATGATAACCGATGCAGTCTTGCCATCGGCTGGCTGGGCATAATCGAACGTAACGCGATTGCCAGAGGCGTGTCCGTTTCTAATCTGATAGTCCCCTGTTCCATTGTGAGCATGAGAGCCGCCGCTGACCGCACTACCGTTAACGTTCAATGTCAATGTCATCCCGGCTTTCATGAAGAACATGCCGACTTGCCCTTCCCAAGTGCCGTTGAAGAAGTGCGACCCTGCCTCTTCACTTGAGCTAGTGCCGTCCCCTTCATCGTATGAGGTGCACTTTCTGACTTTTATGTCGCTTTTCTTTATAGGGGATGTGCCCGACAAGCTCTCATTCTCGACGCCGCTGCTGCGGATGATGGAAGTGTAGGGCGTGGAATTGACGTAAAATTCAACTTTCGAGCAGGCGCCGGCTGAACTGGTGACTTTGAGCTCGGCACTATAGCTTGGCTTCGACCCACCTGATTTCAGAATTTCTATTCGGCCGACGCAGCCACCGGTCGGCTTTTCAAACTTGCATTGAGCTTGCGCATTCATGGCCGTCATTAAGACGAAAGTGATGCCCAAGCCCGCGGTGATCGTCTTCATCTTCTTCTCTTTCGGTACTGCGAGCCGGCTGTCCGGCTATGTCGAATTAGGGATGCATTCTGATCTCTAGTCGTTCATCCCCCATTCGGGTGATGTCGAGGGTCTCGCAGCTGTTCATCCAACGCTAGTTAGGTATTCCTCTACATGCTGAAATCCAGTTCCGGCTGATCCTCACTGTCGCCATCGTCTTGGGCGCCCGTGAGCGATGAAAGGGTCACCCCGAGTAATCGCACCGATCGCCTGAACGGATAGACCGTCTTGAGCAGCTCCGAAGCTGCATCGAGAAGATCTTGGCCGGTTGAAAAGGGCAGGGCACCGGTTCGGCTTCTGGTGGCCTGGTTAAAATCCGAGTATTTTATCTTCACCGTTACCGTTTTGCCGGAGATGCGTTTGGCCTCGCAATAGGTCCAGACTTTGTCTGCAAGCGGCTTCAATTCGCCGGTCGCACGGTCGATATCGTCGATATCTCGACTGAACGTGTCCTCGGCGCCGACCGACTTGCGCATCCGATCCGGCTGTACCCGGCGATCATCGATGCCACGAGCGATGCCATAGAAATAGGGGCCCGACTTGCCAAACTGCTGAGTGAGGAACTGCAACGACTGAGCCTTCAAGTCCGCGCCAGTTTCGATGCCAAGCTTATGCATTTTTTGTGCTGTAGCCGGTCCGACGCCGTGGAATTTCTTGACGGCAAGCCCCTCGACAAAGGCGGGACCATTCTTGGGCGTGATGACAGCCTGGCCGTTTGGCTTGTTGAGGTCAGACGCCATCTTGGCCAGAAACTTGTTGTAGGAAATGCCGGCGGACGCGTTGAGCCCGGTCACTGCTTTGATCTTGGCTCGTATCTCCAGCGCGATCTCGGTTGCAATCGGCATCTGTTTCAGATTTTCGGTCACGTCGAGATAGGCTTCGTCAAGCGACAGCGGCTCGATTAGCGGGGTGTATTCGGCGAAAATTTCCCGGATCTGCTGCGAGACAGCACGATAAACCTCGAAGCGAGGCTTTACGAAAATCAGCTCAGGGCATTTGCGTGCGGCGGTAACCGAGGGCATTGCCGAGTAAACACCGAATTTCCGTGCTTCGTAACTGGCAGCCGCAACGACGCCCCGTGCGGCAGCACCGCCCACCGCCAGCGGCTTACCGCGAAGGTCCGGGTCGTCTCGCTGTTCCACCGACGCATAGAAGGCGTCCATGTCGACGTGAATAATCTTCCGGATGGCGGGGGAGGTCATAGGGTCCACCGATCCCTCAGCAGCTGGTGAGCACTGGCATCACGCTCGACGCTCCTGGTGATCGTCATGCTCGTCTTCTTCGATCGGTCGGCATTCGCCGCCCGGTCCCCAGACGGTGTCCCAGTAATCGGCCTCGGCGTCCGCAAGCTCCTGATCAAACTTCGGATAAGGACGGGTTTCATCGGGCAGTTCCACCCAGGCGGTATCGTAGGCAAGCGATGTCCCGACCTGCAATTGAACTGCTTTAGATTCCGGCCGGTCACATGTCTCATAAAGGTACTTACCGAATTTCAGGAGCAGATCAGCGGCGCCCGGCGAAAAGTAGTAGACCAGCGGCTCCTCTCGGCTCCGGTAGAATGCGGCGACATCCCAGTCGAAGCTTTCCAGATGCGGCAGAAACAGCTCCAGATAGTGATGCTGGACAGCCAGATGGAAATCACGTTCCGACATCGACGATTTTACAGGGTCGAGTTTGAGCCATCTCATGTCCGTATCCTCCCAATATCGAAGAGAACAAAGTAAGAACAATTGCCGAAAGAGTCAAATAATTGGAAGGCCTCCTCAGGACAGTTTCGGTCACTATAGCATTGGTTGCTCGAGGGGCTCACCGTCTTTCGCAGCGATCGACGAAGCACAGGCTCGCGCGACGGGATGATCTGGGAGTGCGCCCGCAGTCGCGGGGTAAGCGTTTTTGCCTCATCCCAGGGGCTTTTCGTCAAGACCTCGACGTCCTCTTGGGTCAGGAGAAGCATCGGCATGGGTTTCTCGTGGATTGGTTGGCGGGATGAAGCGCTTGCCATTGAACTCAGGCAGCTGAACCGGTCACGGCTTCGGCGATGTTTTACTGATAGAAGGTAACCGCTGTTCTGATCCCACGTTGTCCTCGCCGCCCTGATCTGTGATCGCCTATCCAGGGACGATCAACGAGAGTTTCTCCATTGAGAGTACATGGGTGGTTCTCACGACCAGGAATCCTGGCGTGAGGTTCACCGGCACTGGCCGGACGAGTTAAAGGCGCGGATCGTTTCGGAAGCCTTCGGCCCGGCGCGATGGTTGGCCGCTTTCGGATCCTCTGATGATGTTGACGAAGCCAGCGTATCCACGCTGCCGAACCGCTCCTTTGCCAGAGCAATGGTTCGCACGGCGGTCTCCTCCATCGAAACATCGCCCTCCAGCGTGGCGATCTCGCTTCCAGCCAGATCATGCACCGAGGGGTTCTTGTCGGTAGCGACGACACTTACGCCGCGCTGCCGCAGTAGCTTTACGGTCTCGCGCCCGATACCACGGGCTGCGCCGGTTACGATGGCGACCTTGCCACAAAGGCTCCAGCTCTGTGGAATTTCGTTTCGTTCGGATGTGTTCGGCATGTCAGGCTCCTTATGGAAGGCAATCGTACCGGACCTCAACAAACTTCAGAATATCATCCAAACTAACAAAACTTGTTAACCCAGCCACATAATGGTAACCAGAGGCATGACCGCTCATCTTGCCAGCCACGAATTGCACCAACTGCGGGCCTTCCTGGTGGTCGCGAAACATTTGAGTTTCAGCAGGGCCGCGGAAGTGCTTGGCATTACGCCATCGTCTCTGAGCCAGACAGTCCGCAATTTCGAGGAAACAGTGGGCTCCCAGTTTTGCACAGGACTACGCGCAGCGTGTCCCTGACCGAAGCGGGCACCATCCTTTTCGAACGCGCCAGTCCTGCCGCGCTCGAACTGAAAGCGGCGGTCGAGCAGGCCCGCAGGGCGAGCCTATCAATCTCAGGCACCGTTCGCGTTCACGCAATCCGTTCAGCCTCCCGCAAATACATCGAGCCTATCCTGGCGCGTTCAGCGAGCGTTACCCGGATGTCGTTGTCGATCTGACGGTGGACGACACGGCGACTGACCTGGTGGCGGGAGGCTACGATGTGGCTTTGCGCGTCGGGGAAGTGATCGAAAGGAACATGATCGCTGTCCGAATCGGGCCCGAGCTAAGGCAGGTGGCCGTAGCTACACCGGAATATGTTGAGACCCACGGGCAACCGGAGCATCGCCGCGATCTTCTCCAACACCGATGCATACGCTGGCGCTGGCCAGGTCGTTCAACACCCTATGCCTGGGAGTTCTTCGAAAACGGCACATGGTTCGACGTCGTTGTCGATGGCCCCTCTTATCGTAGACAGCAGGGAAGCCGCGCTCGGCGCGGTTTTGAACAGCATCGGTATCGGTTTCGTCATCGAGGACACGGTCACCGAACTGTTTCACCAGAAGCAGCTTGTTAAGCTGCTCGATGAATGGAGTCCGCCTTTTCCTGGACTCTACGTTTGTTATCCCGATCAGCGACATATGCGAGCCGCTCTACGCGCCTTTATCGATACCGTCCGATCTGAAGCTTGACGTCGGCACGACGTTTAGGGCCGAATCCTACCTTTCAGTGGTGGTTATTATGCCGAGCTTACCAGGCGGCTTCACCGGAAATCTCGGGCTTGGCATAGTATCCGGCTCGGGATAAGTCAGGGATTTGCATATCGACACTATGAAGGTGAAAAGCCGGAATTTTCAGTGATCCGATTTCACCGGTTCATCGGTACGCGGCTCGTCTCAGTTTCAAGGCCATTGGTAAGCTGGCCGGCTTCCAATTCGACCGAAATGCCTGCCTCTACGGCAGCCTGAACAAATGCTTGTCGTACTATTTCAGTTCCCAATTGACCTTGCAGGCAGTCGAAGCAAGCCTTTACTGCTTCATAAAATCGATCCCCTTCATCGCCTGGCCAATCGGTAAGCAGCTCCTCGGCCGCTTCTTCGACGGAACTGATGATGATGTCATCAATTCCCGTCTTGAGTTTCAACCTGACGGGTGGGAAGTCGTGCGGCATGTTTTGTTTCAAGACGCAATCTTTCTGTTCATCTTGCCTTACGATCAAGGAGCAATAACCATACCAGTCGGGAATGTGGCTCAGAACGCGTCACCCGCATAGAACCGGTCGCTATCATTGTCGGGCCAATTACCGAGAAGTTCATCAGCAGCATCCTCAACGCAGTTGATGACGACATCGTTCGTGCCGGGATCGACGATCAGCCTGATTGGCTGAAAGTAATGCAACTCGTCTTTTTCCAAGACATTCCCTCGATGCAGATAGCGTTAGAAAAACTCCATTTACGAGAGAGTGGCCCTCACCGCTGCGTTCCGATGTCTTCGCCCAATGGACCGGACAGAAGTCCTAAACCAGGCCCCTCAAATCCAAGCGTTTGGTAAATACTCACACACCATGTGGGGCTTGGATCTTGGCAAAGCGGTATGTACCAAGCGTATTACAAACAGGGCAATCTAATGCAGCAACATTGCAATGCCGAGGCTAGACGCCGCATCGAAAACGCCCCAAATATCGGAGGTACCCGGAGGCGATCATCCTCATACTCCCATCGCCCCGAGCCCAAGGGTGAGTTCGACGGGGCTGAAAACCAGTTCAAGTCGTTTGGATCAGGAAGATCCAAAATCCGGCACTCGCGATCATCGTATGCTAAGCACGATTACTACTAGACTGAGCCCATACCTGAATTCGGAGGGATGTCTTTTCACGTGCCGGTGCTGATGCCGTAAACTGCAATCCCGATCCACACGAAAGCTGCGATAGCTGCTAAAATCGCCAGGAGCGTCAAAGCAGAGCGTCCGAAAACCGCTTTCTGCTGCTGCTTTGCTACTGGTTCTGTGTGGTTTTGTAGGCTTGGCTCATCTTGTGGTCGCATAAAGGCCTCCTGAGATAACGGTAACAAGAGACAAAGCTATTAGTTCCTTGTTCTCGCTTCGCATCGAGATGAGCGGGGAAACATTGTTACTCTCCGGAAGTGCGCTTGCGGTAGGGCGCGCTAGCGGAAACAACCAAAATGATGAAAGCTCTCACGGCAGTAGCGCTATCGATTGGCCTTACAACATCGGCCAATGGCGCAGAGTTCGAGTGGTGGCAATAATAGCGGTAACGGCGGAAAAAGCAGCGGAACCAGCAGCGACAGCAACTCATCCGGCAGCAACAATTCGGGCGGCAGCAACACCGATGGCAATCGAGGGGCTGATCGGTGTGGCTCGAACACGAACTGCGGTGCTCTGGGCGGCACTCAGGTCGCTGCGCAGTCTGAACAGAACAACAACACAAGTACCAACCCCGGCGCCGGACAGGCGGGCACGCCCTGCTGAGACCGGGCCGGCAACGCTCAATACGTCCAAACGGAGCCTTTGTCGGGTCGTCAATGTCCATAAATTATGAGGAGCGGAGGAGGCGGCAGGTAACCGTCGCCATTCCTCTATCAGCGGCAGACGCAGGTTGTTTACATCATTTGGATGGCTGCATCGCATTCGGTTGATGCAGCAACATGTCAATTGGCTAGATAAAGGTCGTTGAGAAGAGACTAGCCTCCCTTGTATCTCGACCACCGATATAGTCGCCATATTTTCAGATAACAGATTACGGAACTGGGCACACAAATAGCCACTCGTGTGGTTCCGAGGGGCAAGCAAAGACTGCAATTCAACAGCGCGCTAATAACGCCTCCTGATCATGAAGCCACGCAAAGTTGCAATAATCTATAAAAGGTACCGTACGAACACGACGCTATCAGACACATGACATGACACCCTGACATCACGGGAATCATGCAAGCGTCTCGCTCGTCGGGTTCTGCTACGCGATCCATCAAAAGGAAGGGGACCAGGGTTACGCGCGTATCGCGATCGGCGTTTGCAGCGCCGTTCAGGCAGATGCCCGCCCAGCTGCTGATACTGGCTTTCGTGGGAACAGACGTACTGGTAGATTGTCTCATGTCTCATGTCTCAGCCGGGCGGCTGCGCCACTGACAGGCCGCAGCCGACCAGAAATCTGTTCCGGCGACCAGCCGTCATTGAGGCAGTCGACAACGACAGCACATTGACTGAATCACGCAACAGCTTGCGACATCCGGGCCGCCGGTCAGATGCCATTCCATGCGCCGTGACGTGCCAGTATCCTTCCGCGATCGGAACCTCGCAGTCGTGCCGGAAATTCTGTCGCAGCTTCCGGCAGATCGTCGACCGGTCGCGAGGAAGGGTACGGTGATCTCAGCCTGACTAATATTCTTCTCATGCATCCGCGAAATGATGCGGCGTTCGTCCAAACTCAACTGCACAAGAGGGGGCGGGCCATTCCATCCTCCTGAGACCATGGCTATATTTCACTTCGTTGCATTTGAAAATGGTATCTGCCCGGCTCTCAATCTTGGGGTCGTGATCAATGATGTCCATCCACCGGAACATAGTTCGAAGTTTACGCTTTTGCTTCCGATACAGGAGGTACCGATGTCTGATAGCAGCAGTAAGACCATCATCGCCACTTTCGAAACGCGTGAAGCAGCGGATCTTGCTGTCGAGCATTTAGTTCAGCAAGTTGGTGTGGATCGAGCGGACATTTTCGTCCAGCCCGTTGGACAGGATAATTCTTCTGGCTCCGACATCAGCGGCGGAGATGCTCCAGCAGTGAACGAAGACGGGCGCGGCGACGCTCAACTTAGCGGCGAGATAGAAGTGTCCGCTGACATATCCGCGAACAAAACTGCCGCACTTCACCGCGCGTTCGGCGATCTTGGGGCTTTACGCGTCACCGCCAAGTGAGGAAGGCTCTACGATTGACTGATTACTCCGCGCTAGTTGCGACCAGGCGCTTCCCTTCGTCGGTAAGGACAAGATAGGGCGAGCCGTTGACAGCGATCTCGCGGATGTAGGCGTTTCTCTCAAGACCAGCAACGGTGGAGGCGGCAATACGCTTGTCGCCGACCAACCAACGCTGCTCAAACGTCGCTGATGGCGGTACCGGTTGATCGCCGACAAGGTATCGATGGAAGTTCTGGAAAGCTGCTTAATCCCCGACGTCGTCATGACGGCTCACTAAGTAGTTCTCTCTATGTTCAGATGATGATTTCCAGTTGAGCTTTCAAGACCGCGAACATCGGCCGCCTAATTTGTTGGCTTCGGAACAGGAAGAAAGCATCTGAGTTTAGTCGGCACAACAAAACGGAGCGACGTGATGACTGAAGATCTGAAAAAGGGCGACCATGTCTCCTGGAAAACCAGTCAGGGTGAGACCAAAGGTAAAGTCGTCAAAAAGCAAACTACCCCGACGAAAATCAAGGGTCATGAGGTAAAGGCTTCGAAAACGGATCCTCAGATGATCGTGGAAAGCTCGAAGACCGGCGCGAAGGCAGCCCACAAGCCGAGCGCTCTCAAGAAGACGTCATAGGCGAGCTAAAGCCCTCAACTTTCGCTAGTTCAAAAAAGTAGTGGCGCGGATCGCCTTCGATAATCATTTTGCCGATCATCTGCCCGTGTTTCGACCGGCGGAACACATCTACAATCGGCTGCCGATCATAGACCATTGCGGCGGTTATAAGTTCGTCGTCCATACGCGATTGGAGAAAGGCTGTGGTCCCCCGGGCACGGAGATGGGGCGTAATATGTGGGAACAAACTACGCGCAAACGCTTTTCGCCCGATACTCGCGAAACCGAAAGTCCACCGTATCGGAAAGTATGCAGGGTCTATAGCGATGAGCTTGCGGGGCGCTTTTTCGAAGAGAAGGGCGTCGGCCCGCAGATTCTGGTGGAAGCATTTTCCAAACCACCCAAGGTTTTCGAGAACACCGTCCAGTGGATGCCCGGATGGGCAGCCCGATCCTCTCCAAAGGCCAATCATTTCGGCCGTGTCGACCGGCTCAAGCGTTCTGAACCAGTCCAAAGCTTTTTCATTGGTTATCGAAAGCTCGAAGGTGCCCATCATTGAACCCTACCTTTGCGGCACGTCTAGCTCGATCATCACGGGCGCATGGTCACTTGTATGCGGCCAGCTCCTTGGTCTCCTGCGCACTGAAGCTGATCTCAACCAAGGCTCAACGGCCGGTGATAACAAAAAATGGTCGATGCGGAGCCCTGCGTCGCGCTTGAAGCTATTCCGCCAGTATTTCCAGAACGTGTAAATCCGCTCCTCAGGATGTAAGTGTCGGACCGCATCGGTCCAGCCCTCCTTGATCAGGTCGGCATAAGCCTTTCGGACCTCCGGGCGGAAGAGAGCGTCATCGGCCCAGCGCTCCGGCTTATACACGTCGAGAGTAGTCGGCATGACGTTGAAGTCCCCGACAAGAAGGGCAGGGACGTCAAGTTCCAAGATATCAGCAGCATATCTTTGAAGCCGCTCAAACCAGCGCAGCTTGTAATCGAACTTCGGCCCAGGGGCCGGATTGCCGTTCGGAAGGTAGAGACATCCTATCAACATGCCGTCAATGGCAGCCTCTATATACCGACTTTGCTGGTCGTCCAGCTCGCCAGGAAGGCCGCGCCGGGTTATGAGTGGCTCCGCTCCTCTGGCCAAAATAGCGACGCCATTCCAGGATTTCTGACCGTGCCAGGCAGCACCGTAACCGGCACGGCCAATTTCCTTTTCTGGGAACGACATGGATTTCAGTTCCTGCAGGCACACGACGTCCGGCTTGTCCTCTTTCAACCAGCGAAGCAAGATTTCCAGACGGCCATTGATGCCGTTGACGTTGTAGGTCGCGATCTTCAGATTGGCGTCCACGAGATCAGTGTGTGATTTTCGGTGGTGTCTCTTGTTTATCGAGATCACCTTTACTCAAAGCGTCGTTTTGGTTTACCGTTGGCTTGCCGCCTCGTGTCTCAAACCCAGTAAGCTCGATCATTATTCGCTTGGCCTGTTCGACCACGTCTTCTTGGTTCGACAATTTGTGCTCGCGGACCTTTACGGAGACGGCCTCGCCGTCATCTCCAAGAAAATCTACAATCCAATTACCAGCGCCTTCATGCTGGACTCGCGTGTGCTTTAGGTTCATCGCCTTTATCCTAACGTGACTAAAGGGCCTAGTATGACGGTTACTTCGGGAGCGATATGCGACCGTTTTCCTCGCCGTCCCAGTATTCGATTTCGATTGCTGAGACTTTGATGAGCAAGATGCCGGGAGTGTCGATCCCTTCCGGGAACCATCTGTCGAGGTCGCTCACCCAATGAGCCTCGAACTGGGACTTGTCGTTTATCAGTATGGCGTTGCCGTCGACCGCTATGAAAATGCCGGGCTTGCCTAGCAAGCCGGGCGGTCCTGTGAAAGTCAGCCCGACGTGAGAGCTGTGCTCGATGTGGCGAATCTTTTGTGTGTCTGCATAAGAGAAAAAATACGAGTCGCCGTCGTATTCGACATCACCATTATTGCTCATCGGACGGCTGCTGAGTGAGTCTCCATTGGGAAAGGTGTTCAACATGCAGAAGTCGATCTTCTGCAATTGCTTCGAAAGCTCTTTCAAGGTTTTCGTTGACATGACTTCCTCCCGGGTTCGTTCAAAAACCCGCCTCCGTGTCAATCGTTCCGCTAGCTATGCAATTCGCCGGTTCGCTCGTAGGCTCTCGCATTTCCTATTCATTCGGGTTTTATTAAATATGTTCGCAAATACTCTTTGGTTGGGGCTGATCGAAACGGGCGTGGACGAGTTGGATGATCGACAACGATGGAGCCTGCCATGTCCTCGCGTACCGTGCTTGTAGCAGAAGACGATATCCTTATCCGGTTGATGTTGGTAGATGCCCTAACTGACGATGGCTATCTTGTCGTTCAAGCAGGCACGGTCTTGGAGGCTATAGCAGCCATTGGCCGGAACCCGACTTTCGATGCGCTGATAACCGATGTCGATATGCCCGGTTCTCGAACGGGGCTCGATCTGGCCGCCATGGTTTCGAGCGTGGCGCCTCGAACGGTAATCATCGTTGCCTCTGGTCGTGATGTCAGTGATGCCGTTGATCCGAGATGGAGTTTGATGCCCAAGCCTTACAGTCTTGATCGGATACTGGCGCTCCTTGAAAGTCACCTTGGCGGCCAGGCTCAGGACGGGGTTGTCGCTCAGGCGATCTAGCGGCGCTGCGTTGCATTGGACGAATATCTCATCGAGCGCAGCTAAATGACAACAGTTCTTGGTATCGATGCCGCATGGACCTTCCATGAGCCTAGCGGCGTAGCTCTGGTTATTAACGATGCCGAGGGGTGGCGACTTCTCAAGCTTGCTTCCTCATACCAGGCATTCCTGTGAGAAAATTCCGCAACGACTGTCAGTTATCGCGGTTCAGTTCCTGACCCCCACGCGCTTCTGGCAAAATCTTTCGCGATAGCTCAGCAGCCGGTCACTATCGTCGCGATTGATATGCCTCTGTCGACGGCGCCAATCATCGGGCGCAGGACATCCGATAATATGGTTTCATCGGTATATGGTTCACGGCACGCTGGCACGCACACGCCGAGCGCGCTGCGTCCTGGCAAATTGAGCGACGACCTGACGGCTGGGTTCGATCGGGAGGGGTACCCGTTGCTTACATCAGAAGGAAGGTTGCCAGGCCTCATCGAGGTGTATCCCCATCCAGCCCTGATCGAATTGTCAGCCGCCACACGCAGGCTTCCCTACAAACACTCGAAATCTCGCAAATACTGGCCCGATGACGCTCCGATGGCCCGCCGTCTGAAGCTGTTCGAAACTTGGGAGCGTATTATCATGCTTCTGGAGACCAGAGTGAAAGGCGTGGCCGCAGCCTTGCCGTTACCAGACCTCAGCTCCAGAGCGTACGAATTGAAGGCGTTTGAGGATGCTTTGGACGCGGTTGTGTGCGCCTGGGTAGGTACATGCGTTGTAGGAGGGACGGCGACAGCTTACGGCGATGACAGATCGGCAATCTGGATACCAAGTGTCTGACCGCTTAAGACTATCAGGTGTCAGATTTGAATCTTTAATATCGGTCAAGCATTTGAAAATGGACCTATCGCGCTACGTCAGTTGGAACGGTAATCGGAGCCTTAAATGAAGCAAGCTGACAAAATTGCGAAAAGAGACGAAACGGATCGGGTGGCCTATGAGATCCTCGATAAAGAAGCAGAGGCGCGAGAATTGAAGACGGAGCGGCTTCGATTGCTGAGATTGTCCAGGGATGCAGACCAGCGCCCAGCCGATGGCGAAGATAAATGCTGAACGGAAAAAGGCTCGGAAAAATCCGAGCCTCGCTTCGATGATCAATGGCTGCTTTTGTGGCTCTGCTTGCCAGCATTCACATGCTGTTCGTGAGACCCGCCTTGTTTGCCCATGGATGCTGACGATTTCTTATTCGAGGTTCCTGCATCGGCTTCCGCTGCAGCCTTGGAAGCAGGAGTTCCTTTGGCGGAACTAGAGCCCTTATGGCTCTGCTGACCTGCCTTGACGTGCTGCTCGTGCGAGCCACCTTGATTTGCCATGATGTTCACTCCCTATTTGTTTTGTTCGAGGCACACGCCTCGAAAGATCGAACCGGCATCGCCTGAAAGCGTTCCCGACTTTTCGCTCGCAAGTGTGGAAACTCATCCCGGCATTGTGGCTCCGCGCTACACCAGCGCGGCTTGGTCTAGCGGAACAGCCATTGATCAATGGAGTTATAGCCCCATGGACGCGTGAGTGATTGCTTAAGGGGAGCCGCTCATGCGCTACAAGGCGAAGCTTGGGGACGTCAGTTTGTTTGGGAACGAAAAAGCAGGACACGCCAATGCCCGTGATCACCGTGGCTATTTCGTAGCGCATCGAGACATTAAAGTGGGATGGAAGATCGAATTCGCACTGTCCAGATAGGAAATTGGCTGCGCCATGACGGCTGAGATCGAAAAAATCTCTATCCCACTCCGCTCTCCAGCCTCACCGATGCTGTGGCCCCGGATTAGCCGTTTGCCCAGATACATTCGGTTCGGGGCAACTCGAAGTCAGAGTCAGTGACGGTGGCAGACCGATCCCTCTGACCGACATCGACAAACTCTTCATGCCATTCCGGCGCGGTGGTGCGTCAACTGGTAACGGTATGGAAGGGCTAGGCCTGGACACTTCATCGCTTCCGAGATCGCCAAGGGGCCGGGGGCAATATATCCGTGAGTTCGGATGACACCGCGTTTACGTTCAGAATGCCGATTTGAGGGGGCACTCGGCAAACGCGCAAGGTGACCACGCATTCCTTGTTGGCCACCACCGAACAACATCAACAAGAACCCCTAAAGTTCCCCTCATTCGATTCCCAGGGATCGTAATTTACATCCCAGTCTTTTCCAGCTTTTTTACCAGGTGGATCGCGGTGGACGTAGCGTCGATCGTGTCCCGGGAGATGGTGTAGCTGAATAAGGGTGGTCATCGGGATTTTCCGGTAGGGTTGGGTTGTTCAAGCACAACCTGATGGAAAGACCACCGATGACCAAAGACATGATGGACCTTCGCTCACTCGTTGAGAAGAGCGCCGACGCGGATTTGCTGCGGGAGATGATTGGGTTTGCGGCCGAAAAGCTGATGGAGTTGGAGGTCGGCTCAAAGACTGGCGCGGCCTATGGCGAGAAGAACGACTTTCGACTTGCTCAACGAAATGGCTATCGAGATCGCGACTGGGAGACGCGCGCCGGAACTGTCGAACTTCGTATTCCCAAGCTGCGGACCGGCAGCTATTTCCCGAGCTTTCTGGAGCCGCGCCGCATGGCCGAGAAAGCTTTGACCGCGGTGATCCAGGAAGCTTATATCCAAGGCGTTTCGACCCGCTCGGTAGACGACCTGGTCAAGGCAATGGGGATGAGCGG
>NZ_JAFLMY010000011.1:0-184224 GCF_017313375.1 Agrobacterium sp. Ap1
GATGCCCTCATGCGCATCTGAGACGGCGAGCTTGACGCCACGCAGACCCCGCCTGGTCAGCTTTCGAAGAAACTCGGTCCAGATCGCCTCGGCCTCGGACGTGCCGATCTCCATGCCGAGCACTTCGCGTCGGCCGTCGGTGTTGACGCCGACGGCAATGATGACTGCAACAGAGACGATGCGCCCGCCACGCCGGACCTTCAAATACGTCGCGTCAATCCAGAGGTAGGGCCATTCGCCTTCGATGGGCCGGTCGAGAAAGGCCTTCACCTTCTCGTCGATCTCCTCGCACAGCCGGGAGACCTGGCTCTTGGAAATGCCCGACATGCCCATGGCCTTAACGAGGTCGTCAACCGAGCGGGTCGAAACACCCTGGATGTAAGCCTCCTGAATGACAGCCGTCAGAGCCTTCTCCGCCATCCGGCGCGGCTCCAGGAAGCTCGGGAAATAGCTGCCAGTACGAAGCTTGGGAATACGCAGCTCGACGGTGCCCGCCCGTGTCTCCCAATCCCGGTCGCGATAGCCGTTACGCTGGGCCAGTCGGAAGCCATTCTTCTCGCCATAGCCCGCACCGGTCTTCGTGCCGACCTCCAGCGCCATCAGCTTCTCGGCAGCAAAGCCGATCATCTCGCGCAGCAAATCGGCGTCGGCGCTCTTCTCAACGAGTGAGCGCAGGTTCATCATGTCGTCGGTCATCGGTGGTGTCCCTCAGGTTGGCTCTAAGCAACCCGACCCTACCGGAAATCACCGATGGCTATGAAATCCAGCTACACCACTCCATGGGACACGATCAATTAATGGACATGGTGCACACGTCAATCGATGGAATTCTGGACATCCGGTTACGTAGTCAGTTCCAAGTGTCGATAAACATCGCAATTACTCTGCAAATAGTCCTGCTGGGGTTGTTTTGTTCCCCCCGCGCTCCGATGAGATTTACCATATCCCGAAACGCCTTTATCCCCGCAAGTGCGAAGTGTTGAACTATTCTAAATTGGAATTACATTGAAATTCGAAAGTGCTAATTAATCCGCCATCTCCTCTTGGTCCGGATAACAAGCATCACGTTAAAGTGTCAGGAGTTAGTGGTGTTTATAGCCGATACGAACTCTCCCGAATCTCTCTCAATCATTCGTGGTGACACTGGACGTCGAACAATGGTTCTCGTTGCAGAACAAGGATTGTTGATGGAATGTCTTGCAGAGACACTACGCCGCCGATTTCCAGAAATGCAGGTGGCGACGTATGCAAATCTGGCTTATTTCCCGGTCGACGTTGGTACAGATACGCGCCTCATTCTCTTTCACTATCAGGACAAGGCCCAACTGGGCGAGTTAATTCGTCACCTCAAGCAAATCGACCACAGTCTATCCATCGGTATCGTCATAAACGATCACGAAGAAAGCGATCGCAATCTGCAGAAACTGGCAGCCGCCCAGCAGATTGACGGTGTTCTTCCACTGAATTTGCGCCTGGACGTTTTTCTTGCGGCCATCGATTTGCTGATAAAAGGCGGGGAACATTTTCCTTCCGCTTTGCTGCAGCACCTGAGTGTTAACGGGGCGGGTTATGGAAGCCCCTCAAAATTTCGCGTCGAACCACCCCATCATCCGGGCCACGCCAATTGCGAGCCGTTTATGCTGACCACACGTGAAGTGGAAATTCTCGACCTAGTGTGCAAGGGAACCCAGAACAAGATAATCGCCGGCCTGCTGAAACTGTCGGAAAACACGGTCAAGGTGCATATCCGAAACATCTACAAGAAGATGCATGTACGTAACCGTACCGAAGCCGCTTCACGATATTTCGATTACGAGGGACGAACCGGATTCGAGCCATCGCTACGCTGATCCGCGCGATGCGTTACCGCAGGAAGCAGTGCGCTTTGCGTCCAAAGCCGCTCGGCGTGCAGATATAGGGCGCGCTCCCGAGATAGGACGATGATCCCTGCGGATCTGCGTCTTCACCCGTATCATCCCTCATGGCAATGGCAACAGGCTTTGCGGAAGAGAAGGCGTAGCTATTCGCCTTGAACGAGCCTGCCGCGACCGCACTGACAGCCGGCACTTTCTTGGCGCCCGCTTTGTTGTCTGCCACGTCGCCATCCACGACCGAGCAGGATGAGAGGACCGCGCACAATCCGGCAAAAAACATTGGACGAATTGAATTGCTGTTCCTGCTCACGATGGGCTCCGGGGTGTTCAACTGTAATCGCCGCCTAGGCTAATCCGTTTACATTAGCAAATCATGCACGCATGGAACACCTGGCGGAAAGCCTAGCCCATACGGGTTAATCCGCCTCGGCAATTAACCTTAATCCCCTCCTAAATTCGTGTAATCATGGAGTTTTTTGTTTGACGAGATCAAAATTTAGGCAGCTAATTCGGTTAAGAGAGCGTTAAAGTTTTCCAGCGTTTTCTTCAAACGAACCACGCAGATAGCATCCAAGCGAACCCGCTTGCTCCTTTCAACTCTGGAAATATCGACCGGCAGGCCGCGTCTGCCGGAGGAGGTAGGTTTATGCGTAAAATCGGGATTACGGCTCCAGGTCTGGCGGATATTGCAACAAGGCCTCTGCCACGATACGTGCTCGTGACGGGCGGCGCGGGCTTTCTGGGATCGCACCTATGTGAAAGACTTCTTCAGGATGGCCATCGCGTCATCTGTTTCGACAATTTCTCGACCGGGCGCCGTAGTAACGTCAGCCACCTGATGTCCAACCCGGATTTCAGTGTCATCGAACAGGATGTCCGCGATGCCTATGATGCCGATGTCTCTCTGATCTTCAATTTCGCCTCCCCTGCCTCGCCACCGGACTATCAACGTGATCCTGTCGGCACGCTATTGACTGGCGTGCTCGGAGCACTTCATGGCCTCGAACTGGCCCGGCTGCACGGTGCAACCATCGTACAATCGTCCACATCCGAGGTTTATGGCGATCCGCTGCAGCACCCACAGCAGGAAGCTTATTGCGGCAACGTCAACCAGATCGGCCCGCGCGGCTGCTATGACGAAGGCAAACGCTGCGCCGAAACACTGCTTTTCGACTACCACCGCAAATACCGGACCGACGTCAAGGTTGGCCGAATATTCAACACCTATGGGCCGCGCATGCGCCTCGATGACGGCCGGGTCGTTTCGAACTTCATCGTCCAGGCCCTGACCAACCAAGATATCACGATCTATGGAGACGGCATGCAGACACGCTCGCTCTGCTATGTCGACGACCTGATCGAGGCCTTCATTCGTTTCTCCAATGCCGGCCCCGACGTCATCGGGCCGATCAATCTCGGCAATCCGGTCGAAATACCCGTCATTGAGCTCGCCGAACTCGTACTGGAACTAACGAATTCGCGCTCACGGATCATCCACATGCCCGCAGTGATCGATGACCCCAAACAACGCCGCCCGGATATTGGCCTTGCGCGCGAAAAGCTCGGCTGGGAACCTCGCGTGCCGCTTCGTGAGGGCCTTTCCCGCACGATCGGCTATTTTGACGGCGTCCTTCGCTCAGCGACACCAGCCCAGCCGGTGGAGGTCGCCTGACATGACCGATACCGTCGTCGTGACCGGAGGAGCAGGTTTCATCGGCAGCCATGTCTGCAAGGCGCTTGCGGAAGCTGGTTTCCAGGTAATTGCCCTCGACAATCTCTCCACCGGTCACGCCGACGCAGTTCGCTGGGGGCCGCTGATCCGGCTCGATATCGCAGATTTTGAAAGACTTCGGCAAAACCTTGAGCGTTCCCATGTGCGCTGTGTGATCCACTGTGCCGCCAATGCCTATGTCGGCGAATCCGTCAACGATCCGCGCAAATATTACAGCAACAACGTCATCGGCGGTCTTTCACTGCTGAATGCATGCCTGGCGGCCGGCGTAGGTCACATGGTCTTCTCCAGCAGTTGTGCGACTTATGGGGTGCCGCATCAGCTTCCGATCCGCGAAAACTGTGAGCAGAAGCCGATTAACCCCTATGGTCGTACCAAGCTCGTTTTCGAGCATGCGCTCGAGGATTACGGCAGCGCTTACGGACTTAGCTACGTGGCCCTGCGTTACTTCAATGCCGCCGGAGCAGATCCTGCAGGAGATCTTTCCGAACGGCACGAGCCCGAGACACATCTGATCCCCCGCGCGTTGCAGGCCGCCGCAGGGCGGCTGAACCTGCTCGAAGTATTCGGCACTGACTACGACACCCCCGACGGCACCTGTGTCAGGGATTATGTCCACGTGTCCGATCTCGCTGATGCCCATGTCGCCGCAGTACGTCATCTTCTCGCCGGAGGCGATACGCTTCGCGTCAATCTCGGCTCGGGGCGTGGGACGTCAATCCGGGAGATCCTGCAGTCCATATCCCACCTCACGGGGCTGCAGGTTCCGGTCGCCTTTCACCCAAGGCGTGCGGGGGATCCGCCGATCCTGTTTGCCGATACGGCCATGGCACATTCAACGCTGGGCTTTGTGCCCTGGCGCTCCGACCTTGCCACAATCATCCGCACGGCCGGCCCGACATTTGGTCTGGAGATTGTCCGATGATGAGAAAGATCAACATCCCGGCCCGGCATCAGAACGTCGTCGATCAGTCGATGCTTGAACCCATCTTCTGCGGGCGGCAAAAGCTTTTCTACGGTATTGGTGCGTTCATATGGCTTGCTGCGGTCATCCATTTCTGGCGCTGGTGGCTGCAGCCGGAACATGTCGGCAACTGGCCGCTGTTCATATCGATGAGCGTCATTCTCGCTTGGATCACACTCATCCCGTTCTATTTCATCGCAATCTTCTTCGGCGCACGACGCATGAAGGCCTCCGTCCCGCCCCCGAATGGACGGATTGCCATGGTGGTCACCAAGGCCCCGTCAGAACCCTTCAGCGTCGTGCGCCGAACCCTGCTTGCTATGCTTGACCAGGTCGAAATGGACTATGATGTCTGGCTGGCCGACGAGGACCCATCCGAAGAGACGCGAAAATTCTGCAATGAGCGCGGCGTGTTCATTTCCACGCGCAAGGGCGTGGAAGCATATCATAGGTCCGAATGGCCGCGCCGCACGCGCTGCAAGGAGGGCAATCTCGCCTATTTCTACGATCAGTACGGTTATGACCGATATGACTTCGTTGCACAGTTCGATGCGGATCACGTGCCGGAACTCACTTATCTCAGAGAGGTGATGAAGCCCTTTTCCGATCCGGCAGTCGGTTATGTCTCTGCGCCGAGCATATGTGATGCCAATGCGAAAGAAAGTTGGGCAGCGCGCGGCCGGCTTTACGTCGAAGCGAGCCTGCACGGCGCCTTGCAGGTCGGATACAATAATGGATGGGCGCCACTATGCATTGGCTCCCACTATGCCGTGCGTACGAAGGCGCTGAAACAGATCGGCGGACTGGGTCCGGAACTTGCCGAAGATCATTCCACCACTTTGATGATGAATGCCGGCGGATGGCGTGGTGTTCATGCCGTCGATGCGATCGCTCACGGCGACGGCCCTGCCACCTTCGCAGACCTTGCCGTCCAGGAATTTCAGTGGTCACGCAGCCTGACGAGCCTGCTGCTGCAATATTCGCCGCATCTGATCGGCAGGCTGCCTTCAAGGCTGAGGTTTCAGTTCGTCTTTTCGCAACTGTGGTATCCGCTGTTTTCCCTCTTTATGGCGGTCATGTTTGCCATGCCGCTCCTTTCGCTGGCGACCGGCCGTGCATTCGCGGAGGTAAGCTATGCGCAGTTTCTGCAGCATTTCATGCCCCTCTCGATCGTGCTCGTCGGGCTGGCATTCTTCTGGCGTTCAACGGGGCTTTATCGTCCATGCGGTGCCAAACTGTTCGGCTGGGAGGGCATGCTCTTCCTTTTGGTCCGCTGGCCATGGTCGCTGGCCGGTACCCTGATGGCGGTTCGTGACACCCTCGGCAGCCGCTTTGTCGACTTTCGCATTACGCCCAAGGGCCAGCAGTCGCGAATGCTACCGACAAGGATCATTCTTCCCTATCTCGCCCTGGCCGCCTGCAGCGCGGCGGCCATGGTCGGCGCACCGGAGGTGAACGAGACGCGTGGTTTCTATATCTTCGCAGCGATCAACACGCTTGCCTATGCGACAGTTGCGACATTGATCGCCTTCAGGCATGGCCGGGAAAACGGCATGCTCACAGTGGCGCGGGCCAAAGGCATCACGATGGCATCCCTTTGTGCTGTCGCTGCCGTTCTCGTCGGCGGCGGGCAACTGGGCCAACACGCCGTAGGCTCCGTCGAGGCACTTTCCTACGGCCAGAACATCGTCAGCTTCAGCGAAACACGCTTCACCGTGGCAGGCGCCGGTCATCGCAGCCGGACCAAGATCACGACGTTCCGTTTCCACTGGAACGGCTTTGGTGCGCAACAGGATATCTAGACCGGTTTCTCACCCGGATGTTTGCGTTGAGAACAAGGAGGAGACAATGAAACAGAAACATCTATGGCTGGCTGGCGTCTTCCTCGTCACCGTCCTGGGGCCTTTGCCTGCCCTGGCCGAGAAGACGTTTACACCGCCGGCGACCGCCCCCGTTCCGGCCTCGGAACTGAAGGCGATATACGGCGACAGGACTTGGCTTTGGAGCGCGGGCGGAGGACGGTTCGATACCGGTGACAATCGTTTCTCCGCCTATACACGTGAAGGCGGCAAGCCGTCGGTGGGCCAGGGACGCTGGGTCGTTGATGACAATGGAAAGCTCTGCATTCTGGCAAAATGGTATGCCAGCAACAGCAACGCGCGCGCTGCGACCTGTTTCGGCCATGTCAGGATCGGCGATACCATCTTCCAGCGGCGCCATCCCTTCGGTCACTGGTATGTGTTCCGCCATGCGCCGGAGCGTAAGGGCGATGAATCTGCCAAGATTGTCAGCGCCGACACGGTCGCATCGCATATTCGCAAGTGGCAGGCATCAACATCTGGAAATTGACGGAAGGAGGCCCGTTATGAAATCGATCGACAGACGACAATTCGTCGGAGCAGGCATAGCGACCATTGCAGTGGCTGGCGCCTGTCATTTTGCCCTCGCACAGGGGGAAAACCTGTTATCGGCGACCGCCGGTAGCCGTATCCGGGACAAACGTCCGACAGTGCATACGCCGGGACTGAGGTTCGGCGCCTATGATCCGCACGGAGATTTTGCCGAACAGGCGAATGTAACGACCGAGGCGTTGTTCATGCCCTGGGAGGATGTAGACCTATCGTCATTACCCGCAGCCGACGCTTATGCCCTGCAACGCAAGCGTAACCTGCTGATCACCGTGGAGCCGTGGTCATGGGACGAAAATTTCCGTCTCACTTCCGGCGAGCTCCAGACACGTATCCTCAATGGCACATACGATCGGAACATGCGCGAAATCGCACATCTGATCGGACAGCTGAAGAGCCCGGCCGTCGTTCGCTGGGCGCAGGAAATGGAAGATCGTGAAAGTCGCTTCTCCTGGGCAGGCTGGAGGCCTGACGCCTATATAACCGCCTACCGCAGAATGATGGATATCGTCAGAAAGGAAGCGCCGAAAGCGCAGTTGATGTGGTCGCCCAAGGGCGTTCCCGGCTTGCGGGACTATTATCCCGGCAGCAATTACGTCGATTATGTCGGCCTGTCGGTTTTCGGGCTCGAGGCATTCGACAGGATTGCCCACGGAAATCCGCGCAGCTTCAGCGACAGTCTTCTTCAGGGATACGGTCTTGTCGAAGAATTCTCCAAACCCGTCTGGGTGGCCGAACTGGGCTATGAAGGCGGCGACGGCTATCTGACTGCTTGGATGGGCGACGTCACACGAGATCGCGAAGAATTTCCGCTTCTTGAAGAGGTCGTCTATTTCAATGACCGCGAGGTTCATCCTTGGCCCTATAACCTAGGCAAACCGGATTGGAGGGTCGTACGAACCGGTAGCTTGGGGTAGCGGATAGACACTGCGATGAAAACCGATTGTGCGTTGGTGATCTGGGCATCTTCTCGGCTGAAATCCACTTTGCCGCCAGAAGTAGCTGCTAAAGCGGCACTGTCGAACCCTAAGGCGAATGGGTACATCTCAACGAGCCGTGAGCCGTGCAACAAGTAACTGGGAGATGGATGCCGATGGAGCATGCCAGGCATTCAATGCAATAGACGAGTTAGGCACAGGTTGCGGTTTGAAACAGTTCGGCTGCTTTAACCGACAATAATCGGCTATTGACTGTGCATCACTATTCGATGATCAGCATTTATCCCGCTCTGTTTTGTAATGAAGCAACAGGGCTTATTGTTCAATGGGTGGTCAACTTCCCGATTTCGGCTGAAAGCTGGTCTTGGGTGTACGGCTTTCCAAGGCGCGCAAAATCGAGCCCCACGCCCGGCGGCAACTCCGCATAGCCGGAAGCGATCAGGATTGGCAGGCTCGGCAGCACGGCTCTCGCCGCCATTGCAAGCTCACCGCCGTTCATTCCTGGCATAGAGAAATCGGTGATCATCAGGTCGAAGCCGTTGCCATCACCGAGACACTCGAGCGCCTCGCGGCCGGAATGCGCCTCGACGACATCATGTCCCAGATCGGTTAGCATGTCCGCCGAGCTCATGGCGATAAGCGCGTCATCATCGACAAGCAGGATCCGCAGGGGCCTTGCTGCGGCTGCGGCCTCCTCAACCGCCATCTTAACGACATCCGGCCGGATTTCGTCGTCATTCGACACGGGGATCCACAATTCGGCGGTGGTGCCTACACCCACTTTGCTGGTCAGCTTCAGATCGCCTTTGAGCTGCAGTGCCAGCCCATGGATCATCGAAAGGCCAAGACCTGTGCCCTTGCCAAGTTCCTTGGTCGAAAAGAACGGTTCGACGGATTTTTTCAAAGTTGCTGCGTCCATGCCCACCCCCTGGTCGGTGACGGATACAACGACATAGCGGCCAGCCGAGAGTGTCCCTTGGGGAGTGACCTGTTCCGCTTGCCTGAGCTCGATCCGAAGGGAGCCGCCTCCCGGCATGGCGTCTCGGGCATTGACGGCAAGATTGAGCAGGGCGAGTTCGACCTGGTTCGAATCCGCGGATACCGATGGCAGATGGTCCGGAACGATAATTTGGATTAGAATGGTGGTGCCGACCGAGCGCTTCAGCAAATCCTCCAGGCCAAACACAAGTCCACGCAGATCTACCGGACCGATCTGGAGATCTTGCCGGCGGGCAAAGGCCAGCAGTCTCTGGGTAAGCGATGCGCCGCGCCTAGCGCCCTGCATGGCTCCGTCGATCAGCCGTTCTGCCTTGGCATCTCCGGCATCATGCTTTCGCAAGAGCTCGAGATTACCAAGCACCGCCATCAGCAGATTGTTGAAATCGTGCGCAACACCGCCGGTCAGCTGGCCAATCGCCTCCATCTTCTGGGCCTGGCGCAATTGCTCCTCTGCGTGCTGGCGCTGCGAGATCTCTGCCATGACGATGGCGTGGGCGTCTTCGAGCTCCTTCGTTCGTTCAAGAACCCTTTCCTCCAGCACTTCGTTCAGACGACGCTGCTGCTCCTCTTGGCGAATGCGGTCTGTAATGTCTGCCGATACGCCGACCAGTTTGATGGCTTGGCCGGCACGGTCCCGATAGAGCTGCGCACGAATCTCTGCCCAGTGTTGTGAGCCATCCGGCCAGATCGTGCGGTAATCGATCGAATAGTCTCGGCCTGTTGTGATCGTCAGATCAACCGACGCTCTCATTCGCTCGATGTCGTGGGGATGGATACTGGCAATCAGGTCCTCGTAAGTGAAATGCTCCTCTGAGCCACGACCAAAAACGCTCCGACATGTCGGCGACGTCGTCAGTACCATTGTGGCGAGGTCAAGCTCCCAGGCACCAAGGTGGCCAGCTTCCAGTGCAGTCTGCAGGCGCCGTTCACCTTCGTCGAGCGCCTCGATCCTGAGGCGCGCCTCGAATTGGCGACGTCGTCCCCGCAATGCTGAACGGGCGACACTGACGAATGTTGTGGCGTGAAACGGCCGCTCGATGAAGCTGACATTGCCGAGCACTTCCGACAGGCGAGATGCAGCCGGATTGCGCTCCGGCCCTCCGCCGCGATTTGTCAGGATAATGAAAGGAAGATCGGACCAGCTTGGCTGCCTCTTGATCCAAGCCGAAAGCCCGCGCAAGTCGCTTGATCGCACCGCCTCTTCCGTGACGACGGCAAAAGACACGTCGTCACCAAGCGCCTCGACAAACCCGACAAGGTCTGGGATGACGCGACTTTCGATGCCTGCCGCTGCAAGGAGGGAGGCAGCGATCTGAGCATCGCGGCCGCGCGGGGCATGAATCAGGCCAATGGCGTTGCGATTAGGAATTGTTGCGGTCCTCGTCAGAAAGCGCCATCAGGGGGCCGCGTTCACCGACAAAGGTCGGCACGCCGCGTAGCACGCCCTGAAAGCCGGAAAGCGCCTCGCCGACAGTAAGGCCAGCATTGCTGATCTTGAATTCGCGTATCGTGTCCTCATGTCTGCCAGTACGTTTCTTGATCACCGAAATAGCACGCCTGACCTTACCCATGGCTTCGAAATAGCGGAGCAAGATGACCGTGTCGGCAAGGTAGGTCACATCAACCGGCGACTTCATGTCCCCGACAAGACCATGCTGTGCCACGGTCAGGAATGTGTTGGCGCCCTGTCGATTAAGATACTGCAACAGCTCGTGCATGTGCAGGATCAGAGCATTTTCGCCGGGCATGGATGCCTGATATCCGTTGATACTGTCGATGACGACGGTCTTGGCATCGAAACCCGCGACCCGATCACGGACGCGCTGTGCGAATTCACCGGGCGAAAGCTCTGCGGCATCGAGCTGTTCGATGTGGAGGAGACCTTCGTCTCGCATCTGTTCAAGATCGAGGCCCATGGCCTTGGTCCGCGCGAACAGCAGGCCAAGCTCCTCGTCGAAGAGAAACACCCCCGCTTTTTCTCCGCGCTTGACCGCGGCCTCGACAAACTGCATAGAAAAGAAGCTCTTGCCCGTGCCGGCCGGGCCTATCAGCAGCGTGCTGGAACCTCGCTCGATGCCACCGCCAAGCAGGTCGTCAAATTCGGCAATACCACTCTTCAATGTTGTGCGCTCGAAGTTGACCCTGTGCTCGACTGCCCTCAAGCGAGGGAAGACGGCTACGCCGCCTGTCCTGATAATAAAGTCATGATAGCCACCGCGAAAGGCTTGGCCACGATATTTGATGACCCTCAGCCGCCGGCGTTCCGCCCCATAGTCCGGAGCAAGCTGCTCCAGATGAACAACACCATGAACGACGCTGTGGACCGTCTTGTCGAACTGATCGGATGTCATATCGTCGAGCAACAGAACCGTTGCTTCTGAGCGCGAGAAGTAATGCTTGAGCGCCAAAATCTGTCGGCGATAGCGAAGCGAGCTTTGTGCAAGGAGGCGGATTTCGGACAGGCTGTCGATAACGACACGATGCGGCTTCACCCGCTCAAATGCCTCGAAAATCAGCTTAGTTGTTTCACCAAGCTCCAGATCAGACGAATAGAGCAAGCTCTGCTGCTGATCCTCGTCGAGGAGGCTTTCGGGTGGAACCAGCTCAAAAATTTCGATCGTGTCGCCAAAGTCGATGCCATGTGAGAGTGCACTATCCCTAAGCTCGTCTTCCGTCTCGGACAGACTGATATAAAGACACCGCTCCTTGAGTGAGGCGCCCTCAAGGAGAAACTGCAACGCAATAGTCGTCTTTCCGGCACCAGGAGATCCTTCAAGCAGGAATACATGACGACGGGTCAGGCCTCCGGCAAGAATATCATCCAGACCTTCAACGCCTGTCCGTGCTTTTTCCGTCTTAAGGTCTGTCATGTGCTCTCCTTGAGACCATGTGAATTAGTGTGCTACTCCAACCAAACAAGGCAGTGCCCCATAAACCTTTACCTGTCGGGGCGCTCGAATTTACGTGCGCTCGCGACACATAAACGAGCGATAATCCGTGTTTGTTTCATTGGCTGGCCAACTGTGACGTTGCGCTCAAGTAAGGGGATCTGCAGATCAAGCCGATGAGCATTCGCTATCAACAACCCGCTGTCTCATATCGACGGTGGACGCAGCGACGCGATCAAGCCCGCCAGCTCTTGCAATGTATAGCGCTTGGTCGGCGGACTGTGAAAAGGGCCGACTGAGAAAGTTCACCTCACACTGTTGTCACTCCGATGATGATGGTGACATGCCCCTTTGGCTCGCCAAGCCGATGGCACTGGGAAGGTGCGGGCGTGACAAAGCGTAAACTCAAACCTTCAAGGCATCGACAATCACCTTGAATGCCGGCGAGTTCTGCCGGCGGCTCGGATAATAGAGATAGTAGCCCGGAAACATCGGGGACCAATCATCCAAGATTTGGACAAGCCGCCCGGAAGCGATCTCGTCCACGACGAGGCTTTCCGGCACGTAAGCGATGCCATAGCCGCTGACCGCGGCGTCTATCATCGCATAGGACGTGTTGAAAATCAGCTGCCCGTCGACTCGAACACGGACTTCCCGGCCATCCTTTCCGAACTCCCAGGCATAGAGCCCACCAGCGCTCGCTTGCCGGTGGTTGATACAGTCGTGGCCAACCAGATCCTGGGGTGTCCTGGGAGTAGCATGCGCCGCCAGATATTCTGGAGAGGCGACTGCGACCAGGCTCCAGTCGGGACCAATTCGGACGGCGATCATGTCCTTGTCGACGCTCTCGCCAAGACGAACACCTGCGTCGAACTTCTCTTCGACAATGTTTCGAAACCCGTTGTCCATATTGAGCTCAACCCTGACGTCGGGATAATGGCGCAGAACGGACCGAAGTTTCGGCCATACCACGCTTTCCTGCGCATAGTCCGACAGGGTGATCCGAACGGTCCCGGACGGCTTGTCCCGGATCTCCATCAGTTCGTCGATCTCGGTTTCGAGCTCCTCGATCCTCGGTGCCAGCGAACGTATCAACCTTTCGCCGGCTTCTGTCGGGGAAACGTTACGTGTCGTGCGGGTTAAAAGTCGCAACCCCATGCGAGCCTCAAGCCGCTTGATCGTGTGGCTGATCGTCGATTGAGACGTTCCGAGCTTGGCCGCGGCTTTCGTGAAGCTGCGCTCCTCGGCAACCGCCAGAAACCAAAGCATGTCATTCAGGTCTTCGCGCTTCATCAGCAGCCCTCAAGCTTAGTCATTCATGTCATGAATCGATAAGTCCAAGAGGATTGCAATGGCTAATCATGACAGTCGCGTCAGACTATATTTTGGCCATGACCTATCAAGCTCAGCAAAGAACAGACGACATCGGCCCATTCGGGCCAGACGCGATACTCAAAAATGCGCCAGACACCAAAGTAACGGTTGCTGCCTGGGGCGCTGTCTTCTCGCTGGCGCTTTGCGTCGCCGTCCTGATCGCATCGGAATTCATGCCTGTCGCCCTTCTGTCGCCGATCGCCACAGATCTCGATGTGACCGAAGGACATGCGGGCCAGGCGATCTCGATTTCCGGCGTCTTCGCGGTGGTGACAAGTCTCTTCGTTGCAGGGCTGACGCAGCGGATCGACCGGCGTGTGGTGGTGACGTCGTTTTCGCTGTTCCTGATCGTCTCCGGAACTATCGTAACCTTCGCCCCGAACTATCTGGTGCTGATGATAGGCCGCGCTCTGCTCGGCGTGGCGATCGGCGGCTTCTGGTCGATGTCGGCGGCGGTCGTCATGCGGCTGGTACCCGAACAATCTGTTCCCAAGGGGCTGGCGATGCTCAATGCAGGCAATGCCATTGCGGCGACGATATCTGCGCCGCTCGGCAGTTTTCTCGGGAACTATGTCGGTTGGCGTGGAGCATTCTTCGCGGTCGTGCCGCTGGCGCTGTTGTCTCTCGTCTGGCAGTGGGTCAGCCTTCCCTCGTTACCGCCGAAACGCAGCGAAGGCCCGAGCAACGTCTTCAGGCTGCTCACCCATTCTCAGGTCGCTATTGGCATGGCGTCCATCATGCTGCTCTTCATGGGCCAGTTCGCACTGTTCACCTACCTGCGCCCCTTTTTGGAAACCGTGACGAACGTGACCATCTCCACACTCTCGCTTTTGCTCCTGTTGATGGGGCTCGCGGGTGTCGCTGGGACATATGGGGTGAGCCACCTTCTCCAGAAGCGGCTGTTCAGTATCCTCGGTGCGATCCCTCTCATCATGGCCGTGATTGCACTCGGATTGATCGCTTTCGGCTCATCGGTCACGGCCACAGCTCTCCTGCTGTTAGCTTGGGGATTGTTCGCCACAGCCGCGCCTGTCGGCTGGGGCACCTGGCTGACCCGGACGATGCCCGACGATGCTGAGGCGGGCGGCGGCCTGCAGGTCGCGACAATCCAGTTGGCCATTACACTGGGCGCTTCATTCGGAGGGATACTGTTCGACAGCGCCGGCTGGGGGACGACATTTCTGCTCGCCGCTTTGCTCCTTGCCGCTTCATCGACCCTCGCATTCGCAGCCGGGCCGATGGCACGAAGGGTCTGGCCATGATCGACCGCCGTTCCGCGATCGTAGCGATGGTCGCCATGGCTTCAGCTCCGGCGTGGTCACACGCACAGTCGAATAAAATGGGACGCGCCATGAAGTTCAAGATGACATTCAGCGATCACCAGATGGCAGCAACCCTCGACGAAAGCCCGGCGTCGCTGGAGCTTTTCGGATTGCTGCCACTCGATCTCAAGATCGAGGACTACTCGACCAACGAAAAGATCGCCTATCTGCCGCGCAAGCTGACCAAACATCAGGATGTCCCTTTTGGCGACGGGCGTCCAGGCGACATCGCCTATTTCGCGCCTTGGGGCAATCTCGTCTTCTACCACGCCGACTACCGGCATTCGAGAGGGCTGATCCGTCTCGGCCGCTTCGATCTCGGTTTCGAGCCGCTTCTTACCCGAGGGGAGTTTCCACTTCGGATCATTCCGATCTGAACGCTCCCGCCGATGCCACCGTGGCCCAGTTTCAAACTCAACAAATGAAGGAGACAGCAAATGACTAACAAGCAAGCACTCAATGACGCGCAGCCCCTGAACTCCAGTATCGACAGACGCAATCTCCTGAAGATGTCGAGCGCCGCCGCGGCCGCTCTCGGCATGATGTCCATTTTCAACACCAGTTTTGCAGAGGCACAAGACATGTCCAACGGCGCCGCCAATTTCTACACCAGCGACAGGGTGACCCTTCAGAAGGTCACCTTCAAAACCCAGTACCAGACGCATGTCGCGGGCAACCTCTATCTCCCCAAGGATCTCAACCAGGCGGCAAAGAACCCGGCCATCATCGTCGGCCACCCCATGGGTGCTGTCAAAGAGCAGAGCGCCAACCTCTATGCGACCAAGATGGCCGAGCAGGGTTTTGTCGCCATGTCGATCGATCTGCCTTTCTGGGGCGAGAGCGAAGGACAATCTCGCAATCTTGTGTCCCCTGAAGTCTATGCTGAGGCATTCAGTGCCGGCATAGATTTCCTCGGTTCGCATGTCTTCGTGGATCGCCAAAGGATCGGCGCGATCGGGGTATGCGGCAGTGGTAGCTTTGTCATCAGCGCCGCCAAGATCGATCCGCGCATCAAGGCAATTGCCACCGTCAGCATGTACGATATGGGAGCTGCCTTCCGTGACGCCCTGAACAAGTCGCAGACGGTCGAGCAGCGCAAGCAGTTCATCGCAGCAGCGGCCGAGCAGCGCTGGGCTGAAGCCGACGGTGGAGCAATCGAGTATGTCGGCGGAACGACGCTCGCCCTTACGGCAGACACAGATCCGGTGCAGCGCGAATTCTACGATTTCTATCGCACGCCGCGGGGCGAGTTTACCCCCACCGGCGCCACGCCCCAGACGACAACGAAGCCGACGATGAGCAGTATCGTCAAATTCGCGAACTTCTATCCGTTCAACGACATCGAGACGATCTCCCCTCGCCCGATGCTGTTCATCTCCGGCGACCAGGCCCATTCGAAGGAATTTAGCGAAGACGCTTACAAGCGCGCGTCCGAGCCGAAGGAACTGGTATGGGTCAAGGGAGCGGGCCATGTCGATCTCTACGACCGCGTCGATCTGATCCCGTTCGACAAGCTCAACAGCTTCTTCGACCAGCACCTCACCGCCTGACGTCATCTCATAATGCGCCGGCCGGCCATTCCCGTAGCCCAGGACGGGATCGGCCGGCGCATGCGGCTGCATCAATCGTCTGTAGGCGCCCCTCTTGCCGGTTGCAATGCCAGCCTTTCTCGTTCTCAGCCTTGCCGATTGGTAGCTCGACAATTTCGCCCACGAACTATTTGGGACGGTAATCTGGTGATAAACAGGGTCTGGTTCGGACACCTGTTCCGAGGCCGGCACGACCTGAAGTGCACCATCATTGTAACGCTCCAGACACCGGCGACGACTAGAAAAAAAGCCTCGTGGGCCGGAAGCCTTTTATTTCGCTTGACTGTCGTCGGCTTGCTCAAGAGTGCCCGGCGAACTTTTTTCGGCAACAATCCCGCCTGGCATTGCCAAAGTAGCATCGTGATAAGGAAATCACATTACAAGCCGCGCCCTTCCGAAGTGAAGCCGCCGAAAAGGCGCGTGGTTATCCAATAACCGGCACCACTCGCAATTGCAGACAGGAACGTACCCCAGCAAAGATCAGCGAGCGTCAATGCTGTCGACCAGCGTATCAATGTTGCCTGATTGGTCAGGTCATAGGTTGCATAGGCAGTAAAGCCCAGGACGGCACCAGAGAGGACCGCGTTAGAAAGCGCTCCTTGCCTGAATGCGGGCCGAACTGCCAGAAACACCAGTCCAGCCGGATAGATCAGATAAAACACTATCGCCGGGATAAGCCGGAATTCCGGCGCCAGCATGTCGCCCATCACAGGGCGGTAGAGGCGGTCCGCCATGATGCTCAACCACACGGCATCAATCAAAACCATCGCGATCAACGTTACCAGGTAGGCGACAAGATACCTTTTCATAGGCATTTCCTCTTGAGGTGCACTCAATCGATCCGGGTCCAGTTAATGCCTTTGCACAACAGGCCGGCAACGATACAGCCTTTCGTCGTCATCCTGTCTCCCTTGACCGTCACGGTGAGCCGGTAGGTCAGGTCCCGCTGCGGATCGAAAGCGCTGCCGGAATAGATGCCGTCACCATCAGGCTTGATGCTCATGACCAGCTTGTCGCCTTCCTTCTCTTTCGGCGTGCCCGGCTTTATCCAGGTATTGACCGCGCAGATGTCGGATCCGCATGGCGCGATCGTCACCTTTGCGTTTCCATCGCCACGGGCCCATTGGCCGTCTATATCGGCGGCATGGGCGGCCGCTCCCCATGTGAGGCAAGCACCAATCATCACTATGCTCATCTTTTTCACGACAGACCTCCTTCTCCCGGCATCGATGCATGCTCGATCGTGTAGAGACCGACATTGATCGTCCCTTCCTCGAACCCTGCCTCGCAGTAACAAAGGTAGTAGAGCCACAGACGCCGAAATCGCTCGTCGAAACCCTGTGCGGCGATCTGTGGCCAGTGCTCCTCGAAACGAATTCGCCATTCCGCCAGCGTCCGGGCATAGGAAGCCCCGAAATGCTCGATCTCGCAGACAGCCAGACCCGATCGAGCGACAGACGCCGACAAGGCACTGTCCGATGGCAGGAAACCGCCGGGGAAAACGTATTGCTGGATAAAATCGGTGCTTCCCCGATATGTCCTGAACCGCTCTTCTTCTATCGAGATTATCTGCAGAACGGCACGACCGCCGGGCTTCAGGCAACGTTTCAAACTATCGAAATAGCTCGGCCAATAGGCCTCGCCAACGGCCTCGAACATTTCGATGGAAACGATACGGTCAAACTGCCCGTCGGTGTCGCGATAATCCTTGAGAAGGAGCGTGACGTCGCTTGATAAGCCGGATTGTCTGACAACACCGTTCGCCCATGAAAGCTGAGAGGGCGACAAGGTGATCCCGGTTACCTTAGAGCGGTTCACCTTTGCCAGATGAGTGGCAAGTGCGCCCCAGCCGCAGCCGATCTCGAGAACGCTCTCTCCGCCCGCAAGCGTGAGTTTCTCGACGATACGGTCCAGTTTTCTGCTCTGCGCCTCCTCCAGAGTTCGCGTCGTCTCTTCGAAGATCGCTGAAGAATAGAGCATGGAGGGATCAAGCCACAGCGCATAGAAGTCATTGCCGAGGTCATAATGCGCTTCGATATTCTTGCGACTGCCACGCTTCGTGTTGGCGCGAAACAGATGCTTCATGCGGTTGACGGCACGCATCAGCAAGCCGCCTTCGATGGCCGGCGTCAGTGCCTTTCCATTCCTGGCCGCAAAACGGATGACCGCTGTCAGATCGGGCGTTGTCCAGTCACCTTCGATGAAGCCTTCCGCAAATCCGATATCGCCTGCCGCAATCACCCGACGCAACATCCGCCAATTTCGGATCAGTATGATCGCCTCGGGACCGGGCTGAACACCTTGCTTGTTGATGACCTGACCGGATGGAAGCACGATCTTGATATGGCCGTAGCTCACACCCGCCAAGAACCTCTCAAGCATGGTGCCCGCCCAGCCGAATTCTGCGGGCGCCTGCGAAAGATCAAGTTGCGTCCCGGTGACCTCGTCTGACCAACTCATGCAGTTCTCCCTCCATCAGTTGCGAGGATTGCTTCGATGCATCTGCAAGAGGTTACGAGCGCTTCCGGCTTTTAGTTTCCCGGAGGAGAAGAATTTTTCGATTTTTTCTGATTGTCATGAAACTGGATGGGCTTTTTCTCCGTAGATCTCAGTGAAGGCAATGAGACCTTGCCTTGGGAGGAGCCCATGGACATGCTTCTGCTGATCGTCATCGCATTCTGGCTGTCATTGGCCATGGCTGGCGCATGGGCTATCCAGCGCGCGACCGGCTTGAGTGGATGGATCGATACGATTTGGTCATTTGCTGTCGGTGTCGGTGGGATCCTCTCGGCGCTCTTCGCCGATGGAGATTCCGAGCGGCGCGTTGCAATTCTGGTGATGGTAGCGGCCTGGGCACTGAGGTTGGGTAGCCATATCGGGTCCCGAACCAGGGGAGCAGGCGAGGATCCCCGTTATGCAAAATTCATCGAAGAATGGGGCGAAAACGCCTCTTGGCGGCTCTTCGTCTTTCTGCAAATCCAGGCTCTCGCCGCCTTCATTCTTGTTCTGGCGGTCTACATGGCAGCCACGAACGAAGCGCCCTTCCCTCGCATCCTCGACCTTGTCGGCATCGTCATCGCCGTCTTGGCGCTCGCAGGCGAAGCAATCTCGGATCTGCAACTAAGCCGCTTTCGAAAGACGCCGCAGGCAAAGACCGAGATCTGCGAGACGGGCCTCTGGAGGTATTCGCGCCACCCGAACTACTTCTTCGAGTGGATGTTCTGGTGTTGCTGGTTTCTGTTTGCCGCCTCTCCATCCATTGCGAGCTGGCTGTCCTTGTTGGCGCCGCTCCTCATGTACTGGCTGCTCGTGCATGTCTCAGGCATCCCACCGCTCGAAGACCATATGCTGCGCTCGCGCGGCCAGAAATTTCGCGCCCTGCAGCGGCGTGTGAATGCTTTTTTCCCCGGCCCCAGAAGGCAGGATATCCACCCAGAAGGAGAGTTGAAATGAACATGCTGGCCTTCGCTATCAACACCGCCGAACGCGCGCCTCTGACCGATGGCATGACGCTCGCGGGTATCGACTTCCTTTGTGGTCGTACCAAGCGTCGTCTCGCCGCCACGGCGGCCAGCCAGGAAACTCTGTTTGTCGATGCCATGAACCAATACCCGGTGGCGATCCATGCGGACGAGGCCAATCGCCAGCATTATGAAGTGCCCGCGGCTTTCTTTTCGCGGGTTCTCGGCCCGAGCCGAAAATACTCCTGCTGCCTTTATCCGACCGAATATACGACACTGAAGGAAGCGGAGGTTCATGCCCTCGCCGAAACGGTGAGGCATGTCGCGATCGAGGATGGCATGACGATCCTGGAACTCGGCTGCGGCTGGGGCTCGCTTTCGCTTTATCTGGCGGCGCAGTTTCCGAACTCGCGTATCGTCTCCGTTTCCAACTCCTCCTCGCAACGCGCCTTCATCCTGGCGACGGCCACTCAGCGCGGACTTTCCAACCTGTCGGTGATAACCGCCGATATGAACGAATTTTCGATCGAACAGCGTTTTGATCGGGTCGTCTCGATCGAAATGTTCGAACACATGTCCAACTGGCGGAAGCTCTTTGAGCGTGCCCGCGACTGGGTGAAGCCGGAAGGTCGGCTTTTCCTGCATGTCTTCACTCACAAGGACCGCTCCTACCGCTTCGACCACGACGATCCGGCAGACTGGATCGCCCATCATTTCTTTACCGGCGGTATCATGCCGGCACATGACCTGCCTCATCGTTTCGAGGATCTGTTCGCGGTCGAGGAGGAATGGCGGTGGTCCGGAACTCATTATCGTCGTACGGCGCTCGACTGGCTCGCCAATTTCGACCGGGAGTCCGATCAGATCGAACCTATTTTCGCAGAGGTTTACGGCAAGGACGCACCCCTCTGGCTACGCCGCTGGCGGCTGTTCTTCCTCGCGACCGCCGGCCTGTTCGGTCACGATGACGGCGATATCTGGGGTGTAGGCCATTATCTGCTGAAACCGGCAAGGCTATGAGCGCGCAACGAGTTCCTCTCGATCCTCTTACCCAGGCGACGGTTACGATCGCTTGGGTCATATGTCTCAACAAGCCATTTTATCCGGTCTATGTCTGGTATCTCGTCGGCGATGGCTTCGTTGCGTCACTTGGTTCGCTGCTCGCGGCTCCGGTCTTTTTGGCAATTCCGTTCATCGCCCGTCGTTGGCCCATCATTGCGCGGATTTCGCTTCCCATCGTGGGGGCATTCGACACCTTGTTCGAGACAAAGTTATTTGGCGAAAGCTCCGGGACGGAATTGTTCTTCGGGGCCTGTATCATGCTCGCGGCAGTCTCTTTCCGAACGAAAGAAAAATGGATTCAACGCAGTGTGACAGCTGTCATTTTCGCCATCTTCCTTTTGTCGCGCTATATCGGTGGACCGCCATTCCACGGCTGGAGTGATACTGATCTTGCCGTGCTTCTCGATCTCAACATTTTCGCGGCCGCATGCCTGATGACGCTCATCGCTATACGATACGCAGGTTTGTCCACGGTTGCGGAACCCGCGAACCGGGAGAAATGCTAGGTAAATATACTGGAGGATGACATGCAGGACTTTTGGAAATGCCTCGTCGGCGTCTTCTGGCTCGCCGGAACACTCGCGCCGCACACCGCTACGGCAGCCGAGCCTGAAGTGGTCAAGGTTGGTGCTGACCATTATCGCGGGACATGGCTTGAGATCGGTCGCCGGCCGATGTGGCTGACCGATGGTTGCGTCGCCGGCTATTCCTCATATCACCGCGGCAAATCACCAGATCAGGTAATTGTCGAAGACGGATGTCGCGTCGGTAATCCGCAGGGTCGATTGAAGACTGTCCGTGGAACAGGGCGCATACTCGATTTTGACAGCGACAAGGCCAAGATGCGCGTCCGCTATCCATTGCTGATCACCTTCAACTATTGGGTCCTCTATAAATCACCGGACAAGAACTGGTTTATCAGCGCTGATCCCGACATGACCAATCTATGGATTTATGCGCGCACAGTTCCATCAAAGGCCAAACTCAAGACAATGGTCCGTAAAGCAAGTCAGCTTGGTTATGATGTTCGCAGGCTGGAGTTTCCCGAGCAATAGCGGATACTCCATTATGCACCTGCTGGAACTGGCGTAAGCCAGTTCTCAGTCTCATGTCCTGCCAATCGAGCCGCGCACTTAGGTCTTGATGGGATATGAACCGCCGGTCCGCGCTGGCGCAGGTCGATTAGTTTGCCTGCAGATCCATCAATAACCGCCGGTCAGGAAAACGGCCTCGCCAGTCATGAAACTGCAGGCCTGCGATGAAAGGAAGATTGCCGCGCCGACCATTTCTTCAGACCGACCAGCCCGTCCCATCCAGTTCAGCGTGCGGGCATATTCAGCCCATCCTTCCGGATCATCGTCGCGTCGATGGGCATTTCTGTCGGTATCGATCAGGCCGGGAGCAAGCGTGTTGAGCAAAACATTGTCCATCGCATAGTCCCGCGCCTGGCTCTGGATGAGGTTGTGTTGCGCAGCTTTCGTTGCCGCATACGCGGTTACGACACCTTTTGGACGAAGCTGGTTAATCGAACCGATGGAGACCACCCTTCCCCATTTGCGGGCAGCCATGAGTGGCAGTGCCGTCTGCAACATGTCCACGGTCGAACCGAAGTTCACCGCCACTTGAAAAGCAAAATCCTCCGGCTTCAGATCCGGCAAAGTTGCGTTGATCTGAGCACTGGCGTTGATGACCAGGATATCGACGGGAGCGATGTCTTCGGCCTGCTCGATCAGATCGCGGCCGGCACCAGGTGCCGACAGGTCGCTCACCAGTTCGTGTGCCGTTCCACCGTTTTCGACAATGCGTTGGTGCACGAGAGCCGCTCCGCCGGCTTTGGTGCCATGCAGAATGACATGTGCTCCTGCAGCCGACAGTCCTTCCGCGATGGCCGCGCCAATGCCGCGGCTGGAACCGGTGACGAGTGCCGTGCGCCCCTTCAAACCAAAGAGGGTTTCAAGATTCATTATTTCCCCCAAACAATGAAATGTCCGCACCGGCAACACCGGGACGGCAGGAAAACAAGCCGCCGGATAGTGGCGCATCGGCCAGTGTCGACGCAGGCAGGCGTGTGCGTGCGCTGGTGATGAACAGCGTGGAAAGGTCCGGTCCGCCAAATGCGATGCTCGACGGCCGCGGCACGGGCATGTCGATTACCTGATCCAGCTTGCCATTGGGCAGGTAACGTCGCACACACCATCCATCCCAGATTGCGCACCAGACGCCGCCTTCCGCATCAACGGCAAGACCATCGGGCCGACCATCGGCGACCGGAATGCGGGCAAATTCCCGACGCGCCGAGAGCGTGCCGGTCGCGGGATTGAAATCGTAGGCGTGGATCAGACCTGGCACCGTATCGACGAAATAGAAAGTTCGGCCATCCGGGCTCCAGCCAAGGCCATTGGAAACGATGATGCCACCTTCCTTGCGTTCAAACGCACCAGTTTCATCGATGCGATAGAGCGCACCGGTCTGCTTGGAGGCATCGATACGCATCGAACCAACCCAGATCGCTCCATCCGGCCCACATTTTGCGTCGTTCAGCCGGTTGCCGGCAAGGTCGGCCTCCGTATTGACAAAAGGCGCAAGGCGGCCGGAGGCAAAATCAAGCCATTCCAGTCCGTCCTGAGATGCAACCAACAGGCGTCCCTTGGAGACCGGAATGACAGCGCTGACAAGCTTGCCCGTTTCACAGGTGTCGTTGCGACCCGTTGCAGGATCAAAACGGTGAACGGCGGGGTGAAGGATATCAACCCAGTAGAGCGCATTCTCGGCCTCATGCCAGACCGGACTTTCGCCCAGCTGAGCTCCCCAAGGCAGAATGCAGCTCAGCTCGGCCGTAGGCTTCCCGGTCGTGGAGCGTGGCCGGGGCCGCGAGCTGATGGCAACGGCGCCTGCAGCACCGGTTATGCGACGGGCGGCCGCGATCAGTTCGCGCCCCACCGGGTGAATATTGGATGCCTCAAGACGCGATGAAGGGCCGAGCGCCACCAGCACACCGATCGGCGTGTTGTCGCGTCCCATCACGGGGGCAGCGACTGAATTCACACTCAGCAGATGCTCCTCATAGGAAATCGAATAACCGCGTGCCCTCGTCAGGGTCAGATCAGCTTGCAAACTTTCAAGAGTAGTGATCGTCTGCGGCGTCTGGCGGTCCAGCGTCAGGCGTTCCGTAAGTGACCGTCCCACCGCGGGGTCCTGGAATGCGAGAAGGGCCTTGCCGGGAGCGGTACAATGCAGCGGCACGCGGCGGCCAACTTCAACACGCACTGACAGTCCATTGGGCGAGCGTTCGGCCAGATATTGCGCCATAACGCCATCCAGCCGGCACAATGCGACTGTCTCGCCGAGTTCGACCGCCAGCCGTTCGAGCTCCGGTGTAGCAGCGGAGACCAGATCAAAACTCTCCCAGACCTTGTGGGACATTTCGAGAAACCGCTGGCCAAGGACATAGGTGCCGCGGGCTTCGTCCTGGCGCACCAGCCCATAGGCGATCAAAGTGCGCAGGATACGGGCAAATGTGGGTTTTGGCAGGCCGGACGCGCGCAGGAGTTCAGCAAAACGCAAAGGCTCGGGCGCATCGGCAACCATGTCCAGAAGGGTCAGGCCTTTCGCCAGTGCTGCTGTGCCACCCGGTGTCTCAGGTTTCATTGCCTCTTCTCCCCGGCGAGGCGTCGCTGCCTTGCTGCGGCGGCCTCTTCCAGCATCCGGTCGATCGTCCATTCCGCCTCAAACCCCAACGTGTTTCTGATACGCTTGTTCGAGGTGTGGTAATAAACGCCCTCACCGGGAAAATCGACTGGCACGATGGGCAGACCGGTCAACGTCGCGATACGCGGCAGAAGTTCGGCGAAATCCGCCGGTTCATTTCCACCCAGGTTGAATGTGCCGCCGGCCGCATTGGGATGATCAAGCGCAAGAAGAATGCCGGTCACCATGTCACGGGTGTCGGTTAGGTGCATTCGAAACGGCCGGCCATTTTCGTTGCGCGCCAACACATGGGCCGGCACTCCGATATCCTTCGCCTTCAGAAGATCGGCGACAGCCGTGTTCCCGAAACTCTCTTGCTGGCGGATGCGTGGGCGCAGGAAGAAGCGTGGACCGGAGAAAAAACTGTCTTCATCCAGCAATTCGGAAGCGTCCTGCGTATGCGAAAAACGCAGGATCACCGTTTCCATCGAGCCGGCCCGCTGGTGAAAGCGCACCAGTTCTTCGCCGAGCAGCTTGCTCAGTCCATAGGGTGAATTCGGCTTGAGCGGATGGTCTTCGGTTACCGGCAAGAATTCCGGGCGGTTTTCAGGATATACCTCACCGGAAGAGGCAAACACGAAACAACGTACGCCAGTAGCCGAGGCGGCATCCAGCAGGCGGCGCGTACCTTCGACATTCACAGCAAACATGAGATCACGGTCCGTCGGAGCCCAGGACATGAAGGCGCCGAGATGCAGGATATCGGTGATGCCGTGAGTAGCCTCCGCCAGTCTGTCTGCATCCTCAAGCGAGCCAATAATTTCGTCTCCACCTGTTCCCGATGGACGCAAATCAAACCCCCGCACCATCCGGCCCTTGTCGCGCAAGGCTGCAACTACGGCGCGGCCGACACGCCCGGACGATCCGGTAACAAGGATCATAGCCGTTCACCCGTCTTTTGATCAAAAAGGTAGAGTTGAGCAGGATCAAAGCCAAGCCTGATCTCCTCGTCCCGCGGCAGGCTGCCCGTATGCGATACGCGAGCAATCAGCCCCTTGGATTTGCCCTCTTCACCATCAGCGATCCGGGCGCCCTCGGCGTCGAAATAGACGTACTTTTCGGATCCCAAGCTTTCGACGAGTGTTGGCCTTACACCAAGGGTGACGGGGGCATCGCCCAGAACGAGATGTTCCGGTCTAAGGCCCACCACCACCGGCCCCTGACCGCTGGTGGCTCGCGGAAGTGAAATCTGCTGGCCAAAAGCGGTAAGCTTGCCGTCGCGCAGTTCCGCATTCAGGAAGTTCATGCCCGGCGAGCCTATGAAGCCGGCAACAAACAGATTGGCAGGATTATTGAACAACTCGTCAGGTGCGGCAATCTGCTGGATTATCCCTCCCTGCATGATGACAACGCGATCAGCCATTGTCATCGCTTCGACCTGATCATGGGTCACGTAGACGGTGGTGACGCCGATACGCTTATGCAGAGCGCCGATTTCAGCGCGCATATGGACACGCAGTTTGGCGTCGAGATTAGACAGCGGCTCATCCATCAAAAATGCCTGCGGTTGGCGTACGATGGCACGCCCCAGTGCCACACGCTGGCGTTGACCACCCGACAAGTCCTTGGGTTTACGGTCGAGATAGGGAGTTACTTCCAGGATACGCGCCGCATCATCGACACGCCGGTCTATCTCGGTTTTGTCGGTGCCCCGCATTTTAAGGCCAAAGCCAATATTCTGGCGCACCGTCAGATGGGGATAAAGCGCGTAGTTCTGAAACACCATGGCGATATCGCGATCGCCGGGCGCCAGATCGGTCACTTCGCGGTCGCCGATGAAGATCTGACCTTCGGTGGCAGGCTCCAGACCTGCCAGGATCTTCAACATGGTAGACTTGCCGCAGCCGGAGGGGCCGACCAGTACAACAAACTCTCCATTTTCGATTTCCAGCGAAAAGGGTCTGAGCACGTTCAGCGCGCCATAAGACTTGCTGACATTGCGAATTGAAATATTGGCCATGCTTATTTCTCCGCGCCAGCGGTAAGACCGCCGACCAAATAACGTTCAAGGAACAGGTAGATTGCGATGATCGGCAGAGCGATGAACACCGATGCGGCGGCGATGTCGTTCCAGTAGGTGACATATTCGCCCTGCATCGTGGTGATGCCGAGATTGGCCGTCCAGTTGTCGGGCGAATTGACCAGGAATGTCCGCGCATAGGCGTAATCGGCCCAGCTGAGCACGAAGGCATAAAGTGCTGTGGCAGCCAGACCCGGGGTTGCGATCGGCAGGACGACACGCACCATGGCACCGATCGGCGAGCATCCATCAACCATGGCCGCCTGTTCAAGCTCTTTCGGGATCGTGTCGAAATACCCTTTCAGCATCCATGTCGCGAAGGGAATGATCATGGTTGAATGTGCGAGCACCAGCGTCCAGAGGCTTCCGATCAGGCCGAAACTTGAAAAGATCGAGAACAGGGGGATGACCAGCAGCGTGGCGGGCAGCATCTTTGCGGTGAGGACGAAAAGCCCCATCGTTGCACCACCGCGCATCGAATAACGCGACAACGCATAACCGGCACTGACCGAAACCAGCATGGAAAGCGCCACGGAACCCACCGCCGCCAGCATCGAATTCCACAGCCAGAGCAGGATCGGCTTTGCCGCCCAGACGCGGGCGAATACATCCCATTGCGGATTATCCGGCCAGAAAGTCGGTGGAAGACGGTAAAGTTCGTCGGTGGTGGACAGCGCCGTGACCAGCAGCCAGTAGACCGGGAAGAGGATCATCACCAGCGTGAAGATCACGGTTGCATAAAGTGCGAGGCTTTGTGCCAGTGTGCGTCTCATCAAGGCCTCCTCAATAGATAGATTTCGAACGTCGACCGAGCATCAGCACGCTGACGATGATGCAGATGACCAGCGTCAGCACACCGACAGCGGCGGCACGGCCAAAATTGTGATACTGGAAGGCCTGATCGTAGGTCATGATCGACAGTGTCTGCGTTGAACGCAGAGGGCCGCCGCCGGTCAGGACCTTGATGATGGAAAAGTCCCGGAACACCCAGAGCAGCGTGAGCACCAGCGTGACGCCCAGAACTGGCATCAGAAGCGGCATGGTGATCCAGCGGAACCGCTGAAAGGTATTTGCACCATCCACCTTGGCGGCGGCGTAATAATCGGACGGGATCGACTGCAGGCCCGCAAGGCACATGATCGAGACGAAGGGAAAACCCTTCCATACCATGGTGATCGCAACAGCCCAGAAAGCCGCTGTCGAACTACTGACCCAAGGGATCATCTGGTCGGTGGAGCCAAGCTTTATCGCCAGCCAGCCGAACAGACCGAACGAGGTGTCGAACATCCAGGCAAAAATGACGACCGCGATGATTTCCGGCACAGCCCAGGGCAGCGCAATGCCGAGCCGGGCAACCGTGCGGCCCTCGAAACGGTTGTTGACGAGAAGCGCCGTGCTCAAGCCAACCGCAACGCTACCGGCGGTCACGACGACCACAAGCTTGACCGTCACCCAGCAGGCCAGCCAGAATTCCTGCGACGAAAACAGCCACACATAGTTGCTCACTGAGAACGGCCGGCTGGCGCCGCCGAGCCTCGGGATTTTGACCTGTTGAAAGGACAGGTCGATCGCCAGGATCAGCGGCCAGACGATGATGGCAGCGACCATCAGCACCGCCGGGGCGATCAGGATATAGCCGAGAAGATGCTGCCGGCTGGGACGCGCAAGGTCGAAGAACTTGCGCCGCCCCGCCTGAACGGTATCGATCATGATGGTCTCCTACGAATGCTTTGAGTTGCCCATGGCCCGCTGGGCGAACCATGCCCTGATAGCGGGTCAGCCCTTGATGCTTTCGGCCTTTGCCTGCATGGTCTTGGCTACTGCCGCCGGATCGAGATCCTGGATAATCATCCGCTGGCTCTCCTCCATGATCATCTTGCTGAACTCGTTGTAATAGAGCTCAAGGCCGATCGGCACGCGGTCTATCCCCTTCTCGGATGCCGCCTTCATTGTCGCGAGCAGCACCGGGAAATGCGGAATGGTCTTCTCCACGCCGGAGACATCGGCCTTCGGGCTTGGCGGCGTGTTTCCGCCCATCGTCGCATAGCTGCGCTGGAATTCCGGCGTCATCGTCAGCTTGATGAAATCCCAGACAAGCTGCTTCTGGTCGTCGGGGATATCGGACGGCATGGCCAGCACATTCGACGATCCACCAAGAGGCGGCGTCAGCGGCGGCGCGACGTAGACTATATCGCTCTTGGCCGAACCCTTTTCAGTTGTGCCGTAAAGCCATGGTCCGTCCAGGCGCATGGCCATCTTGCCATCGGCAAACAGCTTGCGCACATCACTGGCGCTCATGTCGACCGGACTGATGCCACTCTTCATCACGGTCTTCCAGCGCGTCAGCCCCTCGACCATTTCAGGCGTATCGATTGTGATATTGCCTTCCTTGTCGGTCCAATAGGCGCCCGCGTCGATGATGTAGTTCAGCATCTCGGTCAGATACTGGCCCGGACCACCTTTCGTCTCATGTCCCGTGCCGAACTGGTCGATGATACCGTCGCCGTTAAGATCCTTGGTCGTCGCCTTTGCCGCGGCCAGGAATTCGTCATAGGTCTTCGGCACGGCAATGCCGGCTTCATCGAGGATCTTCTTGTTATAGGCCATGACGAAACCGAAATAGTTCGTCATGATGCAGACGGTTTCGCCGTTCCATTCGCACGTCTTCTGGCCGGCCCAGCCGGTCATGTCGATACCGTCCTTCTTCAGCCAGGGATCGAGCGGTTCCAGCCAGCCGCTGTCCGCGAACATCTGGAATTCGAAGGATGCGAGATGCACGATTTGCGGAGGCTGGTTGGCGGCAAACAGCGTGGTCATCGTATCTGCATAGGAACTTCGCTCAGCCTTGGTGAACTCTATCTTCACGCCCGGATGCTGCTTCTCGAACTCGGCGATGGCCGAATGCCACCAATCACCGGTTCCGGCGTCGTCGGTCTGCCAGGAAATGAATTTCAATACCGTATCGGCCATGGCCGGTGCAAAGCCGCCCATCGTCATCAAAGCTGCAGTCGCGGCGCCGAGCGCCAGTCTTTTCACTCTCTTGTTCATGGCTTCCTCCTCCAAAGAACCAATTCAGATACGTTCAAGCAGACCGAGCGCCACCTCCGATGGCTTCACCCCAAGTCCAGGCCCGGATGGCAGATGATAGAGACCTTCGCGGCTATCCATGTCACCGGAAAGAAGACGACGGTTTGGCTCGAAGATCGAATGCTGGAATTCGTGCCCCTTGAGCGTCGGCAGTGTCGATGACGCCTGCAGGCTCGCGGCCAGAAATATACCGGCGCCGACCGTGGCATGCGGGATTACGTCGATACCGTGATCAGTGGCAAGTTCACCAATGCGGATGAAATTGGTAATGCCCTTGTGGCCCATCTCTGGCTGCACGATAGCGATGCGGCAACGCTCGATACGGGCGCGCATATCCCAATGGGTACGCCATTCCTCGCCGACCGCGATCGGAATATCCGTACCCCTCGAGACTTTTTCCAGGCCGGCAATATCCTCGGTCCAGACCGGTGCTTCGGCAAACCACGGATCGAACGGCGCCATCTCGGCAATCAGTTCAAGCGCCCGTTCCGGCGTCTGGTTCCAATGCATATCCGCAGCAATCTTCGCCGCGGGTCCGAGAACCTTGCGCAGGTTCTCCATTTCCGCAGCCGGGCCGTCATCCGCCACAGGCGTTGCGAATTTGAAGGCATCGAACCCCCGATCCTGCCAGTATCTTGCCAGCTCGCCGCGGGCCTGGAGCGTCTTCTCCGGCAGACCGGAGACATAGGCAGGAAAGCTTTCGACGCCCCCGCCGAGCAGATCACGAACCGATTTTCCCGCTTCCTGACCCGCAATGTCCCACAGCGCGATATCGAGGGCTGCCAGTGCATCAACGTAGAAGCCACCGGTATAACCGCGTACCCGCATCATGTCGTAGAGATCGTCGTAGATCGCGGACGGGTCCGACGCGTCACGACCGATAACGAAGCCGGCAAGAAGATCGTTGATCAGAGCGGCAACGGCACCGGGCGCGACGATACCGTAGGTTTCACCCCATCCAACCGTACCGGCCCGCGTCGTCATGCGGACGAGAACGCTGCGGTCGAAGGTGGGATAGACCGTGCGGTTACCCTTGCGGACGATATAACCGTTCGGGTTAACTACCTCACCTTCCCGCAATGCGCCGAGATAGGGCACCTTGCGCGGCTGGGTGAGAGTAAAAACCTCAATGGTTTCGACGGGGCTGTTCATGCAGCCTCCGGAGCCAGAAGGCCGAGTTCAACCAGGTTTGCATCAATGTCCGCAATGGCCGCGGCGTCGAGTTCCGGTGTAGGAGCGCGCACACCGACGCCCTCGATCACGGCTCGACGCGCCAATACATACTTGGTCAACCGCATGCGATAAACCGCCTGCAGGACGAGAAGCGGCAGAGTGCGAACATAGATTTGGCGGGCCTCATCGCGCCTGCCGGCGGCAAGCGCCCGGTCAATCGCCACATGTTCGCCGGCAATCTCCAAGGCCGGCATGGCCGCAGTCGCGCCGCGCGCATATTCGTCGAGAATATAACGCGCGCCACCGCCACCGATGACGCCTTTCAGGCTTTCCGGCGCATGGGCGATGATGTGGCTGATCGCCGGCCCTGCCGGCAGCGTCTCTTCTTTCACATAGGAAACATGTGGCAAGGCACGGATGATCTCGACGATCGCCTGCGGCGACAGATCTGAACCGCGAGGGGCCGGCGCATTCTGGAGGATGATCTCCACGTCCGGCAGCGCCTCGACCACCTTGCCAAGAAATTCGATAAGGGCCGCTGCATCGGTGCCTACCGACTTCGGTGGCTGTACCATCAGATGGCGAATACCGAGGCCTGCCGCGATCCGGCCATGCTCCACCACGTCGCGCCAATCAGCGGCGCTTGCGCCGGCAACCACGGGTACCCGGCCCGCCACGCTGGCAACGACGATCTTCAAAAGTCCCGCACGTTCTTCTGTGGTGAGATTTTCCACCTCGCTGGCGAAACCAGGAAATACGACACCATCCACACCCTGATCGAGGGCGAACTGCACCAGCCGCGACATCCCCGCCTCATCAACATCGCCATTCGCCAAAAAGGGCGTTGGCAGGACAGGCAAGATGCCCTTCAGACCAGTTGCCATTTCTTCACCTCCCAATGAAGTATCATAATGTGATACCATGAATTCACTAATTGACACTACATATGCTTGCGCCCTATGACAAGCCCCCAGATGAAATGAGCGGAGGAGGCTCACGACATGGCAACAGAAACAGCGACAATCGTCGTCGACTGGGGAACCACTTCCTTTCGAGCAACGCTGATCGATGACGACGGCAACGAAATGGAGAACATCGAGACGCCCCAAGGTATCTCGAAGCTCAACAAGGGCGACCATGAAGCGGTCCTGATGACGGCGCTTGCTCCATGGCTGTCCACTCACGGAGCCTTGCCCATTGCCGCACTCGGGATGATCACCAGCCGCAACGGCTGGATCGAAGTTCCCTACGTGCCCTGCCCTGCAGGTCCGGCTGAGCTTGCTGCAGGCAGCTTGCGGAAATCCTTGCCGAACGGATCTGATCTGGTGTTTCTGCCGGGCCTGACGGATCCCTCACGCAGGCCCTTCCCCGACGTCATGCGCGGTGAGGAAATTCAGGTTGCCGGACACGGGCTGGCTGACGACGCAACAATCATCATCCCCGGGACCCACAGCAAGTGGACCAAGGTAAAAGCCGGCCGTATAGACAGCTTTCAAACCTTTGTGACCGGCGAAATCTTTGCGCTACTCTTGAACAATTCCTTCATCGTCCGCGGTGCAACGCAGCCACCGGTGGATGATCCGGAAGCCTATCTCCGGGGGCTTGAAGAGGCGAAGAGCTCCTCGGCGATGCTCTCCCTGCTGTTTTCGGCGCGGACCGGCGGACTGGTGGGAAGGCTTACCGCGGATCAATTGCGGTCCTATGTCCACGGCATGGTAATTGGCCAAGAGTTCCGGCAGGCGCGCGAGGCTGGCTGGTATTCGGAAGGTGACGAGGCCACCATTGTCGGGAATGACGGTCTCAACGACCTTTATGTGATTGCCGCGACTGTATTCGACCTCAAGATCACCTTGGGTGCCGACGACGTCCTGATCCGTGGCGCGCTCGATGTAATGCGTCGCTCGCTTTCATAGACGCGATGCAGCAAGGCGGGAGCTCGCCGGAGAAACACTTCCAAACACATGTCCGAGGGTAAATATGTACGATTTTCCAGTCAGTATCGGCACAGGTCGACACGAAAACGATATCATCACGGTGCTGACGCGACTTGAGCGCGTCGGCCTTCCTGCCAATCCGATCGCCTTTTATGGCTCGTCTTCCTTCCGTATCTGGAGTTCCATCACAGAAGATCTAGGCTCGCTGGACGTCGTTAACCTGGGTTTCGGAGGAGGTACATTTCTTTCAGGCATCCACTACATGGATCAGCTTTTGACGCCGCTGAGACCAAGCAGGATAGCGCTCTATTTTGGTGAAAACGATATCGCCAGTGATGGCCTTACCGCCCATACGACGCTTGGCCATCTGAAGGATCTGAGAGAGCGGATTTCGCGCGTCATTCCGCAGTCGGAGGTTTTTGTTTTATCGATCAAGCACAGCCCGGCACGCTGGATTTACCGGCACGAGTTCGATCTGTTCAACCGGCTGGCAAGCGACTGGTGCGGCGGCCGGGATGACACCTCGTGGATCGAGGTCGGTACCGGCCTGATCGGCGAGAACGGGTTGCCCATGTTCCGGTACTATCTGCCCGATCTGGTCCACATGAATGCGGCGGGTTATGCGGTTTGGTCAGCATCGCTTAAGAAAGTCTTGCGGCTCTTAAGCCCGTCCATGCCCGCTGAGACCACGCTCTGACCCAACAAGATTGGCGTTCACCAGTTTCAAGTCGACATGCGCCGCAAAATCGGTGGTCGTGTCCGCAGCCACTGCCGGTTTCATACGCACCATCCTTCATACGATGAGATCCGGACATACCTCGGCGCTATGTGGCAAAAGCGAAAGACCGACATCATAACCGCGATATCATCCACGAGGCACAGCGTTCCCTCGTTGACTATCTTTCGTAACTATCGTTGCCTCCTTTCACGAGACGGTTATCGGCTACTTCGATCTTCGAAAACCGGCGTGGCGGCGATCAGCGCCCGTGTGTACGCATCCTGCGGATCGGTAAACAGTCGCTGCGGAACGTCGATTTCAACGATCCTGCCACCTTTCATCACTGCGACCCTGTCGCTGATATGGCGCACGACGCTGAGGTCATGGGCGATGAACAGGTATGTCAGGCAACGCTTTTCCTGCAGATCGACAAGCAGATTGATGATCTGCGCCTGCACGGAAACGTCCAGCGCCGAGATCGCCTCGTCGCAGACAATGAATTCCGGTTCGCAGGCAATCGCCCGGCCGATTGCCACCCGCTGGGCCTGGCCGCCCGACAGCTCGTGCGGAAAACGGTTTTCAAACATAGGACCAAGGCCCACGTCCGACAGGATGGCATGCACGCGGTCGCGCACCGTCAACCGTGTTGCGAGGCCATGATGCAGCAGCGGCAGCGCGATGGCGGACCCGACCGTGGCGCGCGGGTTGAGTGTCGAGAACGGATCCTGGAAAACGATCTGCAAATGGCGGCGCATGGCGCGGTTCTGAGCTGCAGTATTTTTGACGATATCCTTGCTGCGATACCAGACGGAGCCGGAGGTCGGGCGGGTCAATTGCAGCAGGCTCATGCCGAGCGTCGATTTTCCCGAACCGGATTCGCCGACGATCGATAGCGTCTCGCCGCGAAAGACATCGAAACTGACGTCCTGCAGCGCATGCACCTGTGACCGCGACTGCCCGAACTGCCCTCCCCTTATGTCGAAGGCGCGGGTCAGATTGCGTACCGAAACCAGCGCTTCGGCCGATCCCTGTGTGTCTGTCATCGGGCAAGCTCCCTTGCTTCGTCATGCGCCACGAAGCAGGCCGCCCGGCGTTCTCCGTCCATCGGCAGGAGAGCCGGCGGTTCGACCTGACATCGCTGTTCGCGCCGTTCGCAGCGCGGTGCAAACGCGCAGCCGGCCGGGCGACGCGCCGGATCCGGCGGCAGGCCGTCGATCGTCTTCAGCCGACGAGCCGCGCCGCGATTTGCCACCGGCATCGATGATATCAATGCCTGCGTATAGGGGTGAACCGGCGCAAAACAGATCTGCTCCGCAGTGCCTTCCTCGACGATACGCCCGGAATAGAAGACCGCGATCCGGTCGGCGATCTGCGACAGCAGCGCGAGGTCGTGCGATACCCAGATAACGGAAAGGCCAAACTGGCGGCGGATGTCGAAGATCAGATCGACGATCTGCGCCTGCGTGGTGACGTCCAGCGCGGTGGTCGGTTCATCGGCAATCAGCAGGCTTGGCCGACAGGCGATGCTCATGGCGATCATCACCCGCTGGCGCATGCCGCCGGACAGTTGATGCGGATAATTCGACAGGCGGCTTTCGCCACCCGGAATGCCGACCAGCGTCAGAAGTCGACCAGCCTCCGCCCACGCCTCTTTGCGGCCGAGACCGACGTGGTAACGCAAAGGTTCGCTGAGCTGCGCGCCGATGGTCATGACCGGGTTGAGCGATGTCATCGGGTCCTGGAAAACGAAACCAATGCGGCTTCCCCGCAACTTCGCCAATCTCGTTTCCTTCTGGGCAAAAAGATCCTCGCCCTCGAAGACGGCGCTGCCGGAGCTGACCCGCAACGCCGGCGGCAAGATACCGAGCAGGCTGAGCATGGACACGCTCTTGCCGCAGCCGGACTCTCCGACGATGCCGAGAACCTCGCCCTCGTTCAGCGTCAGGTTGACGCCGGTGACGATTTCCGCCTCGCCGGTTCCGGTCTGTCGCGCCACGCGCAGATCGCGAACCGCGAGGAGCGGGGTTTTGCTTATGGCGTCAGTCATTTTTTGCCCTTGGGATTGAGCGCATCGTTGAGACCATCCCCGACAAAGGCAAAGGCCATGGTGATGATGGCGAGCGCCAGTGCCGGTACGATGAGAAGATGCGGATAGGCGCCCCAGACGCGCATGCCGTCGGCGATCATCCGGCCCCAGCTGGGCGTCGGCGGCTGGACGCCGATGCCGAGGAAACTGAACGAGCTTTCCAGCACCATGGCGGTGCCGAGACCGAAACTGACAGCGACGATGACGGGACCAAGCGCGTTGGGTACGACGAAAGAGCGAATGATCGTCGTGGGCGGAAGCCCAAGCGCGATGGCCGCGGTGACATAGTTGGCATTGCGGATGGACAGAACCTGCGCCCGCATCAGTCGCGCATATTGCGGCCATTTGATCAGCGCGATCGTGCCGAATACCAGTGACACGTCGAGGAATGTGGTGTCGCGAAACATCGGGTTGCCGGTTTTGAGGAAAAGGTCTTCCATCCAGCCGCTGAGAAGCGGCGTCAGCGAGGTATTGATGACCACCACCAGTAGTAGACTGGGAACCGCCATGGTGACGTCAGTCAGCCACATGATCGTGCGGTCGGTCACGCCGCCGACAAAGCCAGAGACCGCACCGGCAATCGCACCGATGGAAAACGACAGCACGGTCACGAAGAAGGCAACAATCAGCGCCGTGCGCGCACCACCGACGATGCGGGCAAACAGGTCTCGCCCGAGATTGTCGGTGCCAAGCCAGTGGGTGAGGCTGGGACCCGAATTGACACGGGCGAGATCCTGCTGGGCAAAATCATAGGGTATCAGCCACGGCCCGAAGATGGCGGAAAGGACGTAAAATGCTATGATGACGAGGCCGAGCATGGCCAGCCGGTTGCGACGAAGCCGCAGCCAGGCGTCGCGACCGAGACCAGCGGGTGCCTGTTCGGCGGTATCGGGCTGGGGCTGCTGCGATGTCATAGAGGATTGTCCGGTCATGGCTGTCCTCACCTTGCCTGCACGCGCGGGTCGAGAAGCGTATAAAGCACTTCGACAAGAAGATTGGCCGACAGCACCGCCACCGTGCCGATCAGCACCAATGCCATGATCACCGGATAATCCGAATCCGTCATGGCGCTGATCGTTAGGCGTCCGAGCCCCGGCAGGCCGAACACCACTTCCACAAAAATGGCACCGTTGATGAAGGTGATGAGGATGATGCCGAGTTGGGTGACGATCGGTGTCAGCACCGGCCGCATGACGTGATCCACCGCGATGCGAAAACGCGGCACGCCCTTGGCAACAGCCGTGCGAATGAAGTTTTCGGACAGGATGTCGATCACGGCGGCGCGCGTCTGGCGCTGGATCAAGGCGATCGGCTGCAGGGCCAGAACCAGAACCGGCAGGATGACGCGCGGATCGGTGAGGCCGCCCCATCCGATCGGCAATGTTTCGCCCGGTCGCAGGATGATCAGCGACACGAGCATCAGCGGGCCGATGACATAGGCGGGGACCGCCCATAACAACAGCGCCACGGACGTCACCACATTGTCGAGTGCCCGCCCCTGATGGAAGGCGCAGGCCATACCAAGCGGCACGCCGACAAGCGCCGTGACCACGATGGTGACCAGCCCGAGCTGTAGCGACACAGGTGCTGCGACCGTGATGATGGAGCTGACTGGGCGGCCCGAAACAAGCGAATTGCCGAGATCGCCATGCAGCAGGTTCCACAGATAGGAACCGAACTGTTCGAGGAACGGCCGGTTGAGCCCGGCGGCCTCGCGAATGGCGTCGATGCGAGCCGGATCATAAGCGACGTCACCAGGCGCGCTGAGGAACATCAGCTTGATCGGGTCGCCTGCGCCATAAAAGGCCAGTGCGTAGATGCCGAACATGACGACGAGGATCGACGGTATCCATGTCAGCACACGCTTGAGAATGAAGAAGGCCATTCAATTCCTCTGAAAACCGGAGCGTGGCTGCGGACCTTGGAGGGCGCGCAGCCATGCATTAGGCTTAGCTGCGGCTTACGGTGACGTTCCAGGGCTCGCTGACCTGCCAGTCCATGTTCTTCTCGATGCCCTTCACCCACGGCATCGCCATCTGCGGCATGTTGCGATAGGCCCACGGAATGTAAATGGCATCGTCGGCGGCCAGCTGCTGCGCCTGTCGGGCAAGCGCCAGCCGTTCTTCCGAACCTGCGGCAAGGATGGATGCCTTGTCCAGCAATGCGTCCACCTGTTCGTTCTTGTAGCCGCCGAGCTTGTTCTTGGCATTCGATGACGAGGAATGCACGATGCCGCGCAGATAGGTTGTGCTGTCGGAAACGCGCGTGCCGACATTGTCACGGAAGATCTGGACGCGGTTCTGGTCCGGGCCTTCGAACTTGTCGATCTGCGGCTTCATGGAAACGGACTCAACGCCAAGCACCGTGCGCCACTGCTCGGCGATATACTGGGCCGCCGCTTCTGCGACCTGGCGGGAAATGCCGACAAAATTGATGCGCGGGAATGCCGCCGCACTGCCATAACTCGATTGCGCCAGAAAACGGCGCGCCGCATCCGGATCGAATGGCAGTTCGCGGAAATTCGGATCGATGCCGGGCACGGCCGTCAGGATCTGCGTTGCGCGCACTTCCGGACCCTGCGGGAAGGTGAGCTTCCAAAGCTGTTCGCGATCCACCGCAGAGATAAGCGCCTTGCGCACGTTGATATCGTCGGTCGGCTTGCGGCTGATGTTCAGCCAGAAATGATCGCCTTCTGGCGCCAGTGGGCCGGAGAGGAAATTCGCGCCGAGATCGTCGATCAACGTCGTCGTCTGGATCAGGGTGTGGACGTCGAACTGACCCGACTTGAGAGCGGCCGTTGCCGTCGAGGCATCCTCGATGACCTGAACCTCAATGCGGCGCAGCGACGGCGCAGGGCCCAAAAAATTGGCGTTGCGTTCGAACACGAAGGTTCCGGCATCCAGATCCATCTTGACCGGCACGAAAGGACCGCTGACGATAACGGCGTGATCGCTTGGGTTCCACCAGCCGGGCACTTCATTGCCGTCGGCGCCACGCGCCAGCGACACCTTGACGATCGGTGCCAGATGATTGGCAAGTTTTGCCGCAAACATCGGGTCCTGCGCGCTCAACCGCACCTCGACCGTGCGGTCGTTGAGGGCAACGACGCCCTCGAGCACGGTCGCCTTGCCGCCGGTGATCGCACCATAACCCTGAACCGTGGACAGCACCTGATCGATGCGCTGGTTCTTGGTGGCCGGCATCGCTGCCAGTTCCCACGAACCCTTGACGTCGGCCGCCGTGATCGGGCTGCCATCGGAGAAGCGTGCCTTTTCGGCAATCTCGAACTGCCAGACCGTGTTGTCGGCGTTGGCGCTCCATTTTGCAAAGATGTACGGCTTCAGCTCGCCCTTGCCGGTATAATAGAGCGGCGAAGCCACCCAGAAGGAATTCAGGCGATAGCTCTGACCACCACCACGCAGCGGCGACCAATCTGAGGAGAAGGCGGGGTGGATGATGCGCAGTACGTCATTCTCCGCCGCAAAAGCCTGGCGCGCTAAAAGACCGCCGGCCAGAGGCGCCAGACTGCCGATACCCAGAAGCTTCAGTGACTGCCGGCGGTTCATCGCCAGCACACCGTTGCTGCCGCGATTTCGAATATCATGTTCCATGTTTACGTCTCCTGATCAGGTTGAGATCGCGGCATTTCGCCAGCGGCCGTCAAATGCGATGAAAGGCAATGTCAGTGATCGACGACGGAGCCGTCGAAATGGGCACGCATCTTGATGTTCTGGATCGGCCGTTCACGACGCGGGAATTTTTCCTCGAAACCCGGCCGCAGCTCGACGCCAAGACCCGGACCATCCGGGATGGCAAGAAAGCCACCTTCGGCCTTGGGGAAATCAACGAGCATGTCCTCGCCGGCGAGACCAGTGCGCTGGTCGATATGCGGCGTGCCGAGCGGATATTCCTGGATGGCGAAATTGGGGATCACCGCATCGATCTGCAGGCAGGCTGCAAGTCCGATCGGGCCGACCGGATTGTGCGGAACGATCTGTGCATCGCTGGCTTCAGCCATCGCTGCGATTTTCTTGGCCGCGGTGATGCCGCCGCAAACGCCAACGGAGACGCGCAGATATTCGGCCGCACGAGTATCGAGCAATTCCTGGAACTGCTGGATGTTGATGAAACGCTCGCCGGTGGCGATCGGGATGGCGATCTTTTCGGCAACCCGTGCCATGGCCGGGATCGATGCCGGTTTGACCGGATCTTCGTAAAACAGCGGCAGCGACGGCTCGACCAGACGGGCAAGCGTGATCGCCTCCGGCACCGACAGGCGGCGATGCAGCTCGAGGCAGATATCGACCTCAAGTCCGACGGCCTTGCGGACCCGCTCGACGAGCTCGGCGCCCGCCTGCATCTGCGAAGCATGAGAGCGGTAATGGACGCTGTCGGCATCATCCATCAGCGGATTGAGATGGCCGATCGCGGTAAATCCCTGCTCCTTGCGCATCTGTGCCTGCTCGACGAATTCGTCGGCGCTACGACCCTTGACCCAGGCATAAAGGCGGACGCGATCACGCATTCGGCCTCCGAGCAGCTCGTGGACGGGCACACCCAGTGCCTTGCCCTTGATATCCCAGAGCGCCATGTCGATGGCGGATACCGCGCCGTTGATCGCCGCACCCGTATAGTGGTTGGCGCGCAACATCACATTCCAGTGCCGCTCGATCGTCGTCGGGTCCTGCCCTTCCAGAAACCGTCCGAAGCGCTGGATGGCGGCGGCGGCGGCATCATAATGCCCCCAGGTGCCGCACTCGCCGTAGCCGACAATGCCCTTGTCAGTGGTGATGCGCACGAACAGGAAAATGTCCGCGTATATTGGCTCGACCGATGTGATTTTCATGTGTCTTTGATCGCCTCGATATTGTCCATCAATTCGCTAGAGAACGGATTTCCAATCTTTTGCGGGAGACCGGAAGGTTTTTGCTCAAGCAAATAAAACGGTAGCAAACGGTTTCATTCAATGATATGTATTTCATTTAATAAAACGCATGGAGCGTGCTTGTCAAGATTTGCGTGATGACTAGGATGTCCGGATGACACTCGATTCAGCCGAAAACCACGAAAATGCACCGCCTGCAGGCGTCCTTGATCGGGGACTTCTGATCCTCAGCCTGTTCACCATGGAGCGCAGCCAGATGCATTTGCGCGAGATCTCGGAGATCTCGGGCCTGGACAAGGCAACGACACTCAGGGCACTGAAATCGCTATCGAATTGGGGATTTCTGGAGCGGCATGCGGATGGCAGCTATTCACCGGGGCCGATGAACATGCGGCTCGCGGCGATCTTCAAGGCGACGTCCAATCTGGTCAACCGGATCGCAGAGCCGCTCAACCGGATTAGCGATCAGGTTAATCAGGTAACCGCCTTCTACATCCGGACGGAAAGCAATCGGCTCTGTCTTGTTCGCAGCCGGATGAATCGTAACCACAGCTACTTCGTGGATGTCGGCGCGTCGGTCTCGCTTTCGCATGGCGGGTCGGCTGCACGCGTGCTTCTCGCCTATTCCGAGCCGGACAACCAACTCTATCGGACGGTCAGGGAAGACGGTTTTGCCATCTCGCGCGGTGAAAGGTTGAGGCATTATGCCTCGATCTCAATTCCACTATTCGAGGCGGACGGGATATTTCTTGGTGCCGTAACTATAAATGCCCTCAGCGTCGATGTGACGGACGAGGACTTCAAGAGATTTGCGGATATCGCTCGCACAGAAGTTCAGCGATCAGGCTTTGTGATCCGGCTGAAATAGCGGGTGGGTATGCCCCTCTATGAACACATCGCCTGGCATGCGGAAGGCGCTAAATTCGAGCGGGATTTCGGAGCGGCGGACTGACCTAAAGGTTGCTCACGTCAACCAACCCACGAGGCAGGCGATTCATGCATTCGGCTCCTGAATCAGTTACAAGAAACTGATCTTCGATCATCAAGGCCCCCAGTCCTTGGCCATAGAATGGCGCTTCCAATGCCACGACCATGTTCGGCTCGATGATCTCCATATTGCCGGCGGAAAAGAACGGCCATTCCTCGATGCCGACACTTCCCCCAACCGCGTGTCCAAAATGGCCCCGGTAATATTCTGCAAAACCGTCCTTGCGCATCGATTGAAGCATCGCCGCATGAACCGAGCTGAAGGGGTTGCCGGGCCGGATCTGCTCAAGCCCGGCATGGAACGCCGTTTCGAGCGCCTTGAAGACATCGATCGCAAGCCCGGAAGGTCGACCAAATGTGTAGGTTCTCGCTCCGTCTGAAGAATAACCGTCGACGAGCGTCCCAACGTCAGCCTTGATGAGGTCGCCCGGCGCCACCACAGCGGTCATGTTGGCAAGATCCGCGCCGACAGAAATGTAATCCCAATGTCCGCTGAGCGAGAACCCACCTTTGGAAGCGGCAATCTGCACACCGGCCTTCCAGGCGGTGGAAAGTTCCGGCAGGGATACGCCGGGCCTGATTGCCTGCACCATTGCCGTCAAACCGGCTTCGGCGGCTTCAGAGGCTCGCCGCAGGCGCTCTATCTCGTCAGCAGTCTTCACCGCCCGCAACCGTCGCAGCACAGTCGAGCCGTCCAGCCATGTAACCTGCGGCAAGCTCGCCTTGAGAGCTTTAAAATCGGCAGCCGGCATGAATTCGAGATCGGCAGCCAGACGCGCGTTCGTCAGGCCACGTTCTCGCAAGAGATCGCCGAGAAGAGCGAAGACCACGGATCGATCGAACGTCTCGGGACGAGGCCCGCCTGTACTGGCCCGTCGATAGGCTTCATTGATCTCCTGCACCGTCTCCGCACCGGTCACATCGAGCATGTCGATCCAGATGCGATGGGTTCGGATATCGACTTCGGGTGCCTTGGCGCGCAGCGCTGCTGCGGCGTGGTCGCTGACAATCGCCGCAAGGGTTGCGTCTGGCTGCGCCGGCACGAGCGCCACCGCGGCCCCTGCCCGCCCCCACATGGTCGCTACGCCTGCCGGTGCGCCGACAGCATAACGAAAAGCTTCCGGCTGGAAGAGGACAAGCGCATCGATTCCGGCTTCATTCATCAGTTTTGCTGCACGGTTTCGGTCGATATCGCTCATGTCCTGATCCAATCCCTGATGTATGTGAAGGACTTAATGGGACTGAGCCAAAAATTCCAGAACCGAAACAAATTTCTCATACCCCTCTGCTGCAAGAGCAGCGCATTCCCTTCAAGACCGCTTTTTTACCCTCGTCGCTCTTCCGGTGGATGGCGACTAAGCTATGCTGCGCGACGTGAATGATGGCCCGATCGGCCAGTGAATGGGAGTTTTAAGATGAGCGGTTTGACGACCCTTATGGGCTCAACCCTGAAAAACAGACAGGCAAGCGCACGCACCGCGATTGCAGCGATCCTTTTTTCCGCTTTGACGGCAGGATATGCGCAAGCCGCCGATTTCGATGCGGATGCCACGATCAATATCGGTTCGCTTTACGAGCCGCAGAACCTGGACAACACGGCCGGCGCCGGCCAGGGTATCAACGAAGCCTTCAACAACAATGTCTATGAAGGACTTTTTCGGCTTGCTGACACAGGCGATGTGGAGCCGGTTCTGGCCAAGGAATTCAAGGTCAGCGATGATGGCCTTACCTACACGTTCACCCTGCAGCCGAATGTGAAATTCCATTCCGGCGATCCGCTCACCTCCAAGGATGTGAAGTTCTCGATCGAGCGTGTTACCTCGGCGGAATCAAAGAGCTCACGCAAAAACAGCCTGAAGCCGATCGCCGGAATCGAGACGCCTGACGATGCGACCGTCGTCATCAAACTCTCGTCCCGCTCCATCTCCCTGCCCTACAATCTCAGCTATGTCTGGATCGTCAACGATACGGCAACCAACCTGACCGCCACCGAAGACGGCACCGGGCCTTATGAGCTTGCGGACTGGCGCCGCGGTTCCTCGCTGGCTCTGACCCGCTTCGATGATTACTGGGGCCAGAAGCCGGATAATGGCGATGTCGTATTCCAGTATTTCACCGAGGCGACAGCGCTCAACAACGCGCTTCTGACCGGCTCGGTCGATATCATTACCTCAGTCCAGAGCCCGGATTCGCTTGCCCAGTTCAAGGACAATGCCGATTTTACCGTCGCTGAGGGCCAGTCTACCACCAAGCTACTGCTGGCCTATAATGACCGCGTTGCTCCATTCGATAACGTCAAGGTTCGCAAGGCGCTGGCGCGTGCCGTGGACGATGCCAAGCTGCTGAAGGCCGTTTGGGGCGATTACGGCACGCTGATCGGCTCCATGGTGCCGCCGACCGATCCGTGGTTCGTCGACCTCACCAAGACCGACGCCTATGACGTCGAAGGTGCCAAGGCGCTTTTGAAGGAGGCCGGTTATCCGGATGGCTTCTCCTTCACCATCGATACGCCGAACTACGATCCGCATCCGATCGCCGCGCAGTTCCTGCAGAGCGAACTCGCAAAGATCGGCGTCAAGGTGAACATCAACGTCATCACCGCCAACGAATGGTATTCGAAGATCTACAAGGCGCATGATTTCCAGGCGACGCTGCAGGAGCATGTGAACCACCGCGACATCGTGTTCTACGGCAATCCCGATTTCTACTGGGGTTACAACAACCCGAAGGTTGTCGATCTGATCAAGCAGGCAGAAGCCAGCACCACGACAGACGAGCAGACGGCAAGGCTGAAGGAAGCCAACACGATCATTGCCGAGGATGCTGCCAGCAACTGGCTCTATCTCTATCCGCAGATCGTCGTGGCTGCCAAATCGGTCTCCGGCTATCCGCTCAATGGGCTGAACGCACAGTTTTTCGCGGGTAACATCAAGAAAGCCGATTGATTATCATCCTGCTCTCGGCAAATCGATAATCTGCGTTATAAGGCTGGCCGCCCGGTTCCTCCGGGCGGCTTTCCCATGAAAGGTGCCGACCATTCTTTCCTATCTGTTTCGTCGTCTGGTCATTCTTCTCATATCCATCCTCATCGCGGCTGCGGTGCTGTTCCTGCTTCTGAGGCTGTTGCCGGGTGATCCCGCCAATGCGCTGGTCTCGGTCGGCGCCGACCCCGAGCAGATCGAGGCGGCGCGCCGCCAGGTGGGCTCTGACCTGCCGCTCTCTGAACAATTCTTCCGCTTCGTCTCCAGCCTGGCTCGCTTCGATCTCGGCACATCCTTCATCAGCCATGCGCCTGTCCTGCCGGAGATCGGCAAGCGGCTGGCGATAACCGTGCCGTTGACCCTCATGGCGTTTCTGCTGGCGCTTGCGATCGCGCTGCCGCTCGGGATCATTGCCGCGGTCAAATCGAACCGCTGGTACGGTTTTCTGATATCGGTCGTCTCCCAGCTCGGAATCGCTGTTCCTGTCTTCTGGATCGGCATCCTTCTGGTAACCGTCTTTGCGGTCAATCTCAGGCTTTTTCCTTCCGGCGGCTTTCCTCCACGCGGCTGGCAGCGGCCGGAAGCGGCATTTGATGCGCTCGTTCTCCCGGTCATCACCATTGCGATCGTCATGTCGGCGTCACTGATCCGCTACGTGCGCTCCGCGACCCAGGATGTGCTCGGCAGCGATTATCTGCGGACCGCGCGTGCACTTGGCGCAACCTTTACCGAGGCGTTGATCCGCCACGGTATCCGTAACGCATCCGTGCCGGTCATTTCGGTCCTCGGCATCGAGCTTGCTTCAACCCTACTTGGTGCCGTTGTCGTCGAACGCGTCTTTTCGCTGCCAGGTCTCGGCTCCATGCTGCTGCTCGGCATAGAGCAGCGAGACTATCCCAACGTGCAGGGCGTGCTGTTCGTTTCTACCCTTCTGGTTCTGCTCGTAGGCTTTCTCGCCGATCTGGCACAGCGGCTGATCGATCCACGCTTGAGAGACCGCAGCGGTGGGGCAGCACGATGAGCAACACCACGACCATGACAAGCTCGGAACAGGGACGGAAGCGACGCTCCTGGACAATTACGATCGGCGCCCTGATTGTCGGCCTGCATCTTGCTATCGGCCTCATGACACTGATCTGGACGCCTTACGACCCAGCCGCGATGTCGGGTGGGCGTCTGGAGGCCGTTTCGTTCCAGCATCTGGCCGGCACTGACAGACTTGGCCGCGATCTCTTTTCGCTGATCATGATCGGCTCGCGTATCTCGCTGACCGTCGGCACCGGAGCGATCATCATCGGCGGGTTGATCGGCATAACGATCGGACTTCTGGCAGCCTTCGCATCGAAGACCCTGGATGACGTTCTGGCCGCCGGCCTCGATATCCTGATCGCCTTTCCAACACTGCTGCTTGCCATGCTGATCGTTGCATCGAGCGATGGCGCAAGCCTATGGACCGCGATCATCGCGATCGGCATCGCCAATTCCGCCATTGTCGCGCGGCTCACACGCATCCTAACCAAGCGCGTCCTGTCCATGGATTATATCACCGCCTCACGGATATCCGGCACGTCTTGGATGGGCGTCGTGTGGATCCATGTCCTGCCGAACATATGGCCGACATTGCTCGTCAATCTGGCGCTGCAATTCGGCCTCGCCGTCATTGCCGAGGCCTCGCTCTCCTATCTCGGCCTTGGCGCTCCGGCCCCGAATGCATCATGGGGGAGGCTGCTGCAGGAAGCACAGGCGACCGTATACACGGCCCCTATCGGCGCGATTGCGCCGGGTCTTGCGATTGTTTCAATGGTAATCGGCATCAACCTTCTCGCCGATGGCCTGCGCGATCTCGCCGACCCTACCCGCAGGAGCCGCCGATGACCCCATTGCTCAAGATCGATGGCCTTGCAATCCAGACTGGCGGAAAATCGCTGGTCGCAGATGTCTCGCTTTCAATCGATGGCGGAGAACGCGTCGGCCTTATCGGTGAATCCGGCTCCGGCAAGTCACTGACTGCACTCGCCGCAATCGGTTTGCTACCCTATGCATTGAAGGCGTCCGGTTCGGTCATGCTCGACGGTCGCCAGGTGATCGGCGCACGTGACCGTGATCTCGTGCCACTACGGGGAACGGCCGTGGCCGTCGTGTTTCAGGAACCGCTGACCGCGCTCGACCCATTGGTAAAGATCGGCCGGCAGGTCGGCGAGGCGGTCAAACGACGCGCCAGGCGTGACGGAGCCGCGACGGACAAGGCGAGCATCGCGAAAAAGGTGGTGGCGCTGCTCGATCAGGTAGCGCTGCCGGAGCCTCATCGCATCGTCGACGCCTGGCCGCACGAGATTTCCGGCGGACAGCGTCAGCGGGCAGCAATCGCCATGGCGCTTGCGTGCAAACCCAAGCTGCTGATTGCCGACGAGCCGACAACGGCGCTGGATGTGACCACACAGGCCGAAATCCTCGCGCTCATGGCTCGTCTCGTAAAGGAACGGGATATGGCATTGCTTTTCATCAGCCACGACCTTCCGGTCGTCGCCGGCGCTGTGGACCGCGTGGTGGTCATGCAGCACGGCCGTATCGTCGAGACCGGCGCGGTCTCGGATGTATTCGGGCGACCGGGCCATCCCTATACACAAAGCCTTGTCGCGGCAGCGCGTGCATTCGACAACGCTCTGGAGATCGCCCGATGAGCCTCATCGACGTACGTGATGTATCCTTTTCTTACACGCGGCAGCGCAAGACGCTCCATGACGTGAACCTTACCCTGCAGAAAGGCCGCAATCTCGGCATCGTCGGCGAGTCCGGTTCGGGCAAGACGACACTGCTGCGCCTTCTGCTCGGTCTCAATCAGCCCACGACCGGCGAGATTCGCTTCGAGGGGCGTCGGCTTGACCTCGGGAACCGCGGATTCATGCGTCGCTTCCGTAGCGGGGTGCAGGCAGTCTTCCAGGATCCCTATTCCTCACTCGATCCACGCCAACGGGTTTTCGACATCATTGCCGAACCTCTCCGCTCGCTGAGCATCGAAGGCGACCGGAAGACTGCCGTCCTGCAGGCTCTAACGGCAGTCGGACTGACCGCCGATGCCGCCGAGCGTTATCCGCATGAATTTTCGGGCGGCCAGCGGCAGCGCATCGCCATTGCCCGTGCCATCGTTTCCCGACCCGATGTGATCCTTGCAGACGAGGTGGTCAGTGCGCTGGACCTTTCCACGCGCATTCGTATCGTCGAGCTTTTGCAGGAACTGTCGCGGACGACGACCTTCGTGCTCGTGTCACACGATCTCAGCCTCGTATCATCGCTTTGCGAGGACGTGATTATTCTGGAGCAAGGCCGGATCGTCGAGAGCGGGAAAACGCGCACCATCCTGGCAAATCCCAGCCATGATTATACGCGCGCCCTGCTGGCCAGCATTCCGCGCATACCGAATTGATCCCAAGCGTGCCGTCTCCCGATCCACTGGACGAGGCTGCAAGGCAACTCAGTGATTTTTGACTGATCCCGGCAGCTCGGATCGCTGTTCCGCCAGCAGCCTTTTGCGGACGAGCACGCTCATCACCCGCGCTGCAGTCGAAAACTCCATTTCGTCCAGAGGCCCCTCACCTTCCCATGGCTTCGAAAGCCTGTCGACGACGCCCCCGGCAATGCTGGCCGGCACGATATCCGAGCACCCTCTAAGAGCCTCGAATACTTCCGATATTCGCACAGCCTGTTGACCGAAAGCAACCTCCGGCTCCGGGACATAAGCGTCCCAATCTTCAAACTCGTGAAGGGCATCGCGAAAGAGATATTGCAGGGTGATTGGTGCGTGTCCGTCCTGTAGCCTAGGCAAAGTCGACGTCATACGTGTTCTCCCTTTTCGATGATCCGCAAAGATTACCGAGCCATATTCACAAGACGACACTCGTGAACGGCAACGCAATCGAACCGCTTCCGGTTCAGTAGGGCAGATGAATTCCCCAATAGAAGCTTTCGGGATGCCGCTCTTCCTGCGACGGCTTCTCGTCATCAGCCGGATTGAGATCGATACGGGCTTGCCGCTCGGAGCGTACCGCCAGGTCCTGTGAAAGCCGAGGACGCGCCGAAAACGCAAAGAGGTCAAACCCAAATAAAGGAAGGCTGCTCGCAATCATGAAACACCTCCGTATCCGGTTCATCACAATACCGGATGCTCGGCCAGAACGTTGCTGCGGTCAACATTGTCTACAGAATTAGTACACTATTCTGCGGCCCATTTCTGGAGCTCTATTGCACGAATGCTTTGCGGTCATAGTTTTTTATTTTTCGCAAGTGGGAAGGATCGATCCCGCCTTCGTCGCCCATTCGATGTCATCCGTCGAATGTGAGATCCAGAGCAGTTGCTATATCTGTAATGAGATCGTCGGTTTCCTCGAGCCCGACCGACAGGCGCAGATGACCGTACTTTCGAAACTCATCCGGCCAACGCTCGGAACCGCCTCTTGCCGTTGCGCCAACATGTACGATCAGGCTCTCATCGTGCCCCAGTGAGACGGCTGAAGTAATCACTTTCAGGTTCGAAACAAAGCGATTTTGTATCGCAGGATCACCTTCGAGAGCAAACGCGATCACACCCCCAAATCCCCTTGCGCCGAACTGACGTGTGGCAATTTCATGCTGCGGATGGCTCTGCAATGACGGGTGGTGGACATAGGCGATGCGGGGATCGGACGAGAGATGGTGTGCGACGAACTCTGCGGACCGGCAATGTTGTTCCAACCGTAAAGGAAGGGTTACGGAGCCACGCATGATCAGCCAGGCGTTGAACGGCGCGATGCTTCCGCCGACATCGACAAGTGCGTCGCCCTTTATCCGTTGGACAAGGTCCTTCCTGCCTATGACGGCCCCACCCATGGCATCACCGTGGCCATTGATGTATTTCGTCAGGGAGTGAATGACGAGATCGGCCCCGCTTGCCAAGGGTCGAAACAGAGGCGGCGGCGTAAAGGTCGAGTCGACGCTCAGAAGCACGCCCGCCTGCCTTGCAACAGAGGACAAGGCCGCGATGTCGGAGACTTTTGTCGTCGGATTTGCGATTGTCTCTGTATGTATCAATTTCGTGTTCGGGCGGATCGCCGCCTTGACCACCTCGATATCGCTCGTATCGACGAATGTCGCTTCGATCTGGTAACGCTCAGGAAGCAGTTCCACAAAAAGACGCCACACGGCCTCATAGGTCACGTCACTGACGACGACATGATCTCCGGTTCTCAGCAGCGTGAAGAACACGGCGTGAAGGGCAGCGACACCGGTGGCGAACACGGCAGCATCCTCGCCCTGCTCCATGGCCGCGAGCTTCTGCTGGAGCCTGATCTGGTTGTGACCGGAGTTTCTGGTGTAAAGCGCGATGCTGGTGTCGGACCAATCGACGTCGGAAGAATCGGTCGGCAAATGATAGGAGTTTGCCATAACAATTGGCGTCCGGATTGCGCCGGAGGCCGTATCGACTTCATTGCCACCATGTACCGCCAGCGTTTCGAAGGAAAGAGTGTTTGGGTCTTGTTTGTCCGGTCTTGCAGTCATTTCACCAACTCTAAAATCTGAGGTGCCGCCCGGCAGAGACCGCGCCTCGTCAAATATCTCTTGCCATCCATTATCCGCCTTCATCACCACCTGGATGGCGATCGGGCGTCGCATGTCGGATGTTGTTTGAAGGTATCGCGGAACGATCAGAGCCGACCTTTCCAGGGCACCAGCAGAACCTCAAGCAAACGAACCGCCAGACCGAATACGAACGCACATGCAGCGATAATCAGAATACCGACAAACACGACATCCGTTGCGAGGAAATGTGACGCAGACATGATTACGTAACCAATGCCTTGATTGGAAGCGATCAGTTCCGCGGCCACCAGCGTGCTCCAGCCGACACCAAGTGCGATACGGATGCCGGTCAGGATTTCCGGCAATGCGGTCGGAAAAACGATGTCGCGAAAAAGCTGCAGGCGACTTGCGCCCAGAGATCGCGCGGCATTGACCCGCTCGATGGGCAAGGATCTGACACCGGCCTGTGCTGAAAGGCAGATGGGTGCGAACATGGCAAGAACGAGCAACGTCACCTTCGAAGTCTCACCGATGCCGAGCCATATGATCATCAACGGCAGGTAGGCGAGCGGCGGGAGAGGCCAGTAAAATTCGATAGGCACATCCAGGATGCCTTTTGCCCACCTGTTGAGACCCATCAGAAGACCGATCGGTATGGCCGTGGTTATCGCGATCGCCGCCGCAGTCAGAATGCGGAACAGGCTTGCGGTAATATGCTCACCAAGCGAGGCGCCTGCATAACCATCGTGTAAAACAATGTTGAATTGGGTCAGCACGTCCTGAGGTGTCGGCAGGAAAAGACGAGGCACGACTGCAAGCTTTGCGGCACCCCACCATGCGAAAATGATCAGAAGCGCAGTCAGAACGCTGATTGCAAATGTCCTGCTGCCGCTCGTACCGAATCGGGTCATCTCGACAATGCGCGGCTTTTCCGCTTCCGGAAGGGCGATGCCCGGTACGGTTTCAATGATATCCGTCATTCCGCCGCGCTCCTTGCATCCTGTCCGCCATGTAAGAGCGCCCGGATGTCTTCTCTCAGGTTGTTGAAGTCTGACGATGTCTTGATCGCTCGCGCATCTCCCGTGTCGGCAAACTGCCGGACGAAGTCGAGATTGAAGCGCGCGACGATGCGGCCAGGCCTCGGTGACATGACGATCACCTGGGTACCGAGGAAGAGCGCTTCCTCGACCGAATGTGTGATGAAGAAAATGCGTTTTCCGGTCTGTTTCCAGACATTGACCAGAAGCTCCTGCATCTGCTCGCGCGTCATGCTGTCGAGCGCACCGAAAGGCTCGTCCATCAAAAGCGTATCGGGATCGGCCGCAAGCGCCCGCGCGATACCGACCCGCTGGCGCATGCCGCCGGAAAGCTCGTAAGGAAAGGCTTTGGCGAAATCGCTCAGCCCGACCAGATCGAGCAGTGCTGCGGAGCGACGTGTTCGCTCAGTCTTCGAGACACCCGCAAATTTCAGCCCGAGCGCGACATTGTCGATAACATTCTTCCAGGGGAGCAACGTATCCTTCTGGAAAACCACGCCTCGATCCGAGCCCGGTGCAGATACCGATCTTCCATTGAGTGTGATTGACCCGTCGGACAATGGCAGGAAGCCCGCAATGGCATTAAGGAGTGTCGATTTCCCGCAGCCCGAGGCACCAAGAGCAACGACAAATCCCTTGTCCGGAATATCGAGTGAGACCTGGTCCAGCGCATGAACGACACGGCCCTTGTCGGTTTTGAAATAGACGCTCGCGCGTTCGATCTTGAGCATGGGATGTCTCTCTCAAGTCGGGACGCCAGGTTTTTCACCCGGTGTCCCGTTTCATCAGTTGCTGGCGCCGACCAGTGCATCGGCCGTGACGAATTCGGCATAGCTCGGCAGCACTTCGGTCACCTTGCCCTGATCTTTCAGAAACTGCGCAGTGTCCTTGAGGATCTTGGCGGCACCTGATTTTTCTCCGCCACCCAGCCATTCGGCAGATGCCTGCACCTGCGGCGTCAGCAGGTTGAGGTTGTTGAGTGCCGAAGCCTGCTGCTCGGCCGTACCGCCAAGAAGCTTGGCAAGTTGCTTGGCGTTGGCGCTGTCAGCATTCCAGGCTGCCTTGTCCTTTGCAAACGAAGCGTAATACCTGTTGATGACACCGGCGAATTTCTTCAGAAACTCTGGATTGTCGTTGCTGAATTTGCTCGCCGCGACCCAGGCGGAGAAGGTCGGCGCGCCCTTTTCGGCGACTTCCTTCGACGTGACGAGAACCTTGCCGCCCTTCTTGAGTTCGCTCAGAGCCGGATCCCAGACGAAGCCGCCATCGAGATCGCCACGATTGAACGCTGCAACGATCTCGGGCTGCGAGATTGCAAAGACCTGGACATCCCGTTCGGTAAGGCCAAGAGACTTGATCAATGCGAGAAGCTGATAGTGGTCGGTCGAAACTGGAGCTGCCGCAAGCTTCTTGCCCTTGAGGTCCGACAGACTGTCGATGCCTGAGCCATTGCGGACAACCAGCGCTTCGTCGATGCCGGAGATGGAGGAAAGGTAAAATGCCTTTACCGCCAACCCGCGTGACGTAGCCGCAGCAAACGGACTCGAACCGACATAGCCGACCTGAACATCGCCGGAAGCGATCGCCGCAAAAATTTCGGCCCCGGAGTTGAACTTTCGAAAGTCAATCTCGTAGCCGGTTTCCTTCGAGAACTCGCCATTGGCAATGGCAACGGATGAGGGAAGCGCGTCGGTCTGATAGGCGACGACGACCTTCTTGTCAGCGGCTTGAGCGCTGACGGCCGCAACGACGCTGCCGATACCAAAAACCGCGGCCGTAAGAATGGTTTTGATGTTCATTTTGCCCTCTGCCCGGAAATATCCGGTCCCCTGTTGTTTCCACGGCTAAAGAATAGGAGGGCATGAGGCCGGCAAGACAGCAAAAAACTGCTATTTTTATAGAATAAATGGATAAGGAAAATTCCCAATCGATCGACGAGCCCCTTTTTTGTCTTGCTTGCGGTCGTTATCCCGATCAGCACGTCGGCCTTTTACTACCCGACAAGGGGGCATCGGAAAGACCGCAAGCAAGGCAAAAAAGAAGGGCGACCGATATACGGCGCCCTTGATAGTTGTGAGGCTTCAGCCTCCAGAGGGAACAGCCCATCAGCAAATCGCATAAGGATAGCAGGCGACGGGTCGAGGGAAGGCTAAGCGGAACTGCGCGTTGGATGAAGGAATGACTTTGCTGTTTTCGCCGGCATAGGGGAATTCATTGACGTTCAAACGATTGATTTTAGTCACGCACCGAATGTCACCTCGGAATGTTTTTCACCTCAATCCCAGGTGAGGTGCGTGATGTTGGAATTCAGCAACCTCGGCGCCGAACACAACCTCGGGGAGCATTTATCTATCATAATCCGGAATGGATTCATAATCTTCTCGCAAAAGTCGATAAAGCTGCATTGTTTATTTTCTACTTAATTAATGGATTTTTGTTCCTTATCAGCGTCTGCCCGTTCGGCCATCTTGCTCATCGTTTACTGAAAGGGGTGAGGTTATGTCCGCAATCAAGACTGCAATTTCCACTGCGCTGATCGCATTTATGGCATCAACGGCAGCTTATGCCTCGGATGCCTTGGTCGATGCCGAATGGGTTCAAAAGAACCTCGACAATCCGAAGGTACGGATCTTCGAAGTCAGCGTCGACACGGGAGCCTATGAGCGGGGCCATATTCCCGGCGCAGCCAATCTCAACTGGCATACGGATCTTGTCGATCGCGAACGACGCGATATTGCCAGCCGCGAAGCCTTCGAGAAGCATCTGCAGGCTGCCGGCGTCGGTGAGGACACGACAATCGTTCTTTATGGAGACAACAATAACTGGTTTGCCGCCTGGGGGGCCTGGGTCTTTGAAACCTACGGTCTGGGAGATCGCGTCAAGCTGCTGGATGGCGGTCGCAAGCTTTGGGAGGCGAAAGGTCTTCCACTCGACAGCAAGGCCACGGAGCGTGTCGCAACCAACCTCAAGATCAAGGACCGGGATCCGTCCGTGCGCGCCCGGTTCACCGATGTGGTCGCGGTCGCGGAAGGCAAACACGATATCAAGCTGATCGACATCCGTTCTGCCGATGAATATTCCGGCAAGATTTTCGCGCCGGAAGGCGTGAAGGAGCTGTCGGTTCGGGCCGGTCACATCCCCGGTGCCGTCAATGTTCCCTGGGGCTCCATCGTCAATGCCGACGGGACATTCAAGACGGCAGACGAAATCAAGTCTCTCTACGCAGCGAAAGGCGTGGACGGTTCAAAGCCGATCATCACCTATTGCCGCATTGGCGAACGCTCCAGCCACACATGGTTCGCGCTGAAGAAAATCCTCGGCTACGACGTTCGCAATTATGATGGCTCCTGGACCGAATATGGAAATGCGGTCGGAGTACCGGTCAGCAATCCTTCCGGAACGATCTGGACCGGCAAATAATCCCGCCACTGCATCCAATTGGTCCTGCCGGACAACTCTCGTGAGAGCTGTCCGGCAGAAGTACGGTTCAACAGGCTTTGAAGCATGACTTTTCGAATGGCCATCGTGCCGGCTGCAATCATCCTCGCAGGCCTTCTCACGGCGAGTTACATCCTGGCCGTCGATGCAGAAGGCCGGGCTCTTGCATTCTCACTGCTGGCAGGATCCGCCTTCGGCATCGTCCTGCAACGCGGCCGCTTCTGCTTCCTGTGCAATTTTCGCGACCTGTTCGAAAGACGCAGCAGCAATGGTGCGATTGCCATACTCGTGGCACTCGGTGCCGGCGCCGTGCTCTATCAGATCATCATCACGGCATGGATGCCGCTACCGCTCGCAGGCCGCCTTCCCCCTGGCGCGCATATCGGTCCTGCAGGCTACATACTGGCGCTCGCAGCTTTCGTCTTCGGCTTAGGGATGGCCTTATCAGGATCTTGTCTCTCCGCCCATTTCTATCGCCTCGGAGAGGGCGCTTTCGGCTCGCTCGCTGCGATCGGCGGCGCTGCCATAGGCTTCCTTCTCGGCTTCCTGACATGGCCCCGGCTATATACTTTCACGGTCTTCGACGATCCTCCGGTTTGGCTGCCACACCATCTCGGTTATGCGGGTTCGCTGATTGCAACGCTTGTGGCTCTGCTGCTCTTGACGGTGGCGGCACTGAAGATAGCTCCCATGACGTCCAACACCCCAGCCGAGGATCAGGGGCGACTGTCACCGCTGAAGAGGGTATGGACTGCACGGTGGTCTCCTGTCGCAACAGGGATATTTGTCGCAGCGATCAGCGCGTTTACCTATTTTCGTGTCGCACCGCTCGGCGTGACCGCGGAGCTCGGAAGTATCGTCCGGACTGCGGCAATACGCCTTTCCGTTTTGCCAGAAGGCTTGCCCGGGCTCGACACGCTCCGTGGCTGCATCAGCGCCGTCAAGCAAGGCATTCTGTCGCCCAATGGAGTTTTCGTTGGAGGGCTTGTGCTTGCCAGTTTCTCCTGTGCCTTGATCGCCGATCAGTTCAAGCCTTCTTGGCCGGACTTTCGTGGGCTCATCACCCGCCTGCTTGGCGGTATCATGATGGGCTGGGCAAGCATGATTGCACTCGGCTGCACCGTTGGCGTTTTGCTGTCGGGCATTCACGCAGGCGCCCTTTCCGGCTGGATTTTTCTGGTTTTCTGCACCGTCGGGGCGTGGTTCGGGCTGGCCGTGCGGAAAGCATTTGCCGATCGGCAAGCTTCCCGTTAGTCGCGCCAACAAGCGTTCACCTGTTGCACGATATCAGTCATCAGTCCCCCAAAATCACCATGACATAACGGAGTTAAGTCATGAATTCCCGCAGACGATAGATGACCGGCGGTTCCACGGATACTTCAGTCAGGAGCTTCTTGTCGGAGAAAAACTCCGACACAGGGATCTGGCACGGATTAAGACCTCCCAACGCCAGAACAGTATCGGCATTTCGCTCGACGAAATCCATATCGTGGCAGATCATGATGATCGACTTGCCCGCCGCCCGCTCTGCGCCAAGAACATCCTCCAGTCGTTCGGTCCACACCCGATCAAGCCCTCTTTGAGCTTCGTCGAGCAGCAAGACGGGGGGCGCCATTGCGAGTACGGATGCTATCGCCAGAAACCGTCTTTCGGCAGCCGAAAGATCAAGGGGATGCTGCGCGCTCTGGTCCAGCAGGGATGTTCGGTTCAGAGCGTCGGTCGCTCGCTCCAATATCTTCTCCGTCGACAATCCGAGCTGTTGCAGCCCGAAAGCCACCTCGTCTTCGACGCGTGCTGCAAACAATTGCTGCTCCGGAGACTGGAACACTGTCCCCATGTAAGCCGCGATCTCGAATATCTTTTTGCCAGACGTCGATATCCCGTCAACCAGAACATCGCCGCTCTGCGGCCTGAGAAGGCCGTTGATGATCCTGAATAGAGTGCTCTTGCCTGCCCCGTTTCGACCGACGATCGCAAGGATATGCCCATCCGGGACAATCGCGCTGATGCCATCGAACAATGCCGGCTGGCCCTGATAGGCAAAGCCAAGTTTCCTAAGCTCGAGCACTTCTTGATCTCCTCAAAATCGCGGCTGCCTCATCCAGGGTCAATGGAAGATTACTTTGCGATACCTGCTCTGCGGCTTCCAAGGCCGGTCGAATCTCAAGAAAGCCTCGCGTCACGGAAGGCAGCCCGATTGTTGCAATCACAGCCGGATCAAAAAGCGCAGCACGCATGGTTTCCATCTCGCAAAGCCTTCCCTCATGGAGAACGAGCAACCGGTTGGCCCATCCAAGAACCGTATCCGGACTTGTGTCCATGATGATCACGCTGACTTCCGAAGGCAGAGCGTTCAGGACTGAAAGCGTGTGAGAACGGGCCTCCGGATCGAGATTGGAGAATGGCTCGTCGAGGATCAGGGCTTTCGGGCGAAGGGCAAGCGCCGAGGCGATCACCAATCGCTGCTGCTCTCCGCCAGACAGGGTGAAGGGATCCCTGTCAGCAAGATGTGCCAAACGGCAGGACGAGAGAGCTTCGTCGCGCCGCGTAATGATCTCATGCGTCGGGAGACACAGGTTTTCGGGGCCGAACGCAATCTCTTCGGCTACCGTAAAGGCGCGTCCGGAAATATGCTGCGCAGGAAACTGTCCGACCAACTGAACGGTGGCGGCGCGCTCCGCCAGGCTGTAGTCCTCCCACGGCCTGCCGTTCCACAGGCAGCGGCCTGCGGTAAGTCGGTGAGTGCCACCACTGAACCAGCCTGCCAGCCATCCCGCAAGCGTTGATTTACCGGAACCGTTGCCGCCCAGAACGGCAATCCGCTCTCCCTGGGTGACCCGCAGGGAGACACCCTTGAGTACCTCACGGGATGCAAATCCCGCGTGAAGGCCGATTACCTCGATCATCGCAACACCACAATCACGATTCCCGTTGCCGTGAGAACGGTCAGCAACCAGCGTAGAACTCGCTGTGATAGCGAATCTGCAGGTGGATCGACCACAGTCCGGGAGGGCAGAGCCCTGAACCCTCGTGCCGTCAACACATGGGACCGCTCCTGGGCGTCAGCGAGTGCGGAAGTCAAGAGTGGGACGAGCAGCATGCGCAATGCCTGCAGACGCCGCCAAGGCGTGCCATCGACCCTCAGCCCGCGCGCCTGCTGAGCGTTGCTGATCGCTTTTGCCCGTGCGGTAAACTGATCCAGAAGCAGGAGCGGACTTGCAAGAAGAAAGGAAAGGCCGGGCGGCCAGCGCGCAGCATCCAATGCGCGAAGCAGTGTTGCGGGCGCAGTGGTCGACACGAACAGCAACGATGCGGACAGGATCAGCGAAATCCGCCCGCCGACAAGCGACGCATGATCCAGGCCGGTCGAGCTGTAGAACAACCAGCCCAGTGCCGGTTTCATGTCGGGCCGAGGAAGGATGGCGCCGTGAAAGATGAAGACAGCGACGGTAAATGGAAGCGAAAGAACGACGTACCGCCAGGCAAGATTTCGTCCCACCCCGGAAAATGCGCCGATCAGGAGTATGGCCGCACTTGACATCCAGAGCATCAGCGGCGGCAAAATGAAAGATGTCGCCACGAGGGCAAGCAATGCGGTTGATTTCGTTAACGGGTTTGCCCGGTGAAGCACACTCTTCCCCGGGCAATAAATGGATGTATTCAGCATCAAACAGAAGCTCTGCTGAACTTCAAATAGTCGTAACCGCCCGTCAGTCGTTCCGGCAACTGCCGAACCAGGCCCCAGACAAGCAACGCGGAAAGTACCTTGTCGGCAACGTTCGCACCGAAAACCGTGAATGCGACCGAACTGACCAGGGTCTGGCCAACGCTTGAGAAATACGCAACGAAGAAATCGGCACCGGAGCCTGTGACACCGCCGAAAAGATAGATCCGGATCGGCACGGCTACGACGGTTAGTGCAGCTGCGACGACAACGCCGGAAATCACGGTCTGCCAGATCGTCTTGAACCAGCCGGCTCTCGCCAGCAGACCTGCAACAAGGCCGATGACCAGCGCGACCGGTGCGAAGGCGGCAGCAACGGGTGCAAAGATCAACCCGATGATCACGTTGGTGAATATGCCGGTTATCGCGCCGGCGATGGGGCCTGCCAGCACCGCCACCAATATCGTCCCGATCGAATCCAGGAAAATCGGCAAACGCAGCAGATCATTAAATTGACCGCCAACGATGTTGATCACGATTGCCACTGCGATAAGTGCAAGAACCTTGGTATCGAAATAGGTTCTGGTTGTAGTTGACATGGATATTACCCCCTATTGAGCGCCGCATCGGCCTGGCCCCGACCAGACTGATGCGCTCGTTGATGTTCAGATGGATGAGCGTGGTTCGACCACAAGTTCTTCCCAGCCCGATTGCGGGCAGAGTTCACGGCGGAACGACAAATCGGTGAATTCCGCGAGCGTGATTTCCGCCGTCGTGTAGACAGCCGACCCCTCGCCGAAATGGGCGCCTATCGTTTTTCCTGTCCGGTCGGAAAGCGAGATATGAAGATGCTCGCCCTTCTCGTCGATCGTACCGACCAGCGAAACGATCTCGAAATGCCCGCTGACTTCGGCCCAGACGCCTGTATTTGCATAGCGGAGCAGCGCCGTGTTCAGACTTCCGACAACCGATACAATCGAAACGGCCTTGAGACTGTTGGCCTTGACGAAGGCCCTCAGTTCCTTGACGACGTCCTGGCCAGGTTTCAATCGGACCGCATAAAAGCGCGCGTCGCTTGATGGCGCGTTCGCATACTCACTCATTACTCACCTTTTCTAGATTTATCTGATGCAATTGAGGACGGCACCGTAATGCGCCGTCTTGTGAATGAAGGGAGCTTCTGTCGACGGCGCGACGCAAGCGACATGCTGGCGGATGGCTGGTGTCCATCCTTCGGTGTTGAATTGGAAATCGGCGTTATCGGAGCGATGCCCTCTGCTTGGATCAGGTATCGAGCAGATCAAATATTCTATAATTTTTATAGATTTTTTATTTCTGCGCTCGCCGCCGCACTTAAACAATTATGGTCGATGAATCGGCATGATGAAGATGATATTTTCGCATCTGGATGCCAGAGCCCTGACAGGCTGAGATTGGGTATGGTCAACAGCCGCCACCATGCCAGGACCTTCACAAGGCCCGTTGCCTGACTTTGAGATCGGCTACGCAAAATGCCTCCTCGAGATGAGGATAGCCCGGATGCGAACGGTATCAATCCCGAGGCACCGACATTCCCGCAGCCGAGCAGAGATCGTTTTCGGTGAGCCGACCAAGGCCGTAGCGGTCCAACAACGGCCTGCAGCTTTGGAGAAACCCGAACGGCCTATCGTGCTGCGAAGGAATGAAAGGTAAGCGGCGAAGATCCACACGCATTCGTTTATGCGCCACGCGGGAGCTTCCCGACCCTTCGGGAGACGGCGCAATGAATTTGTAGTCGCTAACGGACAGTCAGCCTTAGCAAGTTCATCCCGAGTGCCGCGATATTAAGCAAATGCCTTTTCTAAAGCTCGCTTATTTCGGCAAAGCCCTCCCTCGCGAAAATAGTCCATTAAATTAATGTAATATCAGGTTCGGCACATCGGGGGACAAACCGCTGGCAGGAGCCTGATTGTCATCAGGAGTTTTTCATATGATATCCCAAGGACTTATTCGCGCCGCGCTGAAACCGGCGATCGCTGCAATAGTGGTTTCGGCGCTATGCCTTTCTGCCCCTGCCAACGCCGGACCGACGCTTGACAAGATCAATCAGCGCGGCACGATCAAGGTAGGCGTGGGCACGACGCCCGGCTTTTTCTCGCCGGACAGCGCTGGCAAATGGCAGGGTTTCTTCATCGACTACGGTCGCGCGCTGTCGATCGCGGTATTCGGCAATCCCGACAAGGTCGAGTTCACAAATTCCTCTCCACAACAGCGCCTTCCCGCACTGCAGAGCGGCGAATTCGATATCCTGCTTTCGGGTGTCACCGTGACCGTTACGCGAGCGTTCAAGCTCGGTTTCCACTTCGGCCCGACGATCTTTTATGACGGCCAGGGCATTCTCGTCCGCAAGGATCTCGGCGTCACAAAAGCTGCGGATCTCGATGGCGCAACGATTGGCGCACAAAGCGGCACGACCGGTGAACTCAACGTGGCTGACTTTTTCCGCAAGACCGGCAAAAAGTTCACGCCGGTAACGATCGAGGATACCGGACAGTTCATCGCCGCACTCGAATCCGGACGTGTCGATGCCATCACCCAGGACTCGTCCGACCTCGTCGGCAAACGCACCCAGCTCAAGAAACCGGATGACTACATCGTTCTGCCCGAGCGCCTGTCGAAGGAGCCGCTTGCGCCCGCCATTGCGGGCGGTGACGACCGCTGGCTGGAAATCGTCAACTGGACGGTCAATGCCACGATCCAGGCCGAGGAATGGGGTATAACTTCCAAGAATGTCGATGAATTCCTGAAGTCGGAAGATCCTGCCATCCAGCGTTTCCTCGGCGTCGATCCGGCGCTGGGCGCAGCAATCGGCCTTGATCCGAAATGGGCCTACAACATCATCAAGACGGTCGGCAATTATGGCGAGATCTTTGATCGTCATCTGAAACCGCTTGGCTGGGATCGTGGTTACAACCGTCTATGGACGGATGGCGGTCTGCTCTATTCTCCGCCGTTCCGCTGAGAAGGCAATCATTGCTTATGTCGATCATTGCGACGCCGGGCCCCCGCAGGCCCGGCTTTCATCGCCGGTTGCAGATGTGGTGGGGTGGCCGGGCCCTGCTTCAACTCGTCATATTGGGGTTTTTCGTGGCCCTGATCGTATACCTGACAATAAACGTCGGCGACACGATGCAGCGTATCGGCATCTCTCCGGGCTTTGATTTTATTTGGCGGTCGACGAATTTCGAGATTGGCGAAAGCACGATCCCGTTCACCGCAAGCGATCCATATATTCGGGCCATCGTTGTCGGCCTTATCAACACACTCAAGGTCTCCCTGTTCGGCTGTGTTCTGGCGACCTTCCTCGGTGTCATGATCGGCGTCGCCGGGCTCTCCGGTAATCTCCTGCTTGCGGCATTGGTACGCTGGTATATCGAGGTCGTCCGCAACACGCCGCTGTTGCTGCAACTGTTCTTTTGGATTTCGCTGGCAAAGGCATTTCCCGCTCCGCGGCAGGCAGTCGCCCTTCTCGGCTCCGTCTATCTGACGAACCGCGGGGTCTATATTCCGTCGATAAAGGCCGAAGACCTGGCCATGGGGTTACCCGCAGCCTTTGCAGCGACCACTGCAGTCTACGCGGTCATGCTTCTTGTTCTGTTCCGAGCGGGCAAGTTCAATGGCCGTAATGCCATTCTGGCCGGCTTGGGAATCCTGTCGGCGGTCGCGGCAGTCCTTCACCTTGGCCGCATCGACATCACGTTCGAGGCCCCGGCGCTTTCAGGTTTCAACATTAAAGGCGGCTATAATCTTTCCCCGGAATTTGCCGCACTGCTAACCGGCCTCGTCGTAAAATTCTCGGCCGTCATCGCCGAAATCGTTCGTGCAGGCATCCAATCCGTCAATCGGGGGCAATGGGAGGCAGCAAGATCTCTGGGATTGCACAACGGCCAGATCATGCATCTGGTCGTCCTGCCGCAGGCGCTGCGTGTCATCACGCCACTGACGACGTCGAGTTATCTCGACCTGACCAAGGACTCGAGCCTTGCAGTGGCGATTGGCTATCCCGACCTCGTCAGCATCGTCAACACCACGGCCAACACGACAGGCCAATCACTGGAGGCGCTACTCATCCTGATCGGAACCTACCTCGCCATCAATCTCACAGTCTCGGCACTAATGAACGAGTACAACAGGCGCGTTGCGTTGAAAGGGATGGCGCGATGACCGTTGCATCACAATTGGAGGTTCGGCGCCTGACAAGGAAGCGCTTTTCGGCCTTGCGCGTGGGGTTGTTCGGATCGACCATCAATACGATCGTCACGCTTGTGACACTTGCCCTGCTGGCATGGCTTGTCCCACCATTTTTCCGTTGGGCTTTTCTCGAAGCCACATGGAGCGGCGCTCAGACGGCCTGTGCCGCGCGCGATGGCGCGTGCTGGGCATTTGTTATAGCGAAGCTCCGCTTCATGTTTCTCGCCTTTTATCCGCAGGAGCTTCAGTGGCGGCCGATTGCCGTCATCCTGATCCTCGTCAGCTTGCTATCTGCCAGCGCCCTGCCCCGTTTATGGCGCAAGGAACTGCTGCTCGCATGGCCCCTCGCGGTAGCTGCATGCTGGCTTTTGCTCACAGGTGGGTTCGGACTTTCCCCGGTCTCTTCAAATCAATGGGGCGGCTTGCCAGTCACACTGTTCGTCTGGGCGGTCTGTTTTGCCGCGGCGACGCCGATCGCGATCCTTCTGGCGCTCGCCCGGCGCTCCAGGCTCGGCGGTTTGAGAACATTTTCGATCGCGTATATCGAAGTCATGCGCGGGACGCCCATGGTGGCAATCCTTTACGTCGCCATGCTGATCCTGCCTATGGCACTGCCCGGTGCCCATTTCGACAAAATGATCCGGGCCATGATCATGATAACCCTGTTCTGGGCAGCCTATATCGCCGAAGTCGTTCGCGCCGGACTGCAAGCAATTCCATCCGGGCAAGAAGAAGCAGCGACCGCTCTCGGCATTGGCTACTGGCGCACGATGCAGTTGGTCATTCTGCCACAAGCGCTAAGGCTGGTTATACCAGGCATGGTCAATCTCGCGATCGGCTTTCTGCTTGCCACCTCACTTCTGGCGGTCATTGGAATTTTCGACCTCCTGAATGCGGCCCGTGCTTCGGCAACTGACCCCAATTGGCTGGGCTTTTACAACGAAGCCTATCTCGTGGTGGCGCTGGTTTATTTCGTGATGTGTTTTGGCGCTTCACGGTACAGCCTCTGGCTGGAGCGCCGATTGCGAGCAGACACCCGTCTATGAACTGTTTGCGGGAGGATATTTATCGAGATCAGCAAGACGGTAAAAACGCTCTTGGTAACGTCGCCGCCCTGAACAAAATGCCCCCGCGAAGGCCAGAAGTCGCGCCTCAATGAAAAGCGGCTCCTATAGGGAGCCGCGAATTTGTCAGAGAAAGATCAGAGTTCCTGCAACGAAAGCAAATGCGCCAGTTATTGCGCAATGCGCCAACCATCTCTCGATGTGAATTGACGTTACTCGCAGCCTGTTAATATCCCGGCGAAGCGCCGGACGCCGCTCAAAAGCCAACGCCATGACAACCTCCTCTTAGTAAGCGAAATGAACGCTCCAAAACAGGGTCACGTTGTCGTCACGCTCCACAGTTTCCTGGTCATCGTGATCTTCCTTGGCCGTCCGCGCAAAAGCTTCGGGCGTCAATCGTGCCTCTTCCCGCGCATTCGCTATGACCTTGCGCACCGGGCCGAATAGGTCGAAACCGAAAAGGGAAATACCACCGCCAATCATTGTCAGCCTCCGTACCTTGGAAAACATACGGCACAGTTTCGCCGCAACCACGGCAATTTCCAATATTGTCTACTAAAATACTGCACTAATTTGCACGGTCAGCGGAGACAAACTTGCCCGAATTTCGACACATGAGGAAACACGAGTTTTTACAAGCAAGAAGTTCGGTGGAAGACGTGGAATGAGAATCCTGATGGGCATGGGTGACAGGCTATTGGTCATCAAACCACGCCTAAATATCGCCTCAGCGCGTGACACGATGAGCGATCGAACGATTCAAGCAACCGTCGCCGGTACGTCTCGATATAATCACCTTGCTTGCCACGGGGACGCGGCAGATCAAGGGTGATCTATTCGAGTATAGCCGGCGGGAAACCTTTTCTACACGATGGGGCATATTCGCGATTATCTTCTTTGTCTACTTTTTCTATAGACAATAACATGGGATCAACGGCGAGATTTCGCCCGGCATTCTAACAATACGAGGCTGATCGTGACCATTGATTCTGCAGCGGTCGAAACCGAGACCTCCCTCCCTACCCTCGACATTTCTCGCTTTCACGGGACGGCAGAAGGAAGAGAAGCTTTCGTCGCCGAGTTGCGCAAGGTGCTTTATGAGCATGGCTTCTTCTATCTGAAAGGCCACGGTGTCAGCCCGACGCTGATCGAGGATGTCGTCTCCACTGCGAAACGTTTCTTCGCTCTGCCCCTTGAAGAGAAACTCAAGATCGAGATGGTCAATTCACCGCATTTTCGCGGGTATAACCGTGCGGGGCAGGAACGTACCCGCGGAGAGCCGGACTGGCGCGAACAATTGGACATCAACACGGAAGGCACACCGGTTGCAATCGGTCCTGATACGCCCGCGTGGAAACGTCTGCTCGGACCGAACCAATGGCCGACCGCACTGCCTGAGCTCAAGCCGCTGCTTCTCGAATACCAGGCGGAAGTTACCCGTGTCAGCATCGACATTCTGAAAGCGATCGCAGCGGCTCTTGGCCAAGCGGAAAACGTCTTCGCCGAGATTTACGAACCACAGCCATCCCAGCTTCTGAAAATCATCCGCTACCCCGGTCGTGAAATCGCCCGAAGCGACCAGGGGGTCGGAGCCCATAAGGATGGCGGCTTCGTCACCGTACTTCTGCAGGATACTACGCCTGGGCTTCGCGTCCGCACCGAAGACGGTGTCTGGATTGATGCGCCACCGGTTCCCGGCACATTCATCATCAATACCGGCGAATTGCTTGAACTGGCCACCAACGGCTTCGTGCGTGCCGATATCCACGATGTCGTCGCACCGCCGGCTGGCACTGAGCGATTTTCGGTCGCCTTTTTCCTCGGCTCACGCTACGACGCAACCATTCCGGTCGTTGAATTGCCGGAAGACCTGAAAAAGCTGGAGCGAGGCATCACCGTGGATCCCCTCAATCCGATTTTCAGAGAAGTCGGTCAGAACCATCTCAAGAGCAGGCTGCGATCCCATCCGGATGTCGCGCTGGCACATCACTCGGATCTTCTGCCACAACAGCGGGCACCAACCTGACCCGGACAGGTCCTCATGCATCCACGCTCATCGACGATTTTACGGATTCTATCTTCGTGACGCGCGATATGCCTGATTCGATCAGGCGCAAATTCCTGGGACCGGGGTTGCCTTCAGCCATGAACAGAGCAGTTGGCACAGTCGCTAATGGGCCGGAAGTAAGGCGTTACGCCCTGCATTTGACCCAAACGAATATGCTGAAAAAGCCCCTTGCAGACCGAGGATTACCCGATCCGAAGATGTCTTCGTGGGGTAAATGACGTTGTCCATGCGGAGAATGACACGCCTGGAATATGGCAGTTGAATGCCGATATTGGTCCAACCCGTCGAACATCTCGCGTCATATCAGGATATCGATTGCCGAAAATGACCTGCAGCGTCTAGCCGTTTGCCATCTTCACCGAGGATGTGGAGCGCTTTGCGACCATTTCTTCAAGTGTCATTTTGTCCAGGACCTCGGAGACGGCATCGCGGACCTCCATCATCGAATGGCGTACCTGACAGTCATCAGGGTGATCGCAATCATCACACGCCTCAAAAGCCGTCTTGCTGGCGCAACGTATCGGTGCAAGCGGACCATCGAGAATCCTGACAGCCTGGCCAATCGAAATCTCCGACGCCGGCTTAGACAGGGCATAGCCTCCGCCTGGGCCCTTTTTCGAGCGCAGTATCCCACCCTTACGCAATTCCAGAAGGATCGCATCGAGGAATTTCTTGGAGATGTTGTTCTGCTCGGCAATTTCGCTCACGAAAGCCGTTTTGCCAGGCTCGAGTTGCGCCAGATGAACCAGTGCCTTGAGGCCGTATTTTCCCTTTTTTGTCAGCATCGAGGTTCAAAATTCCACATGAGCAATAACCGCGCAATCACCGGGTCATGCTGACCGATACAGGAGTTGGAGAAAACGTTCAACAAAGGGTTGTTGAGGGTACCCGGGCTTGATCGGTGGCTTGGTCCAGACAGCGGCTCCCCGGGTTATAGACAACAGGCTTCCAACTTTCAGCTCCTCAGTAGTTATCCTTTCCAACCTGAGAGGCCCGAACAAAGTCGGATCCTCGAAAGTCGGCCCGGCATCACCATCATCGCGGTCTACACCCCGCGATGAATGTGGCAAGCCTTTCCTGTTGTCGCGATCTCGAAAATCCAATGCGCATGTCGACACGAAGCGAAACACTATTCAGACATGATCGACGACGAGAGCGAGACATTTCCAATGCAAAGACAAGTCTTTAAATTCGGCAGACTGCCATCTGCACCTGAATCACCCGCGGCGGGTGTTGCGCTGTGGCAACATTCCTACCGTTGAAGCCATGAGGACAATCTACGTTCCATAGGCCGAAACCTTTGCGTGAAGGCCGATTGACGGGATGCCCGCGCCGGCAATCACGACCGGAACACCAAACGAAAGATAGCTCCGCGTAAACATGGCAGCGAACAGCCCACTGCCATCGCCGGGAGAAAACAAGCGGCACAATGCTTCTCCTGGAGCAGTAAGAACATGTTCTGACCCCTGCGCACGCAAGCGTGAGAGCGAGGATCTGGACAGATCTCCAACCTACGATCGTCAACGACAACTGGCCGAGCAACTAGTCATCCGTTTCGTCGTCGCCACTATCGTCCATTCTTGTCGGGGCGATGATGAACATATTCGAAGACCGTTCCGTCACGATGGCGAACATTGAAAGCCCGACCTGTCGGCACCTCATGGAGGTCCCAGACGAATTCTGCACCTTCCTCCACAAACTTTTCGAAGTATGACTGAACGCCATCAACCAGTACGGTCCCGGTCGTCTCACGGAAGAGAGAAAGTTGTTCGTCAGTGCCTTCGATAATGAGGAACGAGCCGACCATCGCCAGATACAGACCGACTTCCGCAAAAGGAAAAAAGGCGTCGTGTTCCACATCCTGAAGATTTTCGTAATATGCGATGGGTTCCTTCAACTTGCCGGGTGACACAAATACCCGGATCAATGTCCGCGGTTTCTTGCCCGTCGTATCCTTCAGGCGGCGACGCATCGGCTGACGGTAGAATTCGCTCGCAGTCATTGTCAGCATTTCCAGATTGGTCGTGAGACAATCCAACCCGCTGGTGGACGTCGTGGCGCTCACGACGTCTCGGGCACGCGTCTCGCCTCGTTTTTCACGGCGTCGCGTAGATTACCTGGCCAATCTTTGCGGCGTTACAGCCTGGTCTCCCAGGCCGGGCAATTCGAGATTGGATCGGAAGTCGTCACCGACGTAATCCGTATCGATGATCGAACGGCGGCGCAGTTCCGGCAGGAGCCCGTTCACGAGCAAATCCTCCTGTTCCGGATTTCCGAAGCCGTGAAGCGAAAGAACGTCGAGAATGCCCGCGCGATAACGTTCCTCGATCGCATCGACGAGCTGTTCGGGCGTTCCGGCTAGCGACCAGTGCCCCGTTTCCTGCGCCTGGATGATCAACTCGCGCAGCGTGAGCCCTTCCTTGGCATAACGCCTGAACACCTCCACCCGGCCCCGACGGCGGTTGATGCTCGTTACCTCTGGAAGCAACGTATCCGGCAAAGGTTCATCAAGTGGTAGTTCAGAGAGATCCAATCCGCCGCCCAGCATGTCGGCCAGTTTCAGACGACCCTGTTCGTAGTCGATCTTTTCGTGCTTCTCCTTCAGCCGGCGTGCGACATCCGCATCGCTCTCGCCGATCACGGCGTGGAAGGAATTCATGATGAAGGGCAGGCCCGCAGCCCTTCCGAAACCGGTGGCGCGGCGCCGCAGTTCGATGGCAAAGGCAATCGCATCGTCTAGACGCGGCTGCGATGTATAGACCACTTCGGCATACCGCGCGCCGACGTTAACGCCCGCTTCCGACTGCCCGGCCTGGAAAAGCACAGCCCTGCCCTGTGGCAGTGGCGGCACGTTCAGCGGGCCTTGCACGTCGAAATGCCTGCCCTTGTAGGCAATGGGATGAAATTTCGCATGATCCACCGTGATAGCCCCGCTTGCGCGACGCTGGGCGACATCACGGTCATTGGCATCGTAAAGTGCGTTCACCACTTCGATAAACTCGGCGGCACGGGCATAGCGTTCTTCTGGGCTCGGCAAGGTCTCGCCGAAATTCTCCTCGCCGACCGAGGATGTGACCGCATTCCATCCAGCGCGGCCGCCACTCAAGTGATCGAGTGTTCCTATCTGGCGGGCGAGGTTGTACGGGTGATGAAACGTGGTGGAGATCGTGGCGATCAGGCCGATCTGCGATGTTGCCTGGCTGAGTGCCGAAAGCGTGACGATCGGCTCTTGAATGCCCGCCGTTCCGGCAAGGCCGGCCGGATCGATATGAAGCAGATCGGCAGTAAAAAGGCCAGTTATCTTCTCCGCCTCAGCCTTTTTCGCCAGTGCTACCGCTCGGTTTATCCCGGTCGTAGGTGTAGGGTCGTTCGATGCCGCAATCACGCTGCTGGCACCGGTAAGCGTTTTCAAGCGGCGGGGGCGATTGAGTGCCATAATGGGTTTCTCCTGAATGAATGTGATGTCGTAAAACTTGTTCGCCACGGCCATCCGGCAGCTCAGGCGAGCGTCGGCACGGCCTCGATCAGTGTTCGTGTGTAGCCATGCCGCGGCGCAGAAAACACTTGAGCCACATCGCCGCTTTCGACGATTCGGCCGTCCTTCATCACCAGCACACGATCGGTGAGGTGATGCACGACGCCGAGATCGTGAGAGATGAACAGAAGCGATGTACCGGAAGCGGCCTGAAGTTCGGCCAGAAGATCAAGAACCTGTGCCTGCACGGAAACATCCAGCGCGCTGACCGGCTCGTCGGCGATGAGCAGCCTTGGCCGGGGTGCAAAGGCGCGGGCAATCGCTACACGCTGGCGCTGGCCGCCCGAAAGCTCGCGCGGATACCGCTTGAGAAAGTCGCCGCTAAGCCGCACCGCCTCGAGCACTTCCAGCACCCGGTCACGTCGCTCCGCGCCAAAGAGGCCGGTCACATCGAGACTTTCGCCGACGATCTTTTCCACCGTGTAGCGTGGATCGAAGGAACTGAACGCATCCTGGGCGATCAACTGCATGATGCTGCGGCGTGGCCGGCGAGTATTTTCGGCGACGTTGCTCCACAATTGGCCATCGACGAAAACCTCGCCTTCCTCCGGCTCAACAAGTCCCAGAACCATTTTGGCGACGGTTGTCTTGCCTGACCCGGATTCGCCTACGATGCCGAGCGCCTCGCCGTCGGACAGATCGAAAGAAACATCATTGACGACCGGCGTGCTTTCGGGGCCGCCGTAATGTTTGACGAGGTTACGGACCGAAAGAACGTGGGTGCCGGCATGCACCGTTTTTGAAGGCAGAGGGATACGTGCCGCGCGTGGCACCCCTCCTTTGACATGATCTTCAGCAGACGTTGTCACCGAAGCCGAAAGCCGAAAACCTTTCGAACCGGCTGAAGGCACGGCATCGAGGAGCTGGCGCGTGTAAGGATGGCGCGGATCGCGCAACAGCTCCGCTGTCAATCCTTCCTCGACGATCCGGCCTTCCTTCATCACTAGCACCCGATCGGCAAGGCGCGAGACGACTGCCAGATCATGACTGATCAAAAGCAGTGTGTGCCCGGCCTTGCGCCGCTCGGCCAGAAGGTCGAGGATCTGTTTCTGCACGGTGGCATCCAGCGCCGTCGTCGGTTCGTCTGCGATCAGCAGCGACGGATTTCGTGCGATGGCCGTGGCGATCAGCGCCCGCTGTCGCAAGCCGCCGGAAAGCTGATGCGGATATTGCCGCAGTCGCCGGTCGGGATCGGGAATTCCGACAGATTTCAGCAGCAGGTTGCTGTCCAGACCCGGTCGTGAGCGCGAGAACAGCTTTCGCCGTCCGGCGGCATCGGAAAGCTGCTGGGCGATGCGGCGTAACGGATCGAGCGACACCAGCGCATCCTGCAGCACGAAACCGATCTCCTGACCCCGCAAGCAACGCCAGTCGGTTTCACGAAACGAAAGAACATCCTTGCCCGAAACTTCGAACCTGTCGGCAGAGACGCTGGCCGTATTTCCGGAAAGTCCGATAAGCGACCTGGCCGTCACCGATTTTCCCGAACCGGATTCACCGACAAGCGCAACGGTTTCACCGCGATGGATGGTCAGGTCGATACCCTGCACGACGGTGTTTTGCTCACCGTCGCGCGGAAAGCCGATCTTCAGATTGCGCACATCGATCAGTGGCGTCATGCCTGCCTCCTGCCCTCGAATGCGAGTTGCCAGCGTTTGCCGAGAATGCTGATGGCGATGACCGTGAGTGTGATTGCCACGCCCGGCCACACCCCGATCCACCACGCGACACGAAGATAATTGCGCGCCTCCGCCAGCATGGCGCCCCATTCGGGTATCGGCGGCTGCGGCCCCATGCCGAGAAAACTCAAGCCAGCCGCCTGGATGATCGTGGAGCCGAGGCCGATCGTTGCAAGGATCGGCACCTGCGCGATCGCGTGCGGCAGAACGTGGCGAATGACCAACGTATTACGCCCGAGCCCGAAGGTTTTCGCCTGCTCGACATAACCGCTCTTGGCTATGACAAAGGTCTGCGCACGCACGACACGGGCAAAACGCGGCACGGAGGCGACACCCAGAGCAAAGATGAGATTGACGGTTCCCGGCCCAGTAAACGAGATCAGCACCAGCGCCAGAAGCAAGTCGGGAAAGGAGGAGACGACATCGAGGAAACGCGAAATGGCCTCGTCGACAATGCCGCGCGTCAAACCCGCGACCAGCCCGAGAAAGGACCCTGCCAACGCCGCTATGGCAATCGCACTGACACCGATCAGGATCGAATAGCGAGCCCCGTAGACCACGCGGGAAAACACGTCGCGGCCCAGATGATCGGTCCCGAACCAGTGTTCGGCAGACGGCGGCAACTGCGATTTGATCGGATCGGCCAAAAGCGGATTGTCGGCTGTGACGAGCTGCGGCCAGAAGGTTGCTGTTGCGACGAAAACCAGGAACAGCGATGAAAGCACGACACCCGGCCGGGAAAGAAATGCAGTGACTATCTTTCTCGAACGGCCCGCCACAGTCAGTGAATGATCGAAGAAAACGCTCATGCCTTCGCCCTCCCACCCTCGTTACGCAAACGTGGATCGAGCAGGAGATAAAGGATATCCACCAGCGTACTCATCGTCACGTAAATGAGCGCTGAGAGGATGGCGACGGCCAGCACGACCGGCATGTCATGCGCCAGAACGGCGTCGACGGTGATGCGCCCAAGCCCCGGCCGCCCGAACACCGCTTCGGTGATGACCGCGCCGGAGAGAAGATTTCCGACCAGCCAGCCGGCCAGCGTCACGGCCGGCAGTGCCGCATGGCGTAGACCATGGCGAAGCCGCAGCCCGAGATCGCTCGCACCCCAACTGCGAACGGTCAGCGCGAACGGTTCCTCCAGCGCCCGCTCCAATCCTTCCCGCAGCACCTGCCCGAGCACGGCGCCGAGCGAGAGCCCGAGCGACAAGGCAGGCAGCACGAGTGCTGAAAGGTTTCTGTCTCCAGAAACCGGAAAGACTTTTAACGTGAAGGAGAAGACATAAAGCAAAAGGATACCGAGCCAGAAGGTCGGCGTCGAGATCAGTGTCAGTTCGAGCCCTCCGGCAATACTACGCGGAATACGCTTGCCGGCGGTTAGCACCGCACTGGCGATGGCAAAAATGATGGCGACGGCAAGTGAAGCGATTGTCAGCTTCAGCGTTGGCAGCATCTGTGATGCAACAAGACCGGAAATATCGGTCTGGAGAATATAGGACCGCCCGAAATCGCCCTGTAAAAGCCGTCCGAGATAAGCTAGATACTGTTCCAGCAGTGACTGGTCCAACCCCCACTCGGCACGGATCGCAGCCTCCACTTCCGGCGTGCGGATTTGTTCGCCGATCAACAGACTGACGATATCGCCGGGTGCGAGCTGGACGCTGATGAAGCTTAGCGTCACCGCTGCCCAGAGAACGAGAATGCCCGAACCGATACGACCAAGTACCTGCATCGGCAGGCCGCTTCGCGCAAGAAAATGCCTACGGCGGTAGTTGGCCACGGGTGCGTGGCCAAGGGTCGTCACATCGTCAGCAGTCATGCCATCCGCTCCTGCACTTTTTCTCCGGTCTGCCGTGTGAGCATGTCGGACTATTCGCTTTTCCAGATGTCGTAGGAGCTTTCGGGCAATTGCTTGAACGGCCGGAAGCTGATCCCCTTCACATGGCTTGCAGCAGCAATCTGATCTTCCGGCTCATAGAGCGGGATGGCATAAGCTTCTTCGACAATCGCGAAACGCTGCAGCTTGGTGTAGATTTCGAAGCGTTTCTTCTGATCGAGCGTCGAGGCGGCTTCGCTCAGCCATGCGGCCAGTTCCGGTGCCGAGGCGCGGCTGTAGTTGATCGTTCCACCCTTATCGAGCGGCAGGTAATGGTATTCGATATCAATCGCATCCGTCGGTGTGTTGGAATTGGCGATCGAGCCGAATTCGCCGGTCTTGCGGCGTTCGGTATAGGTGCCGGCATCGACATAATTGATAGCGAGATCGATGCCCGCGACCTGCCGCGCCTGCGCCTGCAGGGCCTGTAGCAGTACATCACGCTGGTCACGCACCGTCGCCTGCGCCTGCACGACCTCGATTGTCAGGCGCTTGCCGTCTTTGACACGAAAACCTTCCGCGTCCCTGTCTTTCCAGCCGGCATCGTCGAGCAGGCCGTTGGCGATCTCGGCATCGGCGCCATAGGTTTTTTCGATACTTTTGTCGTAAAATTGCGGGTCAATCGGCGAGGTAATGCCCCATGCCCGTGTGCGCTCACCGCGATAGACGGCCTGCAGAACCTTGTCGATATCGAGAGAGGCGAGCAGTGCCTTGCGGACTTTCACGTCCTGGGTTGGCCCCCAGGTGACGTTGAGGAAAAGCGAATAGGGTGTGCCGGTATTCAGTGCTGTCCGGTAGGTGAAATCCGGATTTTCCTTGAAGAGTGCTGCATCATTGCCCGAAATACCCTCGATCACGTCGAGCTGGCCCGATGTCAGCGCGCCGGTGCGCACGGAGGATTCTGGCAGGAAGCGATAGGTTACCTGATCAAGATAGGCCGGCCCCTGATGAGCGGCTGTCGATGGTGCCCAGGCATAGGCCGGGTTCTTCTCGAACTGAATTTCCTGCCCCTTGACGTAGCGCTTGAGGATGAACGGCCCGGTACCGGCTATCTCCGGCCCGCCAGACTTGATCTGCGACGAGGAAAATGCCGCCGGCGACAGGATTTCCAGCCCCGCAACATAATCGAGGAAAGGCGCGTAAATGGCCTTGAGCGTGAAGGACACCGTGTGGTCATCGACGGCCTTCAACTCGGCAATGCGCGAGACAGGCCCTGCACTGACACTGGTCGAATATGCCGGATCCCGGAGCTTTTCGAAATTGGCAACCACCGCCTTCGCATCGAATTTCTGGCCGTCGGTAAAAGTGACGTCGCTACGCAGCTTGAACGTATAGGTCTTACCGTCTTTGGAAATCTCGTAACCGCTGGCAAGCCACGGCACGTAGCCGCCGTCGGCTGTGCGGGCCAAAAGCGATTCATAGGCGTTGCGCAACAAAAGCTTGGTCTTGTCCTGACCGTTGAGTTGTGGGTTGAGGGTGGCAGGATCGGTTTCCACGCCCCAGGTCAGCACACCACCGCTGACAGGTTTCGCGTCCTGCGCCAGGGAGGCAACCGGGGCGGCGGCAAGAGCCAGTAGCGCGGTGCCGGCGAGAATGAATTGTCTGCGATCGAACATGCGTAAACTCCGTGAAAGATGTTGAACCACAGACGCGTCAGGCGTTCTGCTGAAGCCAGATGTCGTAGGCGTTTTCGGGAAGGCGTTTAAACGGGCGGAAGCCTACGCCCTTGACCTCGCCACTGGCGGCGATCTGGTCGTCGGGCACGTAAAGCGGCAAACCGAGCGCCTGCTCAAGGATGGCGTAGCGCTGCAGTTTTGCGTAGATTTCGAAGCGCTTATTTGTATCGAGGGTCGATGCGGCTTCATCGAGCCAGGCGGAAACCTCCGGAGCTTCGGTTCGGCTGTAGTTGATCGAGCCGCCCTTGTCGCGCGGTAGGTAGTGGAAATAGATCGTGACGCCGTTTTCCTGCGTGGTCGTCGAGTTCGGGATGATGCCGTATTGCCCATCCTTCTGACGGGTGGAATAGGTTCCCGCATCGACATATTGCAGGGCGATATCAATGCCAGCATGCTGGCGTGCCTGCGCCTGCACGGCCTGCAAAAGGATGTCGCGCTGGTCGCGCACCGTCGCCTGCGACTGGACGACCTCGATCGTCAGCCGTTTACCATCCTTTATGCGAAAACCTTCGCCATCGCGCTCCGACCAGCCAGCCTCGTCCAGCAGGCGGTTGGCCAGTTTCGGATCGAATCCGTAGGCGCCTTCGATGCTCTTGTCGTAGAAATCGGTATCGGCGGGGGTGAGAATGCCCCAAGCCCTCAGTCGCTCGCCACGATAGACCGATTGCAGCACCTGATCGACATCGACAGAGGCCTGGAATGCCTTGCGGATCGTCAAATCCGCGGTCAGGCCGCGGTTGATATTCAAATAGAGCGTATAGGGCGTGCCGGTATTGATCGCCGTCTGGTAGGAAAATTCCGGATCGTCACGGAAGAGACCGGCATCATTGCCTGGAATGCCCTCGATGACCTGCACCTGGCCGGAAGAAAGCGCGCCGCTGCGCACAGCAGATTCCGGCAGGAAGCGATAGATCACCTCATCCAGGTAGGCCGTCCCTTGATGATCGGCATTTTCCGGGGCCCAGTCGTAATGCGGGTTCCTGACGAAGCGGACTTCTTGGCCCTTGATATAGCGATCAAGAATGAACGGACCGGTACCGGCGATTTCCGGCCCACCCGACTTCAATTGCGCTGAGGAGAAAGATTTCGGCGATAAGATCTCGATTGCGGAAGCGCCGTCAAGGAAGGGCGAATAGACACGCGCGAGCCTGATGACGACCGTATGCTCATCCTGCGCCACAACCTCTCTGACATGAGAAAGATGCCCGGAGCTGTTGCCGGTCGAATAGGTCGGATCTTTCACCCTCGTCAGATTGAAGGCAACCGCCGCGGCGTTGAACTTCTCTCCGTCACTGAAGGTGACGTTGTCACGCAGAACGAAGGTGTATTCCAGGCCATCTTCAGAAATGGAGTAGCTCTTGGCCAGCCACGGCACATAACCGCCTTCCGGTGTGCGCGCCAAAAGCGATTCATAGGCGTTACGCAGGATCAGCTTGGCTTTGGCCTGCCCGTTCAAATGCGGGTTGAGTGTGCTCGGTTCGGTTTCCACGCCCCAGGTCAGCGAACCACCGCTGACGGGCGCTTCCACTGCGCCTTCGGCGCCGATGGCAAGGCCGGTTGTTGCAAGAAGCGCCGTGGCGCCGGTTGCGAGAATGAAGTGACGTCTGGTTACCATGCTAATCCCCTGAACCTATGTCTTGAAATCACGCGGCAAGCGCGCGGCTGGCTGTCGCCAGATATTCGATGGCCTTGAGACGATGCTCCCCGTTCGAGACCGGGCAATCGACGATGAATTCATCGACGCCATGGAGGTGGTGGAGCCGTTGCAGCTCAGCCTGAACGGTTGTGGGAGAGCCCCGGATGATCAGCGGCGAGCGTTCCTCGACACGGTAATTTTCAGCACCCGCTTGGCGCACGTATTCCAGCGCCTGCTGTTCGCTGCCGACATTGACGCCCTGTCCACCATCAATTTCGACGCGGAAGCGGCGCCCCTCGACATCCAGGGCCTCGGCTGCCTGATCGGTCTCAGCGACCACCACCGCAACGGCCAGAACCGCATAGGTTCCGCCAGCGTCTCTATAGGCCGCAAGCGCAGCCGATACAGCGTTCTCTTCGCCGTTGATATGGCCGGCATAAACGAAGCTCCAACCGAGGCCGGCGGCGAGCCTTGCGCTTTCCGGACTAGCACCGAGGAGAAAGCGATTTGGCGCCGTAGGCGGAGAAGGATAAGCGCCGAGCCTGTCTTCCGGCGTGGTTGCTGCATCCTCGCCGCGAATAAAACGGTCGAGATCCGCAAGCTGTGCGTCAAACGACGGCTTGCGCGAGGGATCATAGGCGCCTTGAAGCGCGCGGGTCGAAATCGGCAACCCGCCGGGCGCCTTGCCAATACCGAGATCGACACGGCTGGGCGCGAGAGAGGCGAGGAGATTGAAGTTCTCGGCCACCTTGTAGGCGCTGTAATGCTGTAGCATGACGCCGCCGGAACCGATGCTGATCCGCTTCGTCTGCGCCAGAAGATAGCCGATCAGCACTTCCGGCGACGAACTTGCAAGCTTCGGAGAATTATGATGCTCGGCGACCCAGAAACGCCGGAAGCCGTTGTCCTCGGCCTTTTGAGCCAGAGCGACGGTTCGCCGAAGTGCAGCGGCAGCGCCTTCATTTTCGTGAATCGGGCTCTTATCGAGAAAGCTCAAACCAAAGGTCATCCATATTCCTTCTGGGGGCAGATTGTCGAATTGATAAAAGCTATATTTTTTGTAGACTAATAATCGAGCAATGATGTTTCCTTATTCAGCTGCACAATAAAAGATCATGCCGCGCCAACCATGACCTCCTTGATCCATGCTTTACGCGCGGCTGGGGCGGGCCCGGGTCTTTGATGAGGAGGCTGAGCGAGACCGTCTGGACAGCTGGCTACCGCCCCTTGCGAGGAAAGCCATGCCCGACGTCATTATCCGGACTACCCTTCATGATCCCTTGACCCGGCCTCTGATTGAGGGGCTGATCAGCGAGTATGATGGTCGCTATGGTGTCGATAGTCGACCGGGCGGAGCGCGGACGGAACTCTTCCGTTACCCTGACGGCATCAATTCTCCGCCGCTCGGCGATTTTCTTCTCCTGCAGCGCGACGGGCAGACCATCGCCGGTGGCGCCTTTATGAGCCACGACGACGAGACGGCAGAGATCAAGAGGATCTGGACCGATCCTTCGCTGCGACGACAGGGGCTTGCCCGACGCATCATGACCGTCCTGGAAGACAGTGCCGTCAGCCTCGGCTATACGCGGACCTATCTTTCGACCGGTTTTCGCCAGCCGGAAGCCGTCAACCTGTATCTGAGCCTAGGATATCGGCCGCTCTTCGAGGTCGACGCGGATCCTCGCCTTTATCGATCGCTTCCCTTCGAAAAAAATATCGGCGCCAAGGCCGAACAGACACCCTCAACCCCCATCTACCCGCCGGCCGCCTCATTCGAAGCGGCGACAGAACGCGTAAAGGCGCTGAAGGCCGAGCAGGAAGAGAGAATACTCGATCGGCTTGCCCGACATCGTGCCCTGTCTGCGGCGTGATTGACCGCCAGCCACGCCCATCATTCACTCCCCCTTTCATTTGAGAGTTGCCATGCCGCTGTCCCACATCTCGAAATTTTCGTTTCTCGTTCCCGGTAACTACGATGACGACAACCCCGCCAAGGGGATAGAGGAAACGCTGCAACTGATCGAGCTCGGTGAAAGGCTAGGTTATTCCGGCGCATTGGTGCGACAGCGCCATCTGGAGCGCGGCATCTCCTCTGCCGCGACTTTTCTCGCTGCCGCGTCCCAGCGCACAAAAAAGATCGGGCTCGGTACCGCAGTCATCCAGCTCGGTTATGAAAATCCGTTTCGTCTCGCCGAGGACTTGGCGACGGTAGACATCCTTTCGGGCGGACGCCTGAATGTCGGTGTATCGGTCGGTGCACCGCCTTTCGGCGATCTGATCGCAGACTACACCGATGACGCACCGCAGGCCGATTACGGACATGGACGCGCAGAAAAACTGGCTCGCGCGCTTCAATCGCTGCCTCTCTCCGACGAGCTGCTCTCCGGCAATGCGGCGGGTGCCCAGACGCCCCGTCTGCGCCCGCTCGCACCAGGGCTTGCCGATAGACTCTGGTACGGCGGTGGTTCCCAGAATTCGGCTCGCTGGGCGGGACATGCCGGCTTCAACCTTCTCACCGGCAATATCGTCAGCGGTGAAGGCACGGACGATTTCCTGACTGCGCAGGCAGCGCTGATCAACCGTTTCAAGCAGGAATGGACGCATGCCCGCCCGCCGCGTGTCGCACTCGGCCGCGTCATTCTGCCGACCGATAGCGCCAGCCCGGCCACACGCCGGAAATATGCGGATTTCGTCGCCGCCCGTACGGAGCGCACCAAGACCCCTCACGGCCCGCGGCGAACCCTGTTCCTACCAGACATCATTGGTACGACAGACGAAATCCTTGACCAACTGTCCCGAGACCCGGTCCTGCCGCAAATCGCCGAATTCAGGCTCGAACTTCCTTACGAATTCGCTGCCGAGGATTACGGCCAGATTATCACCGATTTCACCCGACTGTTTCCAGCGGCAAAAGAGGCGGATCACGGCCTGCGTAATGCCAGCTGATCGACCGACAGACCCGCAACCTTTTGCTCGGAGCAAGACATGACATTGACCAAGGGCATTCATATCGGCATCGGCCTTGATGCCGGATCCCGTAATATCTTCCACACTGAAACCGGTTCGGGCGGCCTCTTGCAAAGGCTCGATGCAGCCGCCGACCTCATCATCATCGAGGACCGTTTCGCCAGGCCCGACGGCGACGGGCTTGATGCCGTGCTGTTTGCAAACTGGCTTGGCGCCAAAAGCCAAAACGCGGGAATCCTTGCCGGCGCGCCGGTCAACGTCCTAGAGCCTTTTCATATCTCCACCGCGATCGCGACACTCGACTATGTGACTGAGGGGCGGTCCGGGCTTTTGGCGCAGTCGCTCGCGGGAGATCACGCCGCATCTGCCAGGCGCTTTACAGGACCTCTGAACGGCTATCCGGCGGATGACCGCCAGGCGCTCGACACGGATTTTGGCGAAGCGATCGACGTGATCCGGCGGCTATGGGACAGTTGGGAGGACGACGCGGTGATCCGCGACGTGGAAAGCCAGCGTTTCGTTGGTGGGGCCAAGCTGCGTTATGTCGATTTCAAGGGCAATAATTTCAGCGTGCTTGGTCCCTCAATCACGCCACGCCCGCCACAGGGCCAACCGATCATTGCCGCAACCATCAGCAAGGCAGGTGACCTAGCTGCAAAAGCCAATGTCGACCTGGTTTTCCTGCGCGCCGGCATCGACGAATTGTCCTCGGTGCTGAAAACCGCATCAGCGGCCCAACCCGATTTGCGCTTCTTCGCCGACATCGACCTCGGCTCCGCTTCCGCAGAGGAGAGAACAGACGGGCAATGGCAGGACGAGGCTGAACGCATCGCCGCACGAGTGCGTGAGTGGACGGCATCGGGTCTTGCCGGCATCCGACTTCTGCCCCGTCAACCCGACCGTGATCTACGCCCGGTGGTCGATCACCTCCTGCCGGCTCTACGGACCGCCGGCATCGGGCGGCCACAAGAGGCATCGACCCTGCGTGAACGCCTTGCCCTGCCTGTCGCTACCAACCGTTATGTCAACGCAGCCTGACGAATCCGGAGCACGACCATGTCGAAGAAACAAATCATCCTTGGAGCGCAGTTTCCAGGCGTCAACAATTTCACGGTCTGGAGCGATCCCGCTGCTGGCAGTCAAATTGCCTTTTCATCGTTCCGACATTTTGCCGAAACCGTCGAACGCGGCAAACTCGATTTCATTTTTCTGGCTGAGGGTCTGCGCGTGCGCGAGCAGAAAGGGCGTTTCCATGAACTCGACGTGGTTGGCCGCCCCAACACGCTGGCGATCCTTACGGCCCTGGCAGCCGTTACCGAGAATATCGGCCTGATCGGTACACTGACCACGACATTCAACGAGCCTTATGCGCTGGCACGCCAGCTTGCGACGCTTGACACGCTGTCTCAGGGGCGTGCCGGCTGGAACGTCGTCACCTCACCCGGCGCTTTTACCGGCGCGAATTTCCGGCGTGGCGATCACCTGCCGTTTGCTGAACGATATGAGCGCGCAAGGGAGTTCATCGACGCAGCGCGCGCGATCTGGCAGGGCAGCGATTTCGTGGCAAACTCGAAACATTTCGACATTGCTGGCCGAACCGATCTGCCTCCTTCCCCGCAAGGTGGACCGGTCATCGCGCAGGCGGGCGATAGCGATACCGGACGCGAATTGGCGGCAAGCCATGCTGATCTCATCTATTCCCGTCACGGTACACTCGAAGAAGGGCAGGCCTTCTACCGAGATGTAAAAGCAAGGCTTGCCCGCTACGGACGGAGCGACAACGATTTGAAGATCCTGCCAGGTGCAGCTTTTGCCCTTGGCGAGAGCCAGGAAGATGCCGAGGAAAGGCTGCGAAGGATCCGCCTGCAGCAGGTGAGCCCGAAGAATGCCATCGTGTTTCTGGAACAGGTCTGGAACCGCGATCTCTCCACTTACGACCCCGAAGGACCGTTGCCGGATGTCGATCCCGAAGTCTCCACGCCGGCGCTGGCGCAGGGCCGTGCGAACCGTTTTGACGACCGGTTAGATACCGCCCGCAAATGGCGCGAGATCGCCGAGCATGAAAAGCTCAATATCCGCCAGCTGGTGATCAAGGTCACGGCGCGCAAGCATTTCGTCGGTACGCCGGAAACTGTAGCGCGCGAGATCAACCGCTATGTGCAGGAAGATGCTGCCGACGGTTTCGTCTTCGCCCCGCATCTGACCCCAACCGGATTCGACGAGTTCGTCGAGAAAGTTATACCACATTTGCAGGAACGGGGCGTTTACCGAAAGGACTACACGAGAGGTACACTGAAGGGTAACCTCGGCCTTAGACCTGCCGCCTAGTGTCAGACGCTGGCCTGGTCGGATATGGCTATTTTGCTCAAGGCAGCCCAAATCCTGTCCGCCAACACTTCGGCCTGGAAACGCAGTTCGGTCAAAGAACTGGACTCCCAGGCGACACCGCGCAAGGGGTGGCCGATCGCAAAGATGTCGGCATGGGCCACGCCCTGCCGACTGATCACTGCGAATTCGTTTGTTGCGTCGATCCCGAAACCAGTCTCGTGACGCCTCACCAGCCCGTCCCGCAAGAGATTTTGCACCAGAGGTGCGGAAATCCTGCCCCAATCGTGTTCCTGATGCCCGCGGGCATCCACGATAGCGTCAACGAGAAGGGTCTCCGTTTGCCGTTTGCCCCGTGGGCGAACAACAACCTCGATCTGTTCTCTCATGGGGGTTGCTGACACCAATCTTGCCGCGCGTGCGACAAATCGGTCCGCATCTCTAGCCGCCTGGATCGCTTCGAAGGAAGGTGGTGCGGCGCGATGCACGGTCACGTCCCAAAGGGAACGCAGATGGCGTGCGAACCGGAGGCGCTCGGAGGTCGTCGCGCTCTGCCATAGGGGCAGGATGAACGGGCGCAGGCTGAGTGGCAGAACCTGCCAGTCCCGCCCCTCCATCAAAAGCTTCCTGCGTGCGTTGATCATCAATACCAGAAGTCCGCGGGTCGACTTTGGTAGCTGCTCGGGATCGATTATCTCCACAGGATCGCCGGCAACGCGAACCGGTTCGATGAGGTGACCACGACGTGAGATGACATGGTATCGCCCGGGAAATCCCCTGCTCTCCAGGCTCGCAACGGTATCGACCATGCTCAGGCTCGCACCGACGATCAGGATATTGTCCAATCGGCTGAGACGATCCAGCTTTTGGCTCTCCCACGGCGTCGCCATCCGATCATCCCCCAAGAGGGGAGCGAGCGCGGGATCATTCGCGAGGGGAAAGACACCAGTTGCCAGCACCACGAGGTCTGCCCGAAGTCTACGGCCATCGGCGAACCGGGCGAAAATGCCCTGCCCTCGGCATTGCCTCTCCAAATTCACGACCTGCGATTGCCAGTGCTTTACATCAACGGTGCCCGCCGCCTTGGCTATTGCAAGGTGCAGTTCCTCTTCGACATAGCGGCCGAATAGTCCGCGGGGAATAAACCGACGATTGGCATCTTCCGGACGAGCGGAAAGTCCAATATCCGCATTTTGTTCCACCCATCGAGCAAGATGCGTAGCGTCGTTGGGGTGAATGGAAAAGTTACCGGCAGGGCCGTTCATCAACTGGACCGTCTCGGTCGTACTATAGGCTTGTCCGCGACCGAGCGATGCGCGCGGCTCGGCAATAACGATGCGTAGCGGTCCTCGCAGACGTCCCAGCAGGCGGATCGTCAGCGCCGCCCCCGAATATCCACCGCCGACGATCAGGATGACGGGCCCCTTGTTACCACCCTTCGGGTGCCCGTCGACGGCGACATCAGGTGGTAACGAAAAGGCGAACGTCATGCCGGTTCGCGCAGCAGCGGCAGGAGTTGATCGCCTTGCCTGGAGATCTCGCGCAGATAGGGCGTATCAGACAAAACGAAATGGGTCACGCCAAGGTCCCGGTAGCGCTTGAGCGAGCGTGCGACATCGGCCGGCGACCCCACAAGCCAAGTCGTCCCCGCACCGCCACCGCCATATCGGCCGGGAGCGGTGTAGAGATTTTCATCAAGAACATCACCCTTTGCGGCCAGGTCATAAAGGCGTTGTTGCCCGACGGCCTGAACTCTGCGCTCGTCGACATAGTCATCCTTGCCAATTCTTGCCATTTCAGCAACTTTGGCCTCTGCATCGGCCCATGCCTGCTCGGTCGTATCACGCACAAACGTGGTAACCCGCAACCCGAATTCCAGCGGCGGCAGGTCGCGATCCTGCGCTTTGCTCAACTGCTTCAGCCGGTCGATCCGTGCAGCGACGCCCTCAAGCGGTTCGCCCCAGAAAAGCTGGATGTCGGCTTCGCTGGCCGAGACACGCTCGGCTGCGGCCGACGCTCCACCGAAATAGAGCTTCGGATGGATGCGGTTTTCCCGTTCGGCAATTCTCGGCGTTACCGTCGAGTTTTCGACCCAATAGTGCTGGCCCTTGAATGTCACGTTATCCTCAGTCCAGAGGCGGCGGATCAGCCGCATGAACTCCTGCGTCCTGCCATAACGTTCCGCCTGATCGCCTTCCTGATCGCCATAGGCCGTGATCGTGTCCTGTCCGGAGACGATATTGAGCCGCACCCTGCCACCCGAAAGATGGTCGAGCGTCGCGACCGCCGATGCGAGGTTGGCTGGACGCCAGTAACCGGGGCGGACGGCGATCAGAGGTTCGAAAGACGTCGTCCGCGCGGCAAGAGCGGTCGCAACCGTGAAAGTGTCCGGCCGGCCCCAGCCGGCTCCCAGAAGAGCACCCCGCCAGCCGTGCTGCTCGAGCGCCTTGGCATGCTCGGTCAGCGTATCGAGGCTGTTATGGTCACCGCTCACCGGCTCTCCGCGGTGCCCGGCAACGACCTGATTGGGGATATACCAGAGGAATTCCGACTGCTTTGTCATTGGCAAAATTGTCTTTTCTCGAAAAACGGGAGAGCGAAATGCATCCGCTCAGATGACATGGGCGGCCTGCAAGGCAGTGAGGACATCACTCTTCAGCTCCGCCAGCCGTGCGGCACGCCGGTCCCGCGGCCGGGCAAGGTCGACGGAAAGATCCTGCTGGATGCCGCCATCCCTTGCGCCCATCATGTAGATCCGGTCGCCGAGATACAGCGCTTCATCGATGTCGTGGGTTACAAGCAGGAAAGAGATGCCGCGCTGCTCGACCAGCTTCAGGACGAGATCCTGAAGTTTCATCCGCGTGAAGGCATCAACCGCACTGAACGGCTCGTCGAGCAGCAGTATTCGCGGTTCGGTGTAGAGCGCCCGGGCGATCGCCACGCGTTGCGCCATGCCTCCGGAAAGCGCCTTCGGCAGCGTATCGGCGTGGCCGCTCAACCCGACATCGTCGATCAGCCGGTTCACCCGCGCACCATCGAAACGCCGCCCGTCCGCATAACCGATGTTCTGCGCCACGGTGAGCCAGGGCATCAGCCGTGGCTCCTGGAAGACGAAGGCGATCGGTGGTGAAGACGATGCGCCATCGAGACCCGCTTGCACCGAAACCTTGCCGGAAAACCGCTTGTCCAAGCCCGCGGCAATCCGCAGTAGCGTGCTTTTTCCGCAGCCGCTCGGCCCGAGTAGTACCGCAGCCTCACCATTGTCCAGGCTCAGCCTGATATCATGTAGGACGATTGTGCTGCCGAACGCCTTTTCACGCACTTCGATATCGAGGATGCTCATGTCGGGCGCCCTCCGATCGACGTCGAATAGGTGTCGCGCCACGAAAGACACCGGTCTTCGACGAGCTTGAACACGCTGTCCGACACCTTTCCCAATATCGCCAGACAGATAATCGCGATCAGCACGAGATCTGGGCGCGAGAGTTCGCGTCCGTCGGACAGCATGTAGCCGATGCCTTCCGACGCGGCGAGAAGCTCGGCTGCCACCACGCTCAGCCATGCCAGCGACAGGCCGTAGCGCAATCCGGTGAATAGATGCGGCAGCGACGCAGGGATCAGTATGCGCCAGACCAGCACCGGCAACGGCTGCCGATACATCTCGCCGACCTCGACCAGCTTCCGGTCGACGTTGCGAATGCCCGAAAACAGGCTGAGGTAAACCGGAAAGAAAGCGCTCTTGGCGATCAGGACGACCTTCGACGTTTCGCCGATACCGAACCAGATCATCAGGAGTGGCACCCAGGCGAGGCTTGGCACCGCTCTCAATGCCTGGAAACTCGGCTCGAGATACCGCTCGGCTGAATACCAGAGGCCTACAATCGAGCCGATGACGATGGCGAGCAGCGAACCCGCGACAAAGCCGATCAGCACCCGCAGGCTGCTGGCAGCGATATTCGTCCACAGCGGCCCCTCCGCCAGATAGAGGAAGGTCGTGTACAAATCCGATGGCGGCGGCAGCACGTAAGGGCTGACCCACCCCATACGGACGAAAAGCTCCAGCAGCACAAGCGCGCCGACTGGAACGATCGCGCCACGCAGATCCATCGAAAACAACCTGCCGCCCAGGCGGGAAAGCCGCCCGGGTGACTTCCTGGTCTCAGTCTGGTTCTCGCCCCGAAACTCCTGGATCGAGATCGTCATGCACCGATAACCTTCCTGGCCGGCGTCGGATCCAGAAGCTGCGAGAGGACGTTATCAACATTGACGCCCGGCCTCAGCACTTCCGGGCCAAGCAGCGGGGTTACCGTCTTGATGGAGGCCAGCAGCTCGTCGCCGGGCACCGGATCGGTCCAGTCGCGTCTTGCGATCGTGCGGCGCGTCACCTCGGGATCGCCGCCGGCCTGCTCCGTCACGAAAGCGACGAACTCGTCATTGTTCTCGCGGATCCATTTCTGCGTCTGCACCCATACGCCGAGCACCCGCTCGACGGCTTTCGGATGCTTGCCGAGAAACTCTTCCGATACGCTGAAGACACTTCCTTCCCGCCAGCTGCGGTCGTTGAAGATCGCCCGGTCGCCAGCAATTTCCGCCTGCGCGGTCTGCGGATCGATGCCCACCCAGGCGTCCACCTGGCCCTGTCTGAGCGCGGCGAACCCTTCCGGATGCTGGAGATTGACGACCTTGAGATCGTTGATCGTCAGATTGGATTGGGCGAGCGCGCGAACAAGCGTGAAATAGGGAGCTGTTCCCTTGGTCACTGCTATCGTCTTGCCCTTGAGGTCCGCAACGGACTGCAGCGGCGAGTCGGACTTCACCTGGATGATCGAGGAGCCGCCCCAGCTTGCCACGTAGATGATCTTCAGCGGCACACCATTGGCGCGCGACAGGAAAGCCGAAAGTGCTGCCGATCCGGCAAAGTCGGTCGAGCCGACCTTGAGAAATTCGAGCGAATTGTTGCTTCCGCGCGACTGAACCCAGCTGATCTTGGTACCGACATCCTTGAACGCCTCTTCCAGCCAACCCTTGTTCTTGATGAGCAATGTGTGGGAGGAATAGAAGCCCCAGTCGAGCCGCAGCTCGGCTGGGAAATCCGACGGCTGCGCGGACGCAAGCGAAGCGCTGAATGGTGATGCGAGGACGGCCCCGGCGGTGGCGAGTTTCAGAGCATTACGGCGCGAGATCTTGATGGTCATACAGCTCCCAATCTATAGAATTGATAGACTATCAATTTAGCCGGATCGCGAACTCACGGTCTCGGAACGGTTTCCCATAATTTTTCTAAATTGGAGAAAATCTGTATCGGCTCGGATGCCCGTCAGAGACGCCGAAGCGCCTAGCCGCCAGACTGATTTCGCCGCTTGCAAACCAAATCCCAGCTTCCGCATTTTGGGATCCGATTTGTTCCCGCGGGTGGCCTCGATTGGAACTTCTCAACAAAACGCGCTCTCGAAAATCCACAGAACGAGCAGAAACAATCTCCATTCGCGCCCAAATTCGCAAAGGATTTTTCTGTCCAGCTTAAATTTCTACTGATTTACTAGAATTTATTGACGGCGTGGCTGGCTCCTCAAGCCGCGCGCCAGAAGGATACGGAGATCCTCGATGATAAATGCCCATATTGCGGGTCTTGCCGCAGCGGTACTTTCCTTTTTGCTCACCACATTCGCGGCGGACGCCGCGACAATTCGCTGGACGCGGGCTTCCGATGCGCTGACGCTCGACCCGCATGCGCAAAACGACGGCGTCACACATGCGCTCCTGAACCACATCTACGAAAGCCTCGTCTGGCGTGATGCCAAGGGCGCCCTGACGCCGCGCATCGCCACGGAGTGGAAGGTGAAGGAAGGGGATCCCACCACTTGGGTGTTCACGCTGCGCAAGGGTGTGAAATTCCACGACGGCGCGGACCTCACCGCGGAAGACGTGGCTTTCTCGCTCAACCGTGCCCGCTCCGAAAAGTCGAACCTTCGCCAGCTGCATGCCGATGTCGTCGAGGTCAAGGCTGTCGACGACCTGACCGTCGAGGTCAAGCTTCGCGCACCGAACCTGATCTATCCCAACAACCTGACCGGCACCTACATTCTCGACAAGGGTTGGGCCGAGAAGAACAATGTCGTTGACGTGCAGGACTATGCGGCTGGCAAGGACAATTACGCCGTGCGCAACACCAACGGCAGCGGCCCCTATGTTCTCAAGTCCCGCGAGGTCGGCGTCCGTACGGTGCTCGACGCCTTCGACAAGCATTGGGAAGAGGCCAAGCCCGACGTGACCCAGATCGTCTATACGCCGATCGCCGATTCCGCGACGCGCGTCGCGGCTCTGTTGTCCGGCGAGGTCGATTTCGTGCAGGACGTACCGGTGCAGGATATCGAGCGCCTCAAGAAGACCGATGGCATCAAGATCACCAGTGGACCGGAAAACCGTTCCATCTTTCTCGGCTACCGTGTCGATGAGACACCGCTTGCATCGTCAAACATCAAGGACAAGAACCCGCTGAACGACGTGCGGGTACGCAAGGCATTCGATCTTGCGATCGACCGGGACGCGTTGCAGAAGGTTGTACTGCGCGGAAACTCGATCCCGACCGGTGTCATCGTGCCGCCGTTCGTGCATGGCTGGTCGAAAGAGCTGGATGCCTACACGAAGCCCGATGTCGCCAAGGCCAAGGCGCTGCTTGCCGAAGCCGGTTATCCGGACGGCTTCACCATCACGCTCGACACGCCGAACAACCGCTATGTCAATGACGAGGCGATTTCCCAGGCCGTTGTCGGCTTCCTCGGCCGCATCGGCGTCAAGGTCACGCTCGCGTCGCGTCCCTTCGCGCAGCATTCTCCGCTGCTGACCGAACGTAAATCCGACTTCTACCTCTATGGCTGGGGCGTTCCGACATTCGACAGCGCCTATAATTTCAACGACCTGATCCACACCAGAACGGGTCGTTACGGCGCCTATAACCCTACCTATTATTCCAACGCGGCCGTCGATGCGAAGATCGAGTCGCTCGGTGCGGAAACCGACGTCGCCAAGCGCGACGCCACGATCGCCGAATTGTGGAAACAGGTGAAGGAGGAGGCGATCTATCTGCCGCTTCACAACCAGATCACAACCTGGGCAGTGCGTGACAACATCGACATCGAGGTGCCGCCGGATGCATCGCCAAAACTCGGCCGTGTGACGATCAGCGAATAAAATCAGGGCAAGGCGGATCCGGGACAGGATGGCGACATCCTGTCCCGTTCGGGCGGTAGCATGACAGGTTTCATTTTAAGACGCATATTCCAATCGGTGCTGGTGATGCTGGCGGTCGCCCTCATCGCCTTCGTGGTCATCCGTTTCGTCGGCGATCCGCTGGAATCGCTGGCCAGCCAGGAAACCCGGCTGGAAGACCGTGAGATCATGATGCAGCGGCTCGGGCTCGACCGGCCGGTCGTCTTCCAGTTCACCTCCTTCGTCCAGCGCGGACTGAGCGGCGATTTCGGCATTTCCTACAAACAGCAGGAACCGGTAACGCGCATGATCGCGGAACGTCTGCCGGCAACGCTGGAACTGGCTCTCGCCTCGGCAACACTGGCGCTTGTCCTCGGCGGTGTTCTCGGCATCCATTGCGCCCTGAAGCCTGACAACGCGCTGACGCATTTCATCATGACCGCCTCTCTGATCGGCGTGTCTCTCCCCACATTTCTGATCGGCATCGGACTGATCTATCTTTTTTCCGTCGAACTCGGCTGGCTTCCGTCCTTCGGCCGCGGCGAAACGGTGAAGATCGGCTGGTGGACGACCGGTCTCTTGACCTTGTCCGGCTGGCGCTCGATCATCCTGCCGGCCATCACGCTGTCCCTCTTCCAGACGACGCTGCTGATGCGGCTGATAAGGGCGGAAATGCTGGAAGTGCTGCGGCAGGATTACATCCGTTTCGCCCGCGCTCGCGGTCTGCCGCAAAGACGCATCCACTTTGGGCATGCGCTGAAGAACACGCTTGTGCCGGTCATCACCGTCGCCGGCCTGCAATTGGGTTCGGTCATCGCTTTCGCGGTTGTCACCGAAACGGTGTTCCAATGGCCGGGTGTCGGCTCTCTGTTCATCAATTCGGTCCAGTCCGTCGATGTTCCGGTCATGGCCGCCTACCTCGTTTTCATCGCTCTTCTCTTCGTCCTCATCAATCTCGTTGTCGATATTCTATATTACGCCGTCGATCCGCGCCTGCGCGTCGGACATACCAGCGGGGAAGCATGACATGGCTGCTGATCCCGACATGACCGTCCCTCCTTCTTCCAGGCAACCGATCCCGAGAACACCCGACCGTATCGGGCGCAGGCTCGGCGTCGTCACTTGGCTTGCCTTGGTGCTGGCGGTCGGCCTGATGCTGGCCGCCCTCTTTGCGCCACTGATCGCACCGCATGACCCGTTCGATCCGGCCACGCTCGATCTTCTCGACGGGATGACCCCGCCGATGCAACCGAGTGCCTTCACCGAAAAGACATTCCTGTTCGGCACTGACAACCAGGGTCGTGATGTCTTTTCCTCCATCCTTTATGGCAGTCGCGTTTCGCTGACTGTCGCGTTCGCCGCGACCTTCCTGTCGCTCGCCATCGGCGTGACGGCCGGTCTCGTCAGCGGCTATGCCGGCGGCGTGACGGATGCGATCATCATGCGGGTGGCCGATGCACAACTCACCTTCCCGACCATTCTTATCGCACTTCTGGTGTTCGGCATCGCCCAAGGGGTGGTGCCGGCAGCGCAACAGGAGAACGCCGCGGTCTGGATACTGATTTTCGCCATCGGCTTTTCCAACTGGCCGCAATTCGCCCGCACGGTGCGTGGCGCTACTCTGGTCGAAAAACGCAAGGATTACGTCGCGGCAGCCAAACTGATCGGTGTATCGCCAGCCCGCATACTCGTTACCCATGTGTTGCCCAACCTTGCCGGCCCCGTCCTCGTGATCGCAACAATCGGCCTTGCGCTGGCGGTCATCGAGGAGGCGACGCTTTCCTATCTTGGCGTCGGCGTTCCCCCGACCCGCCCGTCGCTCGGCACGCTGATCCGCATCGGCCAGCAATTCCTGTTTTCCGGTGAGTGGTGGATCCTCGGCTTTCCGGCCGCAACGCTCGTCCTCCTCGCGCTGTCGGTAAACCTTATCGGCGACCGCTTGCGCGATGCGCTCAATCCACGCCTGAGGGATGGTCGCCGATGACAAAGACCGACAATCATACCGTCCTTTCCATCCGAAACCTGACGGTGGAGTTCCCGACCAGTGCTGGGCTTTTCAAGGCGGTCGACGACATTTCGCTCGATATCGCGCGCGGCGAAGTTCTCGGCGTGATCGGAGAGTCCGGTGCCGGAAAATCGATGACAGGTGCGGCCGTCACCGGGCTTGTCGATCCTCCGGGCCGGGTCGTATCCGGCGAGATTTTTCTCCAGGGCGAGCGGATCGACGGACTTTCGGAGGTGGCCCTGAAAAGCCTTCGCGGGCGGCGCATCGGTACGGTCTTTCAGGATCCGTTGGTCAGCCTGAACCCGCTTTACACGGTCGGCCGCCAGCTAATCGAGACCATTCGCAGCCACCTGCCGCTCGATGTAAAGGCCGCGCGTCAGCGGGCGATCGAGTTGTTGCGCGAGGTCGGTATCGGCGAGGCGGAAAGGCGCGTAGATGCCTATCCGCACCAGTTTTCCGGCGGAATGCGCCAGCGTGTCGTGATCGCACTTGCGATTGCCGCCGATCCGGACCTGCTGATTGCAGACGAGCCGACCTCCGCGCTCGATGTCTCGGTTCAGGCGCAGATCGTTGCGTTGCTCAAGTCGCTTTGCGAAAAGCACGGGCTGGCCGTGTTGCTGATCACCCACGACATGGGCGTGGTGGCCGAAATTGCCGATCGTGTGGCAGTTATGAACCGCGGCCGGATCGTCGAGACTGGCGCCGTTACCGACGTCGTGCGCAATCCGCGGGAGGCTTATACCCGCGCCCTCATCGCCGCCATTCCTTCGATCCATAGCAAAAGCGCGCGACCGGCGCTCGCAGGTGTCCGCGAACTGGTGGGGGTCGAAACCATCCGCCGGGATTTCGAACTGCCCGGTGGCTTCTCCCTGCCGCTGCTGAGGCGCCTTTCCCCGGTGCGCAGCATAACCGCGGTTAACGACGTCAGCTTTACCATAGGAGAAGGTCAGACGTTCGCGCTTGTGGGAGAATCTGGTTCAGGAAAATCCACTATCGCCCGTATGGTGGCAGGACTGTTACGGGCGCGATCGGGGCGGATATCGGTCGGCGGCAAGGTGATAGGTCCGAACGATCGATCAGCGCACAAGGGCGCCGTCCAGATGATATTCCAGGATCCCTATGCCAGCCTCAATCCGCGCTGGCAGATCGGCGACATCATTGCCGAACCGATACGCAGGCTCGGTCTTGGACATAATCGTGCCGAGGTCGACCATCAGGTCGCAGAACTGCTGGAACGCGTTCGACTCGAGCCCGAGGCCCGCCATCGTTATCCTCACGAATTCTCCGGCGGCCAGCGCCAGAGGATTGCCATAGCACGCGCGCTTTCCAGCCGCCCGCGGTTCATCGTCTGCGATGAACCGACATCCGCACTCGATGTTTCGGTTCAGGCACAGGTGCTGGACCTGATGGGCGGGCTGCAGGCGGAATTCGGCCTCACCTACTTGCTGATCAGCCACAACCTTGCAGTGGTACGCCAGATGGCCGATAGGGTCGGGGTGCTGAAAGGTGGTGTTCTCGTCGAGGAAGGCGTTGTCGAGCAGGTGTTCGAGCGGCCGCAACATGCCTACACGAGAATGCTGCTCGCGGCCGCGCCGGACATCCAGGACGTGTTCCGGCGACGCGAGGCCGCTCTGTCTGAGCCAATTGCCCGGCCGGCAGTTCAGGCATGACATGGGAGGACAATGGGTTTGGCGCGAATTGTCCGCTTCCGGTCTGAGTGTGGTCTCGAAGCAGCCTGCAAAATCCTGTTTCCTGTTGCTTCCAGCAACAAAAGGGATCACTCACCATGCCTCACCAAACAGCGCTTCTCGTCATCGACGCGCAGGAATCGTTTCGCCATCGGCCCTATTTCCGTGACGACGAATTCCTGCCCTACATCGAAAAACAGCAGGCCTTGATCGACGGTGCGAAGGCGGCCGGCATCCCTGTCGTGCAGATTTTCCATGTGGATGAAGACGTTGAATTTACAATCGCTTCCGGACTTGTGAGGCCGATCGCGCCTCTCACATTTTCGCCCGACGTGGTCTTCCACAAGCACCGTCACAGCGCCCTTGTCGGCACCGGTCTCGGCGTCTGGTTGACAGAAAACGGCATCCAGCGTCTTATCGTATCGGGCATCCGCACCGAACAATGCTGCGAAACGACAACTCGCCATGCATCGGATCTCGGTTACGGCGTCGATTATGTCAGCGAGGCAACCTTGACGTTTCCGATGACCGATGCAAATGGGCGTGAATGGTCCGCTAGTGAAATCAGGGCGCGGACGGAGTTGGTTTTGGCGGGGCGTTTCGCACGGATTCTGACAGTCAGGGACGCGCTGGCAATCGACGGGAAGGCAGCAGCTTGAGCGATAAGGAACGGCCTCGGAAAATTCCGGTTTTCGTGGTCGTTCCGCCACGGGTGCTGCTTCTTGACATTGCTGGCCCGGTCGAGGTCTTGCGGCGCGCTAATCTCGAGCAATCGGCGGTTCGTTTCGATATTACCTATATCGGGTCCTCTCCTGATGTTCGCAGTTCGGTCGGGTTGAGCGTTTCCGGCATCGTGCCGTTGCCGGCTACACTGCCGGAAGGTGCGATGGTTATCGTCTGCGGCGCGGTCGACGAGCCGCTTGGTACCGGAAGGCCCCAAGACCGTATGGGCGACGGACCGCTGGAGGAAACTATCGTCAAATGGTTGCGCGGTAGCATCCAGCCGGGTGTTGAGCTTGCCACCATCTGTTCGGGAGCGCTGCTGGCTGCGCGTGCCGGTTTGCTGGAAGGGCGCGAATGTACGACCCACCACTCGATGCTGTCAGACCTCGCTCGGCTGGCGCCGACCGCGCGCGTCCTGGAAAACCGGCTCTTCGTCGAAGACGGCGAATGCATGACCAGTGCCGGCGCGACGGCTGGCATCGATCTGATGTTGGCGATTGTGGCGCGCAAGGTTGGCCATGCGACGGCGCTTGCGGCCGCTCGCACACTCGTCATCTATCTGCGCCGGGCGGGCGCAGATCCGCAGATGTCGCCATGGCTGCAGGGACGAAGTCATCTCCATCGGGCCATTCATAAAGCCCAGGACGCAATCGGCGCGGATCCTGCCCGCGCCTGGACAGTCGATGCGCTGGCGGATGTCGCCGCCACCAGTCCGCGGCATCTGTCGCGGCTTTTCAACGAGCATGTCGGCATGAGCGTGACCGACTATGTCAACCGGATAAGGCTCGCCCTTGCCAAGGAACTGGTCAACGGATCGCAGTTAGGTATGGAGCAGGTCGCAGACCGAGCCGGTTTTTCGTCGGCTCGGCAGTTTCGAAGAGCCTGGAACCGGCTGCACGATCAACCACCCGCGCGCACCAGAAACAGCGGCTGAATGGTACAACGTTTCCGGGTCAGCCTGCCTTTGCAGCCGATAAACCTCGCTCCAGATCTTCAATCAGATCGGCAACGTCTTCGAGGCCGATCTGCAGGCGCAGCACCGGTCCACCCGACGGTGGCGGTGTCACGCGACGGTCAAACAGATTGACATGCAGCGCAAGGCTCGGGAAACCACCCCAGGAATAGCCGAGGCCGAAAAGCTCTAGCGCGTTGAGAAATGCCTGAGCCTTGCGCTTGTGTTCCGCTTTTTCGGGAACCGCCAGAACGAAGGAGAAGATGCCGCTTGCGCCCTTGAAATCGCGCTTCCAGAGATCGTGTCCCGGAAAACTCGGCAATGCGGGATGCAGGACCTGTGCAACCTCTGGCCTTCCCTCCAGCCATTGTGCGACGGCAAGCGCGCTCTGCTGGTGTCGTTCCAGCCGGACACCCATGGTGCGCAGGCCGCGCAGCACCTGATACGCGTCGTCCGGAGCACCGCAAATACCGAGCGCGCCGTTGGTTTCCTTCAGACGCGGCCAGTGCGCCTCATTGGCCGATACCGTGCCCATCAGGATGTCGGAATGGCCGGCCGGATATTTCGTTACAGCCTGGATGGAGACGTCGACGCCAAAATCGAGCGGGCGGAAATAGAGCGGCGTCGCCCATGTATTATCCATGGTGACGACTGCGCCGAGACGGTGGGCGACTTCCACGATGGCCGGAATATCCTGCATCTCGAACGTATTCGATCCCGGCGCCTCGGTATGAACGAGTTTGGTGTTCGGCCGGAACAGCGCCTCGATCCCGGCACCAGCGCCGGGATCGTAAAACTCGGCCTCGATGCCAAAACGCGCCAGAACGGTTTCGCAGAAATGCCGTGTCGGGCCATAGACGGAATCAACCACCAGCGCATGATCGCCGGGCGACAGATACGCCAGGAAAGCGATCGTCACCGCCGCAAGTCCCGACGGCACGAGAATGGTTCCCGCCGACCCTTCCAGTTCGTCGATCGCCTCGCAGAGCGCGTTCGTCGTCGGTGTTCCGCGCGTGCCATAGGTGTATTTCTGGGCATGCGTATCCATGATCTCGGCGCTCGGGAACAGAACGGTCGATGCCCTGACGGGCGGCGGGTTGATGAAACCGTGATAGTCGAACGGATCGTAGCCTGCGCGCACCAGCTTCGTATTGATGCCGAGAGGCTCCGGCGATTTACGGCCGCTGCGATCATTATTGTCGTGAGTCATGCGAGTGCCTTTTATGGATCATTGATATCGGCGCGGCCCCAAGAAGGAGCCGCGCCGATGGAAGGAAATCCGGACAAACGAGCGTCAGCTCTTCGGAAGTCCGGGAGGATTGGTGCGGGATTCCGGCAAAGCCTCTTCCGACAGCTGCCAGCGTTCGAGGATTTTTGCGTAAGCGCCGGATTTGATCAGGCCGTTTGTGGCAAGTGTCAGGACGTCGGCGAGACCCGATCCCTTGCGCGTCGTGATTGCCACGTCATAGCGCTCCGGCCAGCCCGCGGACAGCGTGCCGACGCGCCGTATATTTTTGTCTCTTGCCGCGATGTAGACGAGTTGCGCGTGCGGTTGGACGATGACATCAACCCGCCCCGATTGGAGTGCGATGATGCGGGCCGCATCGTCATCGTGATATTGCAACTCGATCGGTTTCAGACCCGCGGCAACGTTTTCCTCGCTCCATTTGAGCAGGATGCGTTCCTGATTGGTGCTGGCGCCCACCGTCATGCGCACCCCGGCTGCATCCTTCGGCTCCCGAATCTCCTTGATTGCACTGTCGGCCTTGACGAAGAAGCCGTGCAGACCTTGCCGATATGTAGAGAAATCGAATTTCTCCTTGCGCAGTTCGGTGACGCCGACATTGGAAATCACCGCGTCGTATTTGCCCGATGCCAGCCCGAGTGGCCAGTCGGCCCAGGCAACCGGCACCAGTTCAAGTTCGAACCCGAGACTGTCGGCGATCGCCGATGCGTAATCTGGATCGGCGCCGACGACGGTCTTGGCGTCGGTAGCATAGGTTGCCAGCGGCGGTCCTCCGGGCGAGACCGCGACGGTAAATTTGCCGGGATTGACGAACTTGAACTCCTTGGGAAGGGAGGAGATCGCAGCCGCATCTCTCTCCACTCGAACCCGGCCAGGCTGTTCCGGGGAAAGGTCGAATACGTCATCCGCCGCCATTGCGTGGCGATCGAGAAGAGGCATGGTAAGCAGGGGTAGGATAAGGAAGCCAGCGCTCATCACGCGGCTGAACTTTTCGAAAATGGTGGTGGCGTTGATGTTCATGGCGTTCGTCCGGTTAGCGGGAAGGAGACGCAGGCGGGAGGATGGCCCGCGTCCCCGCTGCTGTGTCCCCCGACACATCAGCAGTCTGAAGATCAGCTCTTCGGCAGCCCCTGGGGATTGGTGCGCGACTGCTTGATTGCCTCGGCCGACAGGTTCCAGCGGGCGAGCGCTTTGCCGTAATTGCCGTTCTCGATCTGGGCGTTCAGAGCGAACGTGATCGCATCCGCAAGTCCTGCGCCCTTCCTGGTGGCGACGGCAATTTCGGCCGTCTCGGGCCAGCCACCGGAGAAGGTGCCGACGAGGCGGGTTTTATTGCCCTGCCCTGCCTTGTAGGCCGAGATAGCATTGGGGCCGAGATAGGCATCTGCCCGGCCCGACTGCAGTGCCAGATCCTGCACCGTCACGTCGTCATAATACTGGATTTCCGCCGGCTTCAGTCCCTTTGCGATATTCGCTTCGTTCCAACGAACCAGAATTTGCTCCTGGTTGGTGCTGGCACCGACGATGACACGTAGGCCAGCAACGTCCTCCGGCTTGGCGATCTCCTGGATCTTGCTGTCATTGGCGACGTAAAATCCGAGAAGGTCGTTGCGGTAGGTGGAGAAATCGAGCTTTTCCTTGCGCTGCTCGGTTACCGTCACATTGTGGATCACGGCGTCGAATTTTCCGGATGCGATGCCGAGCGGCCAGTCGGCCCAGGCGACCGGCACGAGTTCGAGTTTGAGCCCGAGACTATCGGCCACCAACTGCGCGATATCAGGTTCGCCACCAACCGGAGTCTTGGTGTCGTCGCCATAGACGGCAAAGGGCAGGTTGCCAGGAACCGAGGCGACCGTGAACTTGCCAGGAGTCACGAATTTGTAGTCGGCGCTGATAAGCTTGACCGCGTCATCGACCTTCTGAGCCCGTACCCGTTCCTTCTGTTCCGGTGAAAGGTCTGGCCCCTGCGCATAAGCGGTCGAGGCAAGCACTGCTGACAGCGAAAGAACGCCGCCGACAGCGATGCTGAGAAGTCTGCTTCTATACGACATCCTAGTGTTTCCTTATTGGGATCGTTGTTGGAGTTTTCAGAGAACTTTGGCGAGGAACGCGGCCGTGCGAGGATGATCCGGCCGGCTGAAAACCTTGTCCGGCGTGCCGGTCTCAAGGATGCGACCCTGCTCCATGAAGACGACCTGATCGGAGACTTCACGGGCAAAGCCGATTTCGTGTGTAACGATGACGAGTGTCGCGCCGGAGCGGGCAAGTTCCTTGATGACGTCGAGCACTTCGTTGACCAGTTCCGGGTCGAGCGCGGAGGTCGGTTCATCGAAGAGCAGCACTTTCGGCTTCAGCGCCAGCGCGCGGGCGATGGCCACGCGTTGCTGCTGGCCGCCGGAAAGCTGGCGCGGATAGGCATGGGCCTTGTCGGCAAGCCCGACACGGGCCAGCAGATCGAACGCTTCAGCCTCAGCCTGCTCTCGCGACACGCCGCGCACCGAAATCGGTGCTTCGACGATGTTTTCCAACGCTGTCAGGTGCGGGAAGAGATTGAAGTTCTGGAACACCATGCCGACTTCAACGCGTCGTTTGAGGATGTCCCTTTCCTTGAGTTCGTAAAGCGTCTCGCCATCCTGGCGGTAACCGATCAGTTCGCCATCGACGGCAATGAAACCGTCATCGACGCGTTCCAGGTGATTGATCGAACGCAGCAACGTCGACTTACCCGAACCCGACTGCCCGAGAATTGTGGTAACGCTGCCGACCGGTACCTTGAGCGTGACGTCGTCAAGAACCTTCAGTTGGCCATAACTCTTCGAGACGCCATGGATCGTCACCTCGCCGCCGCGCACCACGAGCGGCTTGCCGCGGACGATATTGGTTGCGGCGGCGACCTCCGGCTCGTCCGTCGCAATCGCCGCGCCCCTTGGCCGCACGATTTGCCTGTAGAAAGAGGCGAAGATCGAGGGTGGCGGATTGCGAAGCGCGCCACGCGAGTAGTGACGTTCTATCTGATGCTGGACAATCGACAGGACGGTGAGAATAACCAGATACCAGACGGTAGCCACCATCAACAGCGGAATGACTTCGAGGTTGCGCCGGTAGATGATCTGGATCGTGTAGAAGAGTTCCGGTAGGGCGAGGATGTAGACCTGAGAGGACCCCTTCGCGAGCAGGATGATTTCGTTGAACCCGTTTGGCAGAATGCTGCGCATCGCCTGCGGCAGCACGATGCGGGTAAACTGCCTGTGGCGCGGCAAGCTGAGCGCAGCCGCCGCTTCGTGCTGACCCTGGTCTACGGAAAGTATGCCGCCACGCACGATCTCCGAGGTGAAGGCAGCAGCGTGCAGCGCGAGGCCGAGTACTGCTGCGGCGAACGGCGTGATGAGCTGCGTCGTGTTCCAACTGATGAAGTTGATACCAGTATAAGGAACCCCGATGGTGATCGTCTCGTAGAGATAGCCGAGATTGTTGAGGATCAGCAGGAGCACGATCAGCGGAATCGATCGGAAGATCCACACATAGGTCCATGATATCCCGGCCAGCAGCGGTGAGCCGGAGACGCGCGCGAGTGCCAGTCCGGTGCCGAGAAGAAAGCCCAGCGATGCGCCGAGCGCGGTCAAAAGCAGCGTTCGTCCGAGGCCGACCAGAACCGGCTCGGCGAAGAACCATTCGGCGAACACGCCCCATCCCCAGCGCTCGTTGCCTAGCACCGAATGCACCGTCGCAGCGATGAGGACGACAGCGAACACGGTTCCGACCGTGCGAGCCGGATAACGAGCCGGCACGATGCGGTAATGCGAATAGTCGCCGTTGGCCGGTTTGCTGGTCTCGGCCGAAGCACGCGTAACATCGTTGAAATCAGTGCTGATGGTCATGATACCCCTCACACAGAACCGTGCAGCGTCACCGCAGCGATGGCCGTACCCGCAGGGACGATGGCAAATTCAAGCGACTTCTCGAACGGCAGTTTCTGGATCGTCTCAGGATCTGCTGCCGTATCGAAAAGTGCGGAATAGCCGTTAGTGAGGTAAAGACCGACGGCCTCCGGCTGGCGAAAGCCCGTCGTCAGGTAGACACGCCGATAGCCCTGTCGAGCGGCCTGCTCTTCCAGTTCGAGCAGCACCTTGCGCGCCAGGCCCTGGCGACGATAGTCGGAATGGGTCCAGATGCGCTTGAACTCCGTCGTGCCGTCATCTTCGTGCTGCATGAAGGCACCGCCCGCGATCGCCTTGCCCTCGCGTAGCAGCAGCAGAAAATTACCGTGGGGCGGAGCAAAGACATCCGGCGAATAACGGTTCATTTCCTTGGTCGCCCCTTCGGCGTCGTAGAAGCTGCCGTATCTGCTATCGTATTCGTAAGTCAGTTCTTCGATCAGCGGCACTGCCAGCGGGTCGAGTGGGCTTGTGTAGAGAAAGCGGTCGCTCACGGGTGTCTCCTGCGTCCTGCCGGTCATGAGAGGAAGGCTTCGGCGAGCCGCGCCCAGTAACGGGCGGCCGGCGCGATGATCTGGTCGTTGAAATTGTAGAGGGGGCTGTGCAGAGGCGCGCTGTCGCCGTTACCGACAAAAAGGTAGGAGCCAGGCCGCTCCTGCAGCATGTAGGCGAAATCTTCGCTTGCCGTGCGTGGCCTGAAACTGCTGGCCACCTGATCGGTAGAAAAATTCTCCTCGGCGACCCGGCGGGCAAACCGCGTCTCCTCCACATGATTGATCACCGGTGGGAACCCACGCAGATAATCGACCTCCGCTTCAGCGCCGAAACTTTCAGCCTGGGCGCGCGCAAGTGCCGGCACCCGCGCCTCCAGCTTGTCGCGAACTGCAGGAGAATAGGCGCGCGCCGTGAGCTTGAGCTCGACGCTTTCCGGAATGACGTTGGACGCGGAACCGCCATGGATCGACCCGACCGTCAGCACAGCCATTTCGAGAGGATCGACATTGCGGGCAACGATGCTCTGCAAGGCGGTAATGAAGGAGGCGGACGCCAGAACCGGATCGACCGTCTCATGCGGCGAAGCGCCGTGCCCGCCCTTGCCGACGATACGGATCAACGCCTTGTCGACCGAGGCCATGGCCGGCCCCTCGACGAAGCCCAACTGGCCGGCCGCGACGCCCGGCCAATTATGCAGGCCAAAGATGGCATCGACCGGAAATCTCTCGAACAGTCGATCATCGATCATCCTGCGGGCGCCTGCACCCACTTCCTCGGCCGGCTGGAAGATCAGCGTCACTGTACCCGAGAAACGGCCGTGCTCTGCCAGATATCGGGCAGCGGCGAGCAGGATCGTCGTATGGCCGTCATGGCCGCAGGCATGCATGACGCCGGGATTGCGGCTCGAATAGGCAAGCGCCGTCGCCTCCTCAATCGGCAGCGCGTCGATATCGGCGCGAATTCCTAGCCGCTTCTCGCCCGAACCACGCCGGAGGGTGGCGACAACGCCGTAGCCGCCGACACCCTCCGCCACCTCGTAACCGTAGGAGAGCAGATATTTGGCGATGATCCCGGCAGTACGCTTCTCGTGAAAGGAGAGCTCCGGATATTGATGCAGGTCCCGGCGGATGTCGATGAACTCGTCTATCGAGGCAAGGATCAGCCGCTCGGCGTCGTCGCGAGGACGCGCGCCGTCAACATGGATATTCATGGTTGTCACTTTCCAAAGGTTGCGCCGCGCCTCTCGGGGCCGGCCGTTTCACCCTGTCGAAATGTCAGGCCCTGGCCTTTTCCGCCGCTCCCGCGCCTGCCGCGTAAACGCTTTCCCGGTAGGGCAGCCCGAGATTTTGGCGCAGCGTATGTCCCGGGAGTTGCGGGTCGAAATAGCCACGCTCCTCAAGGATCGGCAGGACGTGGCTCGTGAAATCGCCCAGCCCTTCGGCAATCACCGGAAAACCGAGGATAAAACCGTCGGCTGCACCATTGTCGAACCACTCGATGAGCTTGGACGCGACGGCATCCGGCGTACCGACGAACCCTTCCCTTGGCGTGGCGGCATCAAGCGCCGCCTCCCGCAGGGTCTGCGCCTTCTCCTTTGCCACCCGTTTGATCCGGTCCGTTGTCGAGCGGAAGCTGTTCTTGCCAATGTCGCCAAGCTCGGGGAAAGGCGCATCCAGATCGTAGGCGCTGAAATCGTGATGATCGAAGAAGCGGCCGAGATAGGCGAGAGCTTCCTCGACCGAGATCAGGTTGCGGATGGTCTGGTATTTTTCCTCGGCCTCGGCTTGTGTGCCGCCGACGATCGGACCGATGCCCGGAAAAATCTGGACGTGATCGGCAGAGCGACCATGAGCAACCGCCGCTTGCTTCACACGTAGTGAGAACGTCCGGTTTTCCTCGATCGAGACGCCGTTGGTGAAGACGGCATCGGCATGTCGGCCGGCAAGGCCGATTCCGGCGTCGGAAGACCCCGCCTGAAAGATCACCGGCTGCCCCTGGGGCGACCGCTGGATGTTGAGCGGCCCCTCGACCTGGAAGAAGCGTCCCTTGTGACCAAGCGTATGCAGCTTGTCGCGGTCGAAAAATTTGCCGCTGACGCGGTCGCGGAGGAAGGCGTCGTCATCCCAACTGTCCCACAGACCCTTGATCACTTCCAGATATTCGTCGGCGATCTCGTAGCGAAGCGCGTGTTCGGGGTGGTTGCGGCTGTAATTCTTCGCCGTTCCTTCGAGCGGCGTTGTCACCGCGTTCCAGCCGGCGCGCCCGCCGCTGATGAGATCGAGAGAGGCAAATTGCCGGGCAATGGTGAAGGGATCGCTGTAGGACGTGGAAACCGTGCCCGCCAAGCCGATCTTGCTCGTCACCGTTGCAAGCGCGGATAGGATGGTCAAGGGTTCGAAGCGATTGAGAAAATGCGGAATGGACTTCTCGTTGATATAGAGGCCATCCGCGACGAAGGCGAAGGCGATGCCGGCGGCCTCTGCCTTCAGGGCCGTAGCCTTGAAAAAATCGAGATTGACGCTCGCATCGACAGGGCTCTTGGGGTGTCGCCAGGAATTCATATGCCCGCCGGCACCCTGCAGCATGATTCCGAAATTGATCTTCCTGCTCACGATAATTTCTCCTTGAAATCAGGCTGCCGCAGAGAGCGGTTTGCGGGACAAGAGCTCGATGGATGCAAGCCGGCGGTCAGCCCCGACTGCCGGCGGTTCCAGAATAAATTCCTGGATCTCGTAGGCCGCCGCCAGACGAGCCAGTTCCGCGTGGATCTCATCCGGGGTCCCGTGCAGCACGCTCGGTTTGCGCTCCTCGATCCGATAGTTCTTGGAGCCCGCCTGTTTTGCAAAATCCTCGGCCTGGTCGCGTCGACCAAGGCTGACCGACTGACCATTGTCGAGAAACACCTTGAAGATCTTCAGCTCCGACACCTGCTCTGCCGCATCTGATGCGCTTTCCGAGGCATAGGCGGCGAGTGCAAGCATCGGTGAGCGCCCGCCGCTTTCCTCGCGATATGTTTCAAGACTTTGGCGCAGGTTTTCAGAATCGCCGTTAAGATGACCAGCAAAGACGAAGTTCCAGCCAAGCTGCGCCGCCTGGCGAGCACTGCCCGGGCTGGCTCCCAACAAAAAACGCTCCGCGGTGAATGGCGGCTGCGGCCCCGCAAAGGCAAAGGAGTCATCTCGCCGCAGGGCGACGGAGTTGTCGAGAATGGCGCTAAGCTCAGCGATCTGCGTCTCGAATTCCGGCTTTTCTGAACGATAGACCTGCAATGCCGCCGTTGCCCTGGGCAGGCCACCAGGCGCCTTGCCAATCCCGAGATCAATCCGCCCCGGTGCCAGGGAAGACAGAAGATTGAACACCTCCGCGACCTTGAACGGGCTATAATGTTGTAGCATGACGCCGCCGGAACCTACCCGGATGCTTGATGTGTTAGCGAGGATCCAGGACACTAGAACTTCCGGCGCAGAACTCGCCAACTCGCTTGTTCCATGGTGTTCGGCCACCCAAAAGCGGTGGTATCCCAGCGCCTCGGCTCGCTTTGCCAGATTGACGGTCGCCGACAAGGCGGAGACCGCGGTCTCTCCTTGGGCAATAGGGCTTTTGTCAAGCAAACTGATTTTGTACATCCGGCACCCACGCGCATCTTTACGTGCGTCCATTTGTCTACTGATTTTGTATATTATGAAGGGCAATCTTTGCGATTGCGACGAGTGAAGCGGAAAAATCTTCTGCGTTACAGGTGCGATCGCGCTGCCGAAAGCGCTACGCCGCGCTGTAAAGAGAGTCGGTGGTGGCTGTTGCTCAGAACGATAAAATAGCCGGAACGATTCAGCGCCTGTCCTGTTAATGGGCAAAGCTGTATCGGAGATATCGGGACATGGCATCGCCACGCGCCAACTGGAAGGGCCACATCAGGTTCGGCGAGGTCACTTGTCCTGTGGCCTTGTTCACAGCCACCTCATCCTCCGAGCGGATCAGCTTCAACATACTCAACCGCAAGACCGGCAATCGGGTGCGCCGCGAGTTTGTGGATAGCGAGACCGGCAATGTCGTTGAACATCACGCACAGGTGAAGGGTTACGAGACCGGCAATGGCCGCTATGTCGTGCTGGAGCCAGACGAGATCGCTTCAGCGGTTCCCGACAGCGACAAGACCCTTTCAATCACGGCGTTCATTCCGTGCGACGAGATCGATGACGTCTATTTCGACAAGCCCTACTATCTGGCACCACAGGAGATGGGCGAGGAGGCCTTTGCTCTGCTCCGTGACGGAATGAAAGAAGCGCAGGTCGCGGCATTGCCAGCACGGTACTGTTCCGCCGGCGTCGAACGGTGCTGATCCGCCCCCATGGCGAAGGTCTGATCTGCACCACCTTGAATTTCGATTACGAGGTGCGATCGGCAGACGAGGCCTTCGATGACATGGCCGACATCAACATCGACAAGGAAATGCTCGACTTGGCCTCCCATATCATCGGCACGAAGACGGGTACCTACGACCCGTCGAATTTTGATGACCGTTACGAGGAGGCCCTTGCCGAACTGGTAAAAGCTAAGATCGAAGGCAAACCATTCAGAAAGATTGTAGCACCAAAGGCATCGAAGCCGAGCGATCTCCTCCAGGCATTGCGGGACAGCGCCGGCGCTGCCCAGAAAAAGCCGACCAAGCGGAAATCCGCCAACTCCAACACTACCGGAAAGACGGTGGCAAAGAGCGGCAAGTCCAAATCCGCCGCGTCTTCTCGTCGCAAAACCGGATAGGGAGCGAAACTACGATGCCAGTGCGTCCCTACTGGAGTGGAAGCTGCCTGTAGCGGCGATATCTCAGCGCATCTCATTGCGCATGCGCATGTTACCAATATGGATGGAAGATGAGGAAGAACATGAGCACAGGTGGTAAAGCTCGATCAAGGATGTATGCGTTCGTCAGTATAATCTTCCTTATCGGGCTCTTGCTCGCTGGTTACTACGTATTCGGCAAAACTCCCGGAGAGACTGAAACCGCCCCAGCATCGGAGGTGGTGAACCCAAAGTCGTGACACTTATCGCGCGTTCGGCAACTACCGCACCACTCAGATGAGCGGCGAAACAAGTCTGGAACGTTCACCACGTTCCATGGTTAAGACAGCCGCGAAGGAGGTTTCATGCAGAAATATTTTTTTCATATCAGGCAGGATGGCGTGCTCACCGAGGATCCGGACGGCTCGGAATTCACGACGTTAGATGAAGCCCATGATTACGCCGTTAGTTCGGCCCGAGAGATTCTTGCAAACAAGGTCAAAAATGGGAAGATCATCGACGGTGGCTGTCTTGAGGTCGTCAGACCAGATGGATCGGTAGCGCTGACTGTCCCGCTCAAGTCCGCGCTCAAATTCGATTAGTCAAAACGCTGAAGAATTCGACGCAGTGCGCTGCTAGCGCATCGCCACACCTGGCAACCGTTCCAGGCTACCGAAGGGGAAACAGATCCCAATCGACGTCCTGGTGGCCGAGAACCGCGGCGGATATCAGGTCTGCCGCAATCTTTGCAAACGTAATGCCATTCCCTCCAAATCCCATCGATACAAAGACCCGGCTCATCCCTGGCGCAGTCCCTATCATCGGAAGCCCGTCAGGTGTGACGCCGAACGCGGCCGACCAGGAAAAATCAGGTTTGCCGAGCGAAATCCCGGTCAGATCAGCCAGCTTTTCGACAAGGACCGCTGTCTTGTGTTCGATCTTTGTCGGGTCGAGATAGGCAGCCTCACCTTTCTCATCCTCCCCACCGACGATGACGCGTCCATCAGATGTGGAACGAAAGTAGAGGTAAGGGTCCGAGGCCTCCCATACGAGGTATTTATCCAGCCAGTCAGGTCGTTTCAGCCTTGGCTTGCTAGCCAAGGCCCATGTCGACATGAGCTTGTGGCGTGGATTTCTCAGGCATTCGAGAAACTCGTATCCACTGCAGAATATGACGTGGGCCGCCTCAATCATCTTCCCCTGATCTGTCGCAACGATGACGTTATCGCCGGCCTCGCGAACATCGGTGACCTCCAGCCCGCCTACGACTTCCACCCCCTGTCGCCTCGCTGCGCGAAAAATGCCCGTTGTCATCTGCACAGGATTTGAGGATGCGGAGATCGCGCTATTGATCGCTCCACTTCGGTTGATACCATAACGCTCCAGAAGCGCCGCCCGATCAAGATATTCGGCGAGGATTCCAACTTCTTGGCGAGCCTGCGCCTCTCTTTTCAACGCTCGCGCGCCAAGCTCTTGCCCGGAGAGAAAAAGCGTGTGCCGCGACTGAAATTCGCAGTTGATGCCGAGATCCCGAATGAGGCTCTTCAGCTCCTCGACTGCACCCGCCGACCTGCGCCAGACCCGTGAAGCCTTCTCGTGACCGATCGTTCTAGCGAGACGATGAAGCGGGACATCGATCTCATGCTGGATCATGGCAGTGCTCGCGGCGCTGCTACCACGAACCGGATAGCGGCGGTCGATCGTCAGGATGCGCAATCCTTTGCCGCTGAGTGAATGGGCCATAAGGGCGCCGCCGATTCCCGCACCCACCACTATGACATCGAAGCGATCGGATGACGGGAACTTTCTTGTGACGATAGATGCACGCTGTTTGGCGAGCCACAGGGGTTGCGCGTGCCGGAGCGGCTGCTGATGGGTGAGTGAACCGGCGGCGTCGAGCTCGCCGGACCCCGATGTCGATCGGATCTGCGATGACACCATTATTGGCGAACTTTCGCATTGCGACCGTAAATGGCTCCACGATGACGTTCTCGGTAACTGGCTGCCTTCTACCGGGCCTTTCGGCTGATACGATTTAGCCCGGGTGAACCAAACAGCTCATCTTCGTCGATCCTGACGTTCAAATGCATTCCTCCCATGTTCTGAATTGAAGATAGGAGCAGCGTGTTCCGCTGGAAGAGCGATGAACGTACACAGTGGCCTGTTCCAGACATTTAATGGAACACCGGTAGGCCGAGAGTGTTCTCGTCTCAATCGGAGGAACGGCAATGCCCCAGTTGAAAGACATTCATCCAGAGCTTACCGGAAGTTCAACAAGCAGCACGACATTCGGTCGATCCATGGAGAGTAAAAGTCAGATCGCGGACTCTGCACCGCCGAAGTTCGTTGGGGAGGCTCTCAATATTTACCGCCTTGAGCCGATAGCTTCTGCAGATGATCCCGCGTGGGCAAACAAGCCGGGACACGGTGTGGTGGTCGTCGCGGCACGTACAGCCGGAGACGCACGAATAGTGGCCGCGGAACGAGAGCTGGATTTTATGGAAATCGACGCGGCTCCCGCCGACGATGTATCAACCCGGACCGCAAGCGCTTTCAGGGATGAAAAGTTCTACACGGTCGTCGAAATCGAGCACGGGCGGTGCGACTTGGTTCGCGGAGTAATTGAGGGCGATATCAGGATGGACGTTATCAAGCCGCTTTGCATGTGATGCGGTGGTCTTCGATGGCGGGTACGGTGTTCGGGCAATAGAAGACGGCCTGAGGAACTCCGTAACCTACGCCGCTGTGACGGCGGCTCTCATGGGCGGAAAGTCTCGAAGACCGTACAAAGCGACATGACGAGGAACCGGGAAGTTTCAGAAGCGTTCAGGCGATACCAACAACAAGTCGTTTATCGGAGGTTATTATGGGTCGCGGTATTCTTCTTTGGCTTCTCGGCGTCCCGTTGCCGATCGTCATCCTTCTTGTTCTATTTATGCGCTAGGAGAAGGACATGCCTCTCTATCAATCTGGTGTATCAGATGTCGGAGTTGAATCCTCTGCCTCGGCTCTCAGTTGGGGTCCGGTAATAGGTGGCGCGGTCGCTGCAGCGGCCACGGCCCTCATCCTGCTTCTGCTGGGGGCCGGCGTTGGTCTGACGATGGTGTCGCCATGGTCGGGAGAAAGCGCTTCATTCACCACAGTAAGTATCACGGCAGCAATCTGGTTTGTGGTGGTCCAGTGGCTCGCTTCCGCGCTCGGCGGCTATCTGACGGGGCGGCTGCGCACGAAATGGGCCGGCGTGCACACCGACGAGGTGTTTTTTCGGGACACCGCGCACGGCTTTCTCAGTTGGGCGCTTGCAACAGTGCTCGTTGCAGGATTGGCCGGATCTGCTTTCACAAGCCTTGTAGGCGGCGGAGTTCAAGCTTTGGCATCTGCCACCTCGACTGCGACGATTGCCGGCGCCACATCCGGCAGTGCTGACAACACAGGTCCTAACGTGGCGGCCGGATATTTCACGGATGCCTTGCTTCGTCCGCAGGATCTGCGCAATCGCGCCCAGACTGACGATGCGGCCGCAGTTGCGGAGGTTTCCCGTATCCTCCTTAATTCCGCAACGGCTGGTTCGATGCCCGACGAAGACAAGACCTACTTGTCGGCCGTCGTGGCGTCTCGCACTGGGCTCACGCCCGAGGAAGCGAAAGCGCGCGTCGATGCTGTGCTGCAGCGGATCGATCAGGCGAAAATTGAAACGCAGGAAGCAGCAGACAAGGCTCGTAAGTCAGCCTCCACAACAGCGATGCTTGGCGCACTCTCGCTCTTGGTAGGTGCCTTCATCGCTTCTGCGGCCGCGGCACTTGGGGGACGTCAGCGAGACGATGAAGAAGCCGCACTTATCGCTAAGTTATGACACGTTCTACGCGTCGGCGATGACAATCTAGCCGACGCGACTTCGCCAATCTTCATCAAGTCGCCCCGGATGCATTCGGGGAAAAGCTTCAGTGCCTTCAGGCCCGCCTGAGAACGAGCGACGGGATGTCGAGACTTTCGTTTCCTCCTTGGATGACGAGAGGGATGAGCCTGGGCCTGCCCATTAAACAGCGTATTGAAATTCCATCACCAAAGCGTGAAACCTTTTATCTCAAGCGCCGTTAAGGGGCTCATGAGTGATCGCAAAATCCACCCCGCAACTGAAAAACTTGCAACATTACAGGGTGCTGAAGTCCCTCCGCAGAAGGATGAAGAGCACTCAGAGGCTGAGCCGGTACCTGACGCCATTGAGCCCGATCAGGCAATGTCACCCGAGGAAGCCGAGCAAGCCCGCAAATCCTATCTTTTAAAGCGCTTCTGGATCAGTGCGCGCGGCTATTGGAGCCGTCGTGGTGACCGCCTGGCATGGCCAGTCTCCATTGGTCTCCTTGCTTTGATTGGTCTGAACGTCGGTTTCCAATATGGAATCAACGTCTGGAACAGGGAAATTTTCGACGCGATCGAGCAACGCAATGCCTCGTCGGTCTATTATCTGGGAGCTCTGTTCCCGCCGCTGGTACTAGGCAGCGTAGCCTTGGTTACCATTCAGGTATTCGTCAGGATGTTGATCCAGAGACGTTGGCGTTCCTGGCTGACCAAGGCATTGATCGCCCGCTGGCTTGCCAATGGTAGATATTACCAACTGAACCTGATCGGTGGCGACCATCAGAACCCGGAAGCACGAATTTCCGAAGACATGCGGATCGCAACCGAGTCTCCAGTGGATTTTGTGTCAGGTGTCATCTCCGCCTTTCTCTCTGCCTCGACCTTCATCGTTGTACTCTGGACAATCGGCGGCGCTTTAACACTGCCGGTGGGCGGATCGTTTATTACGATCCCGGGGTTCCTCGTTGTCGCCGCGGTGATCTACGCATTCGTAACGTCAGGCTCGATCGCTTACATCGCCCGCAACTTTGTACAGGTCTCCGAGGTCAAGAACCAGGTTGAGGCCGAGTTTCGCTATACACTTACTAGGGTCAGGGAGAATGGCGAAAGCATTGCTCTGCTCGGAGGTGAAGAAGAGGAGCGAAACGATCTCGACAGAACGTTTCAGAAGGTGCGTGAGCAATGGCGCCAGCTTGCTCATCAATATATGCGCACTACGCTCGTCTCGCACGGATCGATGCTGATTGCTCCCGTGGTGCCGGTCTTGCTATGCGCGCCAAAATTCCTCGATGGAAGCATGTCACTTGGTGAAGTCATGCAGGCAGCATCGGCGTTTACCATCGTCCAGACGGCCTTTGGCTGGCTGGTCGATAACTATCCCCGTCTTGCAGACTGGAACGCCTGTGCTCGCCGCGTCGCGTCTCTGATGATGTCGCTCGACGGCCTCGAACGCGCCGAAACCAGCGACAGCCTTGGCCGCATCGCCCGAGGCGAAGCTGTTGACAATACCATGCTCAGTCTTCGCGATCTCTCCGTGTCCCTCGGTGACGGTAGAGCCGTCGTGAAGGAAACCCAAGTAGAGATCGAACCGGGCGAGCGTGTGCTGGTAGCCGGAGAGTCTGGCTCTGGCAAAAGCACACTGGTGCGGGCAATCGCAGGGCTATGGCCTTGGGGCGAAGGAAGCGTCAATTTCCGTGCCAACGCTCGATTGTTCATGCTTCCGCAGAAGCCTTATATTCCGACCGGATCACTTCGACGGGCGGTCGCTTATCCGCAAGAAGCCGATATGTGGGGCACCGAGGAAATCGGTTCAGCGCTGGAGAAGGTTGGCCTGGGACATCTCAAGGGCAAAATCGCCGATGAAGCCCCTTGGGACCACACCTTGTCCGGCGGCGAGAAACAACGATTGGCCTTTGCCCGGCTTCTGCTGAATGCCCCCGACATTGTTGTACTGGATGAGGCAACGTCGGCGCTGGATGACAAAAGCCAGGACAAGATCATGGAGACGGTCATTAATGAGTTGCCGGATGTTACGATACTGAGTGTTGGTCACCGAGCAGAACTTGAGGCATTTCACAGCCGAAAGATTACTCTTGAGAAACGGGATGGCGGGGCAAGGCTTGTCAGCGACGTGGACCTCATTCCGAAGAAAGGGAAGCGCATGTCAATCTCTCGGATGTGGGGGAAGAGACAGGATCGACACTGACTGCAGTCCAGCCAGAGGTTAACCAGATAACGATGGCCCCCTCGCTGCGTTCTCGGCTTCACGATGCGGTAATTCTTCGATAGTTGCGACTATGTCTGCAAAACATACTGGGATTGGTGCCACCCATTTTACGGAATCGTTTCCATCAACGAGGGAGGCCGTGAAGCGGTCGAAGGTGAATCTGTAAGTCTTGGCAACATCGGCCGGACCTGCCACGCAGCGACAGCCTTGCTCGAGGGCCGTAACCTCGGTTCGTGAAACCTCGAAAACAACGATTGCCCGTTCGTGTAGCTCTTGCACGTGTGGCTGGAGTTCATCCAGTTGCTGACGTCGCAAGCCGGTATCATCTCCCGCGACCAGCAAAATCCATTCCGGTTTGCAATTGGCCTCAAATAAAGCAGACATATGGCGACCCTTCACAGCGAGATTTGCAGCCGTACGGCTACACCGCGGATACCGTAAAACCGGTAGCAAAAGAGAAGGTTCCTCCGAAGGCGGGCGTGCAAGTGTTCAATTACGTGAACCTCTAACCTGCGCGCGCAGCCCTGAACGCAGTCGTCCACCGCGCGGAGTTTTCAAGGTGTTTGATAAAGCAGGCCCGCGGCGTTCACTGTTCCATCGCAAGCGACAAATTCGAAGGGGTCGAACCAACAAATATCGCGCGAAAGGCTGATTGATTAATGCGATGTCCGTCTCAGGCATGCCAGATGGCCGCCGTCCTTAAAGCGAGCAAGCTTGCGATCGAGGCCTGACTTCTTTTGCATCCGTTGCCTAATATTATCGCTGAGATCGGAACTTGTCCTGCCACTCGGCGTTCTCACGCCGCAGATATGTAGGGAGTAAAGCATTATGTCTGGTCCAAACGCACGATGGAAAGAGCCTGTTGAGATCGCCTTTCCAACTGGCTCCCATAAAGTAAGCGGCCCGTTTGAAGCGCTTGCACACATGATGGATAACTGGCCTGCTTCACAGGGGCTGGATTTCGTCCGCGCGCGAAGCGCCTGCCGCGGCGCGATTGCTGGATACAAGACGATCGATGAGGCACGAGTAGCTTTTGAAGCGGCGGCGGCCGAAGCTCGCAAACAATTCGATCTCCGCCGGCATTGAGCGTGCGCCAGACATGCCGACCTCACTCTACACCTGACCAGTCACGAACGCTTCAATCTGCAAGGTCGTTTGCATTGAATACAACACGTAAACACTATGGAACTCTCGGTATTTTCCTGACGCTCGTACTCATCACGGGCTTCACCCTTGGGATAACCATCCGACCTGGCGATTGGTACGAGACGTTGGTGAAACCGTGGTTTACGCCCCCGAACTGGTTGTTCGCGCCGGCGTGGACATTAGTTTACATCCTCATTGCCATCGCCGGTTGGCGGGTCACAATCGGTCATGGTTTGAGTTCCACACTATTCCGCCTGTGGACCTTGCAGATGCTTTTGAACTGGGCCTGGACGCCAGTCTTCTTTGGTTTTCGCCAAGTCGGCTTAGGCCTTGCCGTCATCGCTTGCTTACTTCTGGTGGTCATGGCTTTTCTGATCAAGGCCCAAGACCGAGTGGCGCGATGGTCTTTCGTGCCCTATGCGCTCTGGCTTGCCTACGCGACGTCGCTCAATGCCGCCATCTTTTTTCTGAACTAGAAGAGGTTGGCACAGGCTCCCGGCCCGGCATTCACGGAACGAACGCTGTGGCAGCGAGTTTCAGTGGCACGTCCTCGACTTCTGGAGAGCCACATGGCGGCGCACACCTTGGAAGAACTATCAAAGCAGCTGCAGAAAATCGATTTCTGCATGCTCCAAACGAAGAACGAACCTGGCGTGTTCAGCGTTCGCCCGATGAGCAACAATGGTGACGTCGATTACGACGGCGACTCCTACTTCTTCTCATACGATCAGACCCGTAAGGTCAGCGACATCGAGCAAGACGCTCGCGTCGGCCTGACGTTTACCGCGCCACCCAGCTTACTCGGTAAGCCCGGCATATTCCTGGCGATAGACGGTACCGCAAGCCTGATCCGTGACAAGGCGCAGTTTGAGGCTCACTGGGTCAAAGACCTTGAGCGGTGGTTTCCGGAAGGGATCGATACCGCTGGAATCGTACTGATCAAGGTCTCGGCCACCGAGATACAATACTGGGACGGCGAGGAGAACGGCCGCATCCCTCTCGCAAAGCGCGAAGCTTGCTGAGTTTTGCGTGATGGACCGGCAGGACCCGGGCGAGCTTCAATTTTATCGATTGAGAGGATGACGATGAGCCTCAGACATACACGCGTCCAGCATGAAGGCGCCGGCCACTGGGTGGTCGATTTCGTCGGAGATGACGGGGAGGCTGAGGCGGCCATCGATGGCGTATTGATAGGGTGCCTCTACCTGCCGAACGGCAACCCTGCCCCAGGCCCAAGTTCGACTACAAACTGCGGTGGTTCCGGCGGCTCCAGGAATATGTAATGAAAATTCTAGAGCCAGACGTTATCGCCCTGCTGGTTGGCGATTTCAATGTCATGCCGACCGCACCGGACGTTTACAAACTGGAGCGTTGAATCGCTGACACGCTTTATCGCCCCGAGGTCCGCCAAGCCTATTCGCACTTGATCGAACAAGGCTGGACGGGATGCGATCCGCCATTTGCATCCAGACGAGCGGATCTACACATTCTGGAAATATTCACCCAGCGCTCGCTCTTCTCCAGCCAACCGGGCTTCGGCTACAAGCGCCCTGGTCCTCAACGCAACTGCCTCTATCTTCGGCTGGTGGAATTTTTTGCTTAAGGAAAACTTGGCATGAGTATCGCGACGACGCGCGAGGATTTTGACAACAGCAAATTTTTCGCCGGGATTGCACGCGGTATTGCAGGGGCCCTTCTCTTCTCCCTGCCGATGCTTATGACCATGGAAATGTGGCAGCTTGGCGTTTACATGGACCGCAGCCGTTTACTGCTCCTTCTCCTCGTCAATATACCTCTGCTGATCATTCTCTCCGACAGGGTCGGCTTCGAAGAGACATCCACGTGGCAGCAAGCGATCCGTGATGCCAGCATTGCCTATGCTCTTGGTATCGTTTCCTGCGCATTGATCTTGGTTGCGATGGGAGTCATCAAGCAAGACCAGTCAGCGCACGAGATTATTGGCATGATCGCGCTTCAGGCCGTGCCCGCGAGTATAGGTGCGATGCTGGGCCGAAGCCAACTCGGTGGGCAGTCGGATGATAGAAACGACGAAGCGGGCGGAAACGATGACGACCCCGTTCACGAAAGGGAGACAGGCTACGCTGGGGAGTTGTTTCTCATGGCTGTCGGTGCCTTGTTCCTCAATCTCAACGTTGCGCCCACCGAAGAAATGATCCTGCTGTCTTATAAGATGACGCCCTGGCACGCCCTCGTCATCATCGCCGCCTCGCTGGCGGTGATGCATGGTTTTGTCTACGCCCTGTCTTTTAGGGGGAGCCATGATCTCGCCGAGGGCACGCCAAGCTGGCATGCTTTTGTCCGCTTCACATTGCCTGGATATCTGATTGCTTGTTTGATCAGTGCCTATTGCCTTTGGACGTTCCACAGAACCGATGACATTGGATCCACCCAAATCCTGATGACTATTGTCATCCTGAGCTTCCCCGGCGCGATCGGCGCCGCGGCCGCTCGCCTGATCCTGTGAGGCCGCGATGACCAAAATCTCGAACGGTAAAAATATCGAGGCCGGCGCCCCTCACTGGATCGAATGGATCACAGGTGCTGTCTCCGGGATCATCGTAGTTGGCGTGATCGTCTGGATAGGAAAGGACGGGTTCCTGGACCACGATACCTCGCCGAACCTTCATGGGAAGGTAGTGCAGATAGAAGAGCGCAGCGATGGGTTTCAGGTCTTATTCTCAATCGAAAACGCTTCCAGTGCAACCGCATCCCAAGTGAAAATTCTAGGAGAAATAAGAGAGCAAGGCTCGGTGCTGGAAAGTAAGGAAACCATCTTGGATTACGTTCCCGGACATTCCAAGGCTGGCGGCGGACTGATTTTTCGGCAAAATCCGACTGGGAGGGAGCTCGAGGTCAGAGCGACGGCTTTCAGTGAGCCGTAATTGCCAAGCTGACGCGACGGTCAGTCGGAAACTGCCGGGCCAAAAATTACGATCAGAAGGAAGGCAGTGACAAGGGAAGACATCGAACTGAGTTTAGGCAGCTCGGTGTCTTCCCTTGGAGAGCCGAAATCAACTGCACTGTCGGTGTTCACGTAGATCGCCGTCCCGCATTCGCATCTTCGGCAAGAACCAGGCTCACCGGCGGCGAGCCGCTATCGTCTCCCTGGATGATTGCCGACACATAAGCGAGTGCGTTCTTCATCCCGTTCATCGTGTAAGGCTTCTCTATTGCGCCAAGAGCACCAGCGAAATCATCGGGAATTTTCTTGATGTTGCCACTGACGAACACGTAGGGAATACCTGCGGCAGCAAGCTCTCGCCCGACATCGATGCCCGTAGGCCCATCCATGAGATGGATGTCCACAAACGCAAAATCCGGTTTGGAACTGCCAATCTGATGGCGTGCCTGAGTGCTGCTCATGGCAAGCCCGGTCACGATATGTCCTGCCATTTCCACCTCGCTTTCGAGCTCCATGGCAAGCAGCATCTCATCTTCTACGATCATAACTTTCAATGCGTATTCTCCTGATGGTCGCCGACGAGAAGGACGACGTCGACAATCGTCTTCTGCCCGTCCCGCTTCCGTTCGATTTCAGCGCCGAGCTGCAGGGCGGAGGCCTCAAGCAACATCCGTCCAAGCTCAGCACTTTCGCTGTCAGGCTCGACCGGCTCCGAGGTGTCTTCGACACGGATCAGAAAGTGGCCATTGAGGCGTTTTACGACAACATGGATATCGCCGCCGCCATCGCTTAGCCCGCGCCGGACGGCATCCCCGACGAGCTCGTTGACGATCAGCGAGAGTGGTGTGGCCTTGACGGCTGGCACGAGCAGAGGTGACAGATCCAGCGAAAGGCGAATGTCCTTGCGGCCCGTTGCATCGACAAGGTCGGTGACAAGCTCTCGTGTGAACTCCGACATGTCGAACTTCGAGACATCGTCCAGGGTGAACAACTTGCGCTGAACCGTGCTGAGCGCTTCGATCCGGTTCAGCACCGACATTAGAGTGCGTTTTTGTCGATCATCCTTGGTGACACGCGCCTGAATTTTGACGATCGAGGCCATCGTCAAAAGATTATTCTTTACCCGATGGTCGACCTCGTGGACGAGGAGCGTGCGGGCGTCCAGCGCAGAGCGCAGGTTCGCCGTGTGTTTTGCAACCTCCGCCTCGGCCTGATGCCGCGCGGCGGCCAGATCCGCTTCCCGACTCTTGACCGGCGTGAAGTCGAGCTGGGAAGCAAAGAAATAGATGATCCTATTTGCTTCATCGCGCACAGGGCTAATGAATACGGCATTCCAGAACGTGGAGCCATCCTTGCGATAATTGAGGATGTCCACGGCCACGTCCTGACCGGCTCCGATCCGTTCGCGCATGAGCGCGATGGTATCCCGATCAGTCTCAGGCCCCTGCAGAAAACGACAATTACGGCCGATGACCTCATCGTCACTATAGCCCGTTAGCTTTCTAAAAGCCTCGTTGCAGAAGATAATCGGGTTGTCAGCTTGGTTTGGATCCGTGACGATCATTGGCATACGCGTGGCTTTGAACGCCGCCGCGAATGGGTCCTCACTCACGTGCCCGGCGACCAAACGGTCCCCGGCGCTGCGTGCTTCGCGTTGGTGTTGATCCTTTTCCTGCATATTAGCCCTGATTGAGTTGCGTCACGAGAGAAGTCATGGCGGGGAAAATAGTTCCTGCTGGTCATGCCCTGCCGTGTGGCGGCATTAACGCTTCGATTTCGCAGATGACCCCGGCAGAATCATATATGATCGTCGATGTTCCATTGAGCTCGGCCGCCAGCAAACGCTCGACCAGTCGAGATCCGAAGCCCGTCCTGGTCGGGGCACCTACGCTCGGCCCGTCCCTTTCCTGCCAGCGGAGACGAAGAGAAGTGGTTTGGGGGGCATAGAGCCAGGTAATCGATACTTTGCCCGTCGGTACGGAAAGGGCACCGTACTTGGCCGCGTTCGTTCCAAGTTCATGGAGGGCGAGCGACAATGTTGCAACGGCCTTTTGGGGCAGCAGAACTGATGGACCGGAGATTTCGAAACGCTCCGGCGGGTAAGGTGCAGCCACCCGCTCGACCACAGCAGCGAGATCCGCGCTTTGCCAGTCACCTTCTGCGAGCAGATCGTGAGCGTGCGCCATTGCCGACAGCCGCGCTTCGAATGCGGCTACCGCATCTGTTGTATAAGTCGTCTTCGCAAAGGTCTGACGCGCGATAGCGATCACTGTCGCGAAGACATTCTTCACCCGGTGATGCAACTCGCCGATCAAAACCGCCTGAAGCGGATCGGCCTCCATTTTTGTGGAAATATCATGGGCGATTTTCGATGCCCCGACAATCTTGCCGGCAGTGTCATGAATGGGTGAGACGCTCAGCAGAACGTCGACCAGATGGCCGTCCTTGCGGCGACGCTTGGTCTCATAGGCCTCGATTACGGAGCCGGCTTTGATCTGCTCGAGCAGAGCCGGCTCCTCTTCGGCCCTGTCTTCTGGCACCAAAGCCAGAACAGACTGACCAAGGATCTCATCGGCTTTGTAGCCATAAAGCCGTTCAGCACCGCCGTTCCATGATGCGATAGTCATGTCCAGGTCTATCGCAAGGATCGCATCGTTTGAGGACGCGATGATCGAGGCTAACCGGCGCTCTGCCTCTTGAGTCTTTTTTCTTTCACTGATGTCGATCGAAACGACAGCAACCTGATGGATACGCCCTTGTGCATCGCGCAGCGCAGAAACGGTATTGTTAACCCACACGAGACTGCCATCTTTCCTCACATATCGCTTCTCCATGTCGAAGCTTTCGCCGGTGGCTGCAAGCTGGCTGAACAGCCGGTTTTGCTCGGGCATGTCATCGAGGTAGGTGATGTCGGCGATACTCTTTCCGATGAGCTCCCGTTCTTCATAACCAACGATTTCGCAAAACCGCCGATTGACGTGCAGGATCTCCCCTTTCAGGCTGCCTTGGCCGATGCCGGCTGCCGACTGCGACACGACAGCTCTTAGCCGCTCCTCGCTTTCCTGCAGGGCCTGATCGGCGCGAACGCGGTCCGTCGTTTCATTCACGATGCAGAAGACGCCTCGCACGACCCCGTCCTCGTCATGGATAGCGGAATACGAGATGTCGAAATAGACGGTTTCGGGGTAGCCATGACGCTCGATGTAGAAGGGGCGATCCTTCGCGGCGACTGTCTCACCGGTGTCCATCACACGGCGCAAGAGTGGCTCGAGATCGTCCCAAAGCTCGGGCCAATTCTCTCGCGCGGGTCGGCCAAAAGCTATAGGATGCCGATGGCCGATGGTCGGAGCGTAAGACTCATTGTAGAGCGCGACCAGATCTGGTCCCCAGAACATGACGATCTGGGCCTTTGCCGGCAGCATGATATCGACAGCGGATTGCAGACAGCGAGGCCATGCTGGTGGCGGACCGAGGAAAGAACCGTCCCATCTTCCGCTCTCGATCAATCGCGAGATCTCGTCCGTCCCTTTGAAGGTTTTTCCAGTCTCGCTTCGCATTGGTACCCGCTCTACTTGCCGCTGCGATATTGCACATCGTGTTCCCGATTGGTTGTTGGCAGATTTATGGCGGCAGATGACTGCTGCAAGGCCATTCCGCAATGAATTCGGAAAGCGAAGGTAACCGACCTTTGAGGTTAGAGGCATCCAATGCAGGCCCTCTTCAAATCAAAGCCTGCTCTGCCAAGCTTTCATTTCTGAACTCTGGTCACGGCCCATGACCGACGTTGACATGCCACCTGGCATAGGATGGCATGCCGCTCGCCGCGATTATTCGCGACCGCTCGCCACCGATCAAGATCATTGTGTCTGACCATGTCGACGACGCCAGGCGATCTAATTCCAGCCGAAACAGTTTTCTTCTCGACCTTATCGAGAAGAACAAATCATAGAGACAATTGATGCCATTATAGGCATGCAATCATCGGCTAGCACTGTCTGCAAGTGCCTTGTGGTCATCCATAGTTCGGACGAAGTCAGGCAGTGCCTGGTGTCCTTCCCAAGAAGAATTGTCTTCCAAAATTCGAGGATTTCTTCGCAGGCACGAGAACTCTTTCGTCTCCGTACCTCGTAGGAAAATAAAGCGGAGTCTTATTTTCTCCGTCGAAATTCGCCCGCGGCAATACTCTCAAGCCCCGACATATCTGTTACAAAGAGCTTTTGTCGCCCGCCCAGCACAAACCCCATTTGTTCCCACGCGCTTAAAATGCGCGAAACTGTGTGAAGGGTAGTGCCGGTCATTTCCGCAATGTCCTGCCGGGAAATCAGGAAATCGATGCGGATGCCACGCTCCTCCTGTTTCCCCGCCTTCTTGGCAAGGCGCAGAACGGTGTGAGCAACCCGTCGTTCCACTTCCTCGGTCGACATTTCGCGGATGCGAACATGTGCTTCTTCCAGTCTCTCCCCAATAGTCTGCATGGCCGTCACGGCAAGGCGCGGATTGTGCTCTACAAAGCTCGGCCAAAGCTCCGTTGGCCAAGCCAGCGTGACACTTTCGGCTACGGCCGTTGCCGTGCCTGGGTAGTCCGTACGCTGCAGTGCCCTGGCAAAGCCGAACAAATCACCTGGATGCACGACCCTGACAATGATCTGCTGGCCGTCTTCCGTCACCTGCGTCACCTTGAGCCGGCCGTGCAGAAGAAGAAAGAAACTGTCGGCGGATCCGCCTTGTTCGAAAACTGCCTCCCCTTGGGCAAAGCGCCGTGCAGACGCATGTTGCAGCAACCGATCCAACTCATCGTCCGGCATAAGGTCGAAAAGCGAAATAGATCGAATAAGCGAGCGGTCGATTTTCAAGGTGGCTTGTTCCTCGGTGCGAAGCCGGTCAGGTCGCGTTCATAGTGAAACGCAGCCCACTTCCCTCCCTGAGGAATCGGCATGAGTAACGCTACATCGGACGACCCGAAATGGCAAAAAGCAGCGGCGCATACCACCGTCTGTCACGCACGAGGCGAAAGCCTACGTTGTCGGGTGGTGCGCCGATCGAACAACCGCCACCTTTAGGTTCACGAATAAACGAGCTCAACGGGGCGCTGTGTTTGCCGGCCGTAATATAGATACCGCAACTTTCGGCTTCCGATATCGGCTTCGAGTACCTGTCCAGCATGACCCTGCGCAGGCAGGTTGATGTCCATTCCCATATATTTCCTCCGAAATCGGCAAGGCCGTGTTCGTTCTCGCCAAAACTCCCATAGGGTTGAGGATGAGGAAGACGCGAGGCTTTGCGCGCGGTTTCGCGTTCATAGTCCGCCAGCCAACGCAATGCGGGATTCTTGCTGTCCGGATCGATGCCGAGTGCATCATCCGGATATTTCGAGCCTGCAGCAAACGCCAGTTCTTCAATGGCCGGCAATCGCCAGATCTCTCCGGTTTTATGAGAAAGCCAGCGGGCATACATGGCCGCATCGTCAAAGCTTACCCCGGTCACGGGCAAATCCGCGCCTGACGATGTCGGCAAATCGCGGCGAGTACAGCCCCCTTCGAGAACACATTGATCGTAGCTCTCGGCACTTACCTGATACTTCATGATTTCCAACGGCTGTCGGAGAGTTTTGGTCATCGGCGCGTCGACGGCGAGGCCATTGCGAAAGAACTCCCCACTTTCACGATACTCTAAGCGACCCGCAGGGATGCTGATGGTTTCAGGAACTGGGCCGCCGTTTCCACGCGTCGGTAGTAATCCAGACTGAAAGCCAATTGCGCCCGTCAAGCCGACAACAAGTGCGAACGGAAGAGCGATTGACGAAAAGGCATTACGAAGAAGAGCGGCATTGACAAACGTCATAGGATCCTCCGATCCCTCCGGCCTCCTCTGACCGGCACGGAGATGCGGCTCGGCACTGGATCCGAGGCCGAGCCAAACATCGTCAACCCGAGGTCGGCGAGACCACGGCTGTCATAAGGTCATCGTTCCAGTCGCCCGTCACCTTGAAGTGGCCGGCCGCGCCAAGTTCGAACGCCTCGATCAGATTGTGGTTTACATATGCATAGATACCAGGCTGCTGGAACGTGTAGTAAGCCGCACCTGCAGCGCCTCCAGGGATGAACCATGTTTCCTGATCGAGTTCTGGCGGATTGGCGAACTTGCCGGTAGCCCAGACATAGTCGCCATGGCCCCCGATGAGATGCGGACGCGTATCTCTGTTGGCTTGCGAATGCAGGATCAGGACGCGGTCGCCAACCTTTGCCTGCAAGGCGTTCTCACCCGTCAAAGCGCCGACCGCCCCGTTAAACACGACATGTGTCGGGGTTAGTGTCTTCATTGCTTCCAGGACATCCGGATAGGCTTCACCAGCACTTTCGTACTTCTTGAACTGACCGTTCTCATCCTTAGGAACATAGAAGTCCTGCTCGCCGACATAGTACACCTTGTCGTAAACGAGGTCGTGGCCCTTGTGGTCCTTGAGTCCGTCACGCGGCAAAACCATGATCGCGCCATTCATGCCCGAAGTGACATGCCATGGCACCATGCCGGCGGGGGCACAGTGGTAGACAAAGACACCCGCCTTGGTGGCCTTGAAGCGCAGCACCGCCGTCTCACCGGGATTGACCACCGTCAGCGCCCCGCCACCCAGCGCACCCGTCGCCGAATGGAAATCTATATTGTGCTGCAGCTCATTGGTATCGGGGTTGACGAGCGTCAGTTCGACGTAGTCGTCCTGGTGAACGACCATCATCGGCCCCGGAACAGATCCATCGAATGTCATCGCATGGACTTCCGTCCCTTTGTCGTCGACGATAATCTTCTTTTCCTGGATGGTCATCTTGAACTCGATAACCTTTGGCGCGCCCTCACCCTTCTGGGTGTGGGCATGTACGAACGGCGGCCTGACCAAGTCAACCTTGACGCGCTTCAGCGTCGCGATGTTTGCTGCTGTTGCAGCGGGATTTGTCTTGATATCTCCACCTTCGGCATGTGCAACAGAGGTGACGACCGGCGCCAATGCTCCCGCGACAGCTGCGCCGGCCAGCATGCTCCGGCGGGTCAACCGAAACTGTTCACTCATGAAAGTCTCTCCCTTTTTCAAGAAGCGGACCAATGTCTGTTCCGCAGCTTCGAAGTTAGATCGACTTGAATGCGCGTTATTGTTCCAACACAAATAAAAACGAGAGTTATCGCGTATAGGTAGATTACGCGAAGAGACACTCGTCCACTTGATCAATGCTGATTTTTAGGGAACACTGAAGTACCGGGCGAAGAAAGTTTTGCTCATCGAGCCCTGGGGCAGTGGCCGATCCGAACCATGATTGGACTTGGTTTCAGTACATTGGCAATATCGTCTTGAATGTTGTGCGTCGCCCGCGGCACAACTTTCGTTTGTCTTCTTTTTAATCTTTACGCATATTTTTTTGGCGAACTACGGCTTATTTGACTTTTATCAAGGTGAACGACTATCGGATTTGGTTATAATTAAGGCATTTGGTGCATATTTGCATTTCAGATCTTGCCAGAACCGGAAGCGAATATGGTTGAGCCGACCGCAACTCTCGAACAGACATCGTTCCGTCAAAAGCGGCGTCGCGAGATGCTGACTTTTGTTGTTCTCGCGTTTGGCATCTGGCCCATAGTCGCGGTCGGCACTGTTGCCACCTATGGCTTCGCAGTTTGGGCCTACCAGATCATCTATGGCCCCCCTGGCCCGCACGACATAACCCCGGCACGGCCAAATTCGGCGGAGTGAGTGACATGGGGCAGATGGCCAGCACGCGTCGCGCATTCTTGACCGGCAGCGTTTTGCGCGAAAACAGCAGTTATTACCCGCCCGGCGTTACAGATGAATCCGTAGGCAACTGTACGGGCTGCAGTAACTGCGTTGATGCCTGTCCGACAAAAATAATCAGCCTGCGTGATCGTATTCCCACCGTCGATTTTCAAGTCGGCGAATGTACGTTCTGCGGTGAATGTTCCGCGCGATGTCCTGAGCGGGTTTTCCCGCCTGAACCCGCCACATCATTCGCGCATCATGCCGTCATTGCAGATAGCTGTCTCGCGTTGAACTTCGTTGATTGCCAGGCGTGTCGCGATGCCTGTCCGACGACGGCAATCCGGTTCAAACCCCGGCTGGGCGGGCCTTTCGTGCCGGTGCTCGATACCGATCCTTGTACCGGTTGCGGTGCCTGCATTTCGGTCTGTCCCACCCAGTCCATCACCATGACGGCAAACAGGATGGAGGTGGCGCATGCGTGAACCACAGCACCATATATCGAGCGCCGTGGTCGTCGTGCGGCCCGAAGCGGTCGAGCGTATGACTGCCGCCCTCACCGATATCGAAGGCGTCGAGGTGCATGCCACCGGCGGCGGCAAGATCGTCATCGTCATCGAAGGCCCGAGTTCCGGCTTTCTCGGTGAAACATTGATCGTAATTTCGGCGATGGATGACGTCATCGCCGCACACATGGTCTTCGAACAGACAATTACTGAAAAGGAGATGTTGGATGACGGCAGAACTCACGCGGCGTGATGTGCTGAAAGCGCAAGCTGCTGCCATCGCAGCATCGACAGCCGGCATCGCCATGCCGGCAGCCGCCCAATCCGTCCCCGGTGGCGTTGCGGCACTGGAAATCAAGTGGTCCAAGGCCCCCTGTCGCTTCTGCGGCACCGGTTGCGGGGTCATGGTCGGTGTTAAGGAAAACCACGTGGTTGCCACCCATGGCGACATGGAGGCCGAGGTCAATCGCGGCCTCAACTGCGTCAAGGGCTACTTCCTGTCGAAAATCATGTACGGCAAGGACCGGCTGACGACACCGCTCCTACGCAAACGCAACGGCGTCTTTGACAAGGAAGGCGAATTCGAACCCGTCACCTGGGAAGAAGCCTTCGACATCATGGCCGAGAAGGCCAAGAAGACCCTGAAGGAAAAGGGCCCGACAGCGCTCGGAATGTTCGGCTCCGGCCAATGGACGATTTTCGAAGGGTATGCCGCGACAAAACTGATGCGCGCTGGCTTCCGATCGAACAACCTCGACCCCAACGCCCGCCACTGCATGGCGTCGGCAGCTTATGGCTTCATGCGCACCTTCGGCATGGACGAGCCGATGGGCTGTTATGACGACTTCGAGCATGCCGACGCCTTCGTGCTGTGGGGCTCGAACATGGCTGAGATGCATCCCATCCTGTGGACGCGTCTTGCCGACCGTCGCCTGGGCCACGAGCATGTAAAGGTCTCTGTTCTATCGACCTTCACCCATCGCAGCATGGACCTTGCCGACATTCCGCTGGTCTTCAAACCCGGCACGGATCTGGCGATCCTTAACTACATCGCCAACCACATCATCCAGACCGGTCGCGTCAACCAGGAATTCATCGACAAGAACACCAAGTTCATGCAGGCGACGACCGACATCGGTTATGGCCTGCGCGCCGAACACCCGCTGGAAGTCAAGGCAACCGGTGCGGCTAAGGCGGCCGAGATGACGCCGATCGATTTCGAAGCCTTCAAGAAGCACGTTTCCGAATACACGCTCGACAAGGTAGCCGAGCTTGCAGGTGTCGACAAAGCATTCCTTGAACAGCTGGCCGAGCTTTATGCCGACCCCAAGGTCAAGGTCATGTCGCTCTGGACTATGGGCTTCAACCAGCACGTCCGCGGCGTCTGGGCCAACCAGATGGTCTACAACATCCATCTCTTGACCGGTAAAATCTCCGAGCCGGGCAACAGCCCCTTCTCGCTGACCGGCCAGCCTTCGGCCTGCGGCACCGCCCGCGAGGTCGGCACGTTTGCCCACCGCCTGCCGGCCGACATGACTGTGACTAATCCGGAGCACCGCAAACACGCAGAGGAACTCTGGAAGATCCCGCACGGCATCATCCCGGAAAAGCCCGGCTACCATGCCGTCCAGCAGGATCGCATGCTGCATGATGGAAAGCTGAACTTCTACTGGGTTCAGGTGAACAACAACATGCAGGCCGCCGCCAACAACAGCAACGAGGCCTATCTTGGCTATCGCAACCCGGACAATTTCATCGTTGTTTCGGATGCCTACCCGACGGTAACGGCCCTAAGTGCCGATCTTATCCTGCCCGCTGCGATGTGGGTGGAGAAGGAAGGTGCTTACGGCAATGCCGAACGCCGCACCCATGTATGGCACCAGTTGGTAAACGCGCCGGGCGAAGCCCGCTCCGACCTCTGGCAGTTGGTTGAGTTCTCCAAGCGCTTCACCACCGAGGAAGTCTGGCCGAAGGACATTCTCGACCAGAACCCGGACTATAAAGGCAAGACCCTCTACCAAGTCCTTTTCCAGAATGGTCAGGTCGACCGGTTCCCGGTCACCGAAATCTCGCCAGACTACGAAAACCGCGAGGCCAAGGCTTTTGGCTTTTACATCCAGAAAGGCATATTCGAGGAATATGCGAGCTTCGGACGTGGCCATGGCCACGACTTGGGTCCATACGACCTCTATCATGAAGTTCGCGGTCTGCGCTGGCCGGTGGTCGACGGCAAGGAAACCAAATGGCGTTACCGTGAAGGTTATGATCCCTACGTGAAAGCAGGCGAAGGCGTCAAATTTTACGGTCAGAAGGACGGTCGCGCCGTCATCCTCGCCGCCCCTTACGAGCCGCCGGCGGAATCACCGGATGACGAGTTCGGCTTCTGGCTGGTCACCGGCCGTGTTCTTGAACACTGGCATTCCGGCTCTATGACCATGCGCGTTCCCGAACTCTACAGAGCGTTCCCAGGTGCCCGCTGCTTCATGAACGGCGACGACGCGCGCCGGCTCGGCATCAACCAGGGCGGACAGGTGAAAATCCAGTCCCGCCGCGGCGAGATCATCAGCCGGGTGGATATCCGCGGCCGTAACCGCATGCCGCATGGCGTGATCTTCGTACCTTGGTTCGATGCCAGCCAGTTGATCAACAAGGTCACGCTCGATGCCACCGACCCCATTTCCAAACAGACGGATTTCAAAAAATGCGCAGTCAAGATCCTTCCCGTCGCCTGAGTCGGCGTCTCTGGACGCTTTTCGCGCTTGCTCTGTGTCTGGTCACCGGCACGGTCGCTCTCGCACAGACCGTGCCGCAACTATCGGGCCGTTCAAGCCCGATGCAAAACACCGGAGCGGATCCCCTGCCGAGATGGATCGTCGACGACATCCAGAAGATGCGCAACTATCCCGATCAGCCGCCGGTCATCCCGCATTCGATCGAGGGATACCAGCTGTCGGTCAACACCAACCGCTGCATGTCCTGTCACCGACGTGAACTGACAGAAGGTTCCGGTGCGCCGATGATCAGCGTTACCCATTATATGAACCGTGAGGGCCAGATGCTGGCCGATGTTTCGCCCCGCCGTTATTTCTGCACTGCGTGCCACGTCCCGCAGGCAGATACGCGGCCCCTTGTCGACAACACGTTCAAGGATATGAGCGAACTCGGCTTCAAACCGGCGGGATCTGGACAATGATCGGCATGATCAAAGCAGTGATCCTTTGGGCCTGGCTTATTCTCGCCACGCCCGCTGGAACCTTGGGCTTGGGCTTCCTCACGCTCGGCGGTTTTGTTGGAGGGGTGATTTTCTGGGGCGCGTTCAACACGGCACTGGAAGTGACCAATACTGAAAAATTCTGCACCGGTTGTCACGAAATGAAGACCAACGTCTACGAGGAATTGACGCAAACGGTGCATTTCTCCAACCGTTCGGGTGTTCGGGCATCTTGTCCGGATTGCCACGTCCCGCATCAATGGACTGACAAGATCGCCCGCAAGATGCAGGCTTCGAAAGAAGTCTGGGGCAAGATCTTCGGTACGATCAGCACGCGCGAGAAGTTTCTCGACAAGCGGCTTGAGCTTGCCCAGCACGAATGGGCGCGTCTGAAGGCCAATGACAGCCTGGAATGCCGGAATTGCCACTCGTCGATTGCTATGGATTTAACCAAGCAGACGAAACGCGCCGCCGACATTCACACACGTTATCTCCTCTCGGGCAAGGCGACCTGCATCGACTGCCACAAGGGAATTGCGCATGAACTTCCCAACATGGATGGTGTCGATCCCGGCTGGAAAGTTCCGGCCGAGCTGATGGGTAAAGCCGCCTCGCACGGACTTCAGGACACCGATCAGCTGGCAGCCTATCTGGCCGCCCGGGAAGGTAACATCATCGACTGATAGCTGCGGTATAATCAGCCCCGAAACGGGGCTGATTATACTGTTTAGTGGCGATGACACGCGATACGATCAGGATGGAAAGAGGTCCAGTCCGCTATCCGACCCGGATAAGCATTCGATAGACGTTGCCTGAACCATCCGAAGCACCGACCCAGCGGTGCCCCCTGTTTTCGAGCTCGGTCGCCAGGAATGCTGGCTCGCGGTCAAAAAGCACAAACAAGACTTCGCCCGGCTCCATCAACGAAAGTCGCGACAGCACTTTTTCCATCGGGACTGGTGGTTGCGCACCGACGAGGTCGAGCTGCCATAAGGGCTCCGGCCAATCCGAAGCGTCCTCGGCGCCGCTCGATACGGCGACATGAGCCGCCTGTTTTGCAATCGGCGAAAAGATAATCTCCCAATCGCCGGTATCGAGCTCAAGGGTTTCGCTTGAAAAACCCTGTCTGCTCATCAGCGGCAGAAGCGGTGTCGGCTTGAATGTGGAGAGAAGCCGCAGCCCCTCTCCTGGCGCTAATGACTGAACAGCCGCCATGATGTCCTGAAAAGGCTCCCCGCCTTCGCGCAGAATAGGGCGGACATCGAGTTCCTTGTAAACCTGCGACATGCGGATTCTCCTAATAAAGGGATGTGGGCCGCTGCAATTAACCCGACAGTTTCAAAACAGCCGCCTTATATCAGTGATTGCCACCGCAGGAACAACCGCAACCATCATGCTTGAGCCGCTTGAGCTCAACCTTCCAAAGCTGCGGGCCGTGCTCGAGGTATTCCCACCCAAACAGGCCGGCGAAGTTAGTATCGAGATGCATGCGCAAAGGGATCGGATCGTGATCTACTGTAATGTGCAGCACCTCACCAGGCTCAAGCGTTTCGAGCGTGCCGAAAATGCGCCGATGGCGCTGAGCCCCCGGAATTTCGCGAACATCGATCGAGAGAACCTCACCAAGCTTTGCAGTCATCGTGTTTATCGTCCTTCATCTGCCCGCGAGATATGTCGGGCCTGGGGCGCGGCCTATGATCTTTCGCTAACACACGCAAAACGCCCCCTCGTTGTTTCGGCTCAAAGATCTTTCAGATCCAGCCAATCCGTTCGCTGCTTGGCATTCGGCAAAGAAGGATAGGTGTGCGACCTCTAATGTTGCTCCTGTCACAGGAGTTGAACGATGAAGAGAAGCATTCTTGAGCGCTATGGCGACGCCCGCCTGCCGCGTTACACCAGCTATCCGACCGCGCCGCGGTTTTCTCCGTCCATTGGTGGTGGAACCTATGGCGACTGGTTGTCCCAGATCGAGGGCGACGATCCCATCTCTCTTTATGTCCATATTCCGTTCTGTCGGTCGATGTGCTGGTACTGCGGCTGTCACACGACGATCACCCTGAAAGACCAGCCGATACTCGATTATCTCGATGTCCTGAAACGGGAGATAAGTCTGGTTGCTGACGCCATGCCGAGAAAGCCGGAAATAGCCACGATCCATTTCGGTGGCGGCACGCCGACGATCATGGAACCAAATGAATTTCTGGATCTCGACTTCCACCTGCGCAGCCGTTTCGCTTTTGTCGAGAAAACGGAACTGGCGGTAGAGATCGATCCCCGCACCCTGACCGATAAGATGATCTCTGCCCTCGGCAAGGCCGGTGTCACGCGTGCGAGCCTAGGCGTGCAGAGCTTTGATCCGAAAGTGCAAAAAGCGATCAACCGCATTCAGACGCCAAAGCAGACCCGCGCTGCAACTGAAGGCCTACGCGCCGCCGGTGTCGGAAGTATCAATTTCGACCTCATCTATGGCTTGCCGCATCAAACCGTCGCTTCCGCAATCGAAACGGCAGAAACCGCCATATCCATGCGCCCCGACCGGTTTGCCGTTTTTGGCTATGCCCACGTCCCGACCTTCAAGAAACATCAGCGCCTTATCGATGAGGCAGCGCTCGCAGACGCAGCCGGACGCCATGCACAGGCCGAGGCGATTGCCGCGACCTTGCTCGATGCCGGATACAGGCAGATCGGGCTCGACCATTTTGCCCTTCCTGGCGACAGCCTGTCGATAGCCGCCAAAACCGGATCGCTACATCGGAATTTCCAGGGTTATACGACGGATGCCTGTGAGACCCTGATCGGCTTCGGCGCTTCTGCGATCGGCCGTTCAGCTCACGGCTACGTGCAAAACGAGGTCGCTATCGGCCGATATGCGCAGTCCGTCGCCACTGGCCAGCTTGCCACTGCCAAAGGCTATCGGCTGACCGCCGACGATCGGCTGAGAGCGGAGATCATCGAGCGGGTCATGTGCGATTTTTCGGTCGATCTTGCTGCGATATGCCGATCTCACGGTGTCTCGGCAGATACGGTCGTGAATGGGAATCCGCAGCTTCAACGCCTGCTCGCAGATGAAATCGTAACATTGGAGAATGGGGTTTTGCTCCTGCGCGGCGAGGAGCGTTTCCTGGTGAGGGCAGTTGCTACCTGTTTCGACGCCTATCTTGCTCAGGCGGGCCGCATCCATTCCAAAGCGGCTTAAACGCTCATTGTAAAAGATGGACCCGGCCTTCGGGTAAGGCCGGGTCCTCGCTGGAGTCGGTTGGGGGATTAACCGACCAGCCCGCGATAGATGGCCGGAAGTGCCGAAGGCAGCTTGCGGATATCCGGCACGACAGAAAATCCATGCTGACCGAAAATCGCCGGCACATAGGATTTGGCATCCTGATCGACGGTAACCCCGAACACCTGCACACCCTTGCGACGCGCCTCGATCACCGAACGCCGCGTATCCTCCAGCGCGAACCGGCCTTCGTAGTGATCGACATCATTGGGCTTGCCGTCGGTCAGCACCAGCATAAGGTGCTTACGGTTGGGCTGTTCGGACAGTTTTGCCGCCGCATGGCGAATGGCAGCGCCGATACGGGTGTAATAGCCCGGTTTCAGCGAGGCGATACGGCGGCGCACAGCTTGGTTCATCGGCTCGTCGAATGCCTTGATGGTTTCCACCCGCACCCAGTCGCGACGCCGCGAGGTAAATGTCAGGATGGAGTGGTTGTCGCCACAGGCGGAGAGGCCTTCCGTCAGCACCATCAGCGCTTCCTTCTCCACATCGAGAACACGGCGGTCGTTGAACCAGGAATCAGTAGACAGCGACACATCGACCAGCAGCGTTACCGCCAGATCATGCGCCTGCGGGCGGCTCATCAGATGGATGCGGTCCGAGCATTCGCCGCTGGCCTTCAAGTCGGTGCGGCTGCGCACCACGGCATCCAGATCGAGATCGGAACCATCGAACTGGGCGCGCAGCATTTCACGTTTCGGCCGCATCACCTCGAACTGCCGTCGCACCCGGCGAATGAGGTTTTTGACCTGCTCGGACTGCTGGAAGTCCTCGCCCTCCAGCGGAGCCGGACCGGCAAACACCCGGCAATGATCGCGCATATAGACGCCGCGACGATAATCCCATTCCGGATAGGTGAGTTCAGCGACAAGAGGCGTATGCACCAGCGCTTCCGGCGGCAGGTCGAGATCGAAACGGAATTTTGCCGATGGTCGCCCCTTTCGCTCGCCGAGCGTCATCTCGTCCAATTCGTCGGCAGCCGCCGCGTCATGATCGTCGCTATCGTCACCGGGGCGATCGACATTAACCATCTCCGCCATGGCGAGGATTTTTTCGAAACGGTTGAGGATAAAAGGGCTGCGCTCGCCTTTCCTCTGAGAATCCTTTTCGCGCACGGCGATATGGCGGCCACCCGCCATGGCATCCTGCGTTGCGCCACCGGCGGGACGATCCTCCTCCTGCCGCGGTTCCGCCTCCTCCCGCGAAAACACATCCGGCCAGAGCGGCACCGGCAGCATTGGCAAATAACCGGGCGGCGCCTTCAGCGGCCACGGCCCCGCTTGGTAAAGCGGCGCAAGACCGGCGCCATGCCGCAACAGATCGCTGATGCGATTTTCCACCATCTGCTCGATACGCGGCAGCTTTCCGCGCTGGCGTTGTTCGATCAGCGACAGACAGAGATTTTGATAACGCGGCATCAATCCTGGGAAGGCTTCAAGCACATCCTCCACCCGGTGCGCCGCCTGTTCAAGCAGTGCAAGATCGCGGCGAAGCGGATCGATTTCATGGATCGGCGAAAGATCCATCCGCGCCATGACCGCCGCGAGCCACAGATAGAGATCGCGGTTGAGATCGCGCTGCGGCATCAGGTCTAGCACCGGCGGCAACATCAACGATGCCTCGTCGCGGGCCGGGTGGACGAGCTTTTCTTCTCCCAAACCCATGCGCTGGCGAAGTTTCAGGCGATGCGCGGATGCCTTGCCCCGGGCGGGAACGAGCTGTACCGCCCGCTCGCCACCGAAACCACGGAAGCAGACGGAGATCACCGGAAGCAGCTCTTCCAGCTTCACCGCCGCCGCCTCATATCGCGGCCAGGTGCGGGTATTGCCGGCAAAATTGTGCCAGGCGCGCCCCACGGTTTCTTCGAGCTCGAGAAAATCCAGCATCGCGTCCTCCCCTTAGCGGATTACCGCCTGCATCAGTTCGAGAAGCGCCGAGCGCACATCCTGCTCATCAGTCAGCGGCTCGATCATCGCAGAGCGCACCGCATCACGCGGTTCAAGGCCGGCATCGATCAGGCTTGCGCAATAGACCAGGAGACGGGTGGAAACGCCCTCTTCCAGATCATGGCCCTTCAGGGCCCGCAGCCGGCGAGCGAGTTCGACCAGCGGTTCGACCCGCGCCGCATCAAGACCGCTTTCCTCAACTACGACCTCGATCTCGCGTGCCTTGGGCAGAAAATCGAACTCGATCGCCACGAAACGCTGGCGTGTCGAGGGTTTGAGCGTTTTCAACAGGCTCTGGTAACCGGGATTGTAGGAAACGACGAGCATGAACGAACCCGGCGCTTCCAGCTGTTCGCCGGTGCGCTCCAAGGGCAGAATGCGGCGGTCGTCGGTCAAGGGGTGAAGCACGACCGCAACATCCTTGCGGGCTTCAACCACTTCATCGAGGTAACAAATGCCGCCATCGCGCACCGCCCGCGTCAACGGACCATCGACCCACACTGTATCGCCGCCCTTCAGCAGATAACGGCCGGTAAGGTCGGCGGCGGCGAGATCGTCATGGCAGGACACGGTGGTCAAAGGCAGGCCGAGCTTTGCCGCCATATGGCTGACAAAGCGGGTCTTCCCGCAACCGGTCGGGCCTTTCAGCAGTAGAGGCAGCTGGCGTGTCCAGGCGGTTTCGAACAGGGCGCATTCATTGCCAGCCGGCGCATAGGCCGGGATCTGGGAGGTCGAGTGACGCAGATGCATGTTCATCGGAGATTTCCTTAAGGATGAAAGGATAATTCCCGGCCCGCGCTTCAGGATCGCGAGCCGGGAAGTCACTCATTCGGCCGGCTCAGCGATGCCGCTAATCGCCGGGACGCGATCCTTGCCGGGTACAAGAGTGGCCCAGACAAACATCAGTGCCGAGATGAGGACGAAGACGCCGGAGCCCAGGCGGACCCAGTAGAAAAGCGCCAACTGGTCCTGCACGTCCATGTAGCCTTCGCCCAGCACGCGCTGCAGATGAACTTGCAGGACACCCGCAAAGGTGAGCGCGAAGGTCATCACCGACATGGCCGTGCACATCATCCAGAAAGACACCATGGACAGCCACTGGTTATAGGGCTTGCGGCCACGGATTTCCGGAACGGCATAGGCCATGATGGCAAGGTTGAGCATGACATAGGCACCGAAGAAGGCGAGATGGCCATGTGCTGCAGTCACCTGTGTGCCGTGGGTATAATAGTTCACCGAGGACAGTGTGTGCAGGAAACCCCAGACGCCGGCACCGAAGAATGCCATGACCGAGCAACCGATCGACCATAGAAGAGCGGCGCGGTTCGGATGCTTGCGTCCGGCCTTCCATGTCATCACGAAGGTGAAGATGACCATGGTGAAGAAGGGTGCGACTTCGAGCGTCGAAAACAGCGAACCGATCCACTGCCAGTAGCCCGGGGCGCCGATCCAGTAATAGTGGTGGCCGGTGCCGAGAATGCCGGAAAACAGCGCCAGGCCGACAATGACATAGAGCCACTTCTCGACCACTTCGCGGTCGATCCCGTTGAGCTTGATCATCAGGAAGGCCAGGACCGAGGCCATGATCAGCTCCCACACGCCTTCGACCCACAGGTGGACGACATACCACCAGTACATCTTGTCGAGCGCGAGGTTGCCCGGATTGTAGAAGGAAAACAGGAAGAAGATCGCGATGCCCCAGAGACCGAAGATCAGGATATTGGTGACGACGGTCTTGCGGCCCTTCAGCGATGTCATGGTGACATTGAAGAGGAACATCAGGCAGACGATGACGATGCCGACCTTGATGGCAAAGGGCTGTTCGAGGAATTCGCGTCCCTCATGGATCTTGAACATGTAGCCCACGACGGCAACGGCCGCGGCGATGAGAAAGATCCAGAACTGCGCGATTGCCAGCTTTGGGCTATAGAGTTCGGTTTCCGCCTCTTCGGGAAGCAGATAGTAGGTTGCCCCCATGAAACCGATCAGCAGCCAGACGATCAGCGCATTGGTATGGATCATCCTGACGATGTTGAACGGCAGAAGTTCGGAAAGAGTGTTTGGCATGACATAGATCGTGCCGGCCAGAACGCCGAACAGCACCTGCGCCAGGAAGAGGCCGATCGCGCCGTAGAAATACAGCATCGCGACCTTTTGAGTTTGGTATTTCATCGCATGTTTCTCCTTGGGTCCGAGCTCATCAACCGGCGTCGTTCGGCGGCCATTTCTGGGTGTTGATCTTGCTCGTCCATTCGAGGAAGTCGGCGAGGTCGTTCAGTTCCTGTTCGGTCAGGTTGAACTGCGGCATCTGGCGCCGCCCCTCGATGCCCGAGGGCTGCGCCGCCATCCAGGCCTTCAGGCTGTCGCGGGCGCTTTCCGGGTCGTCCTTGCCGCCATAACGAACCCAGACATTGCCCAGCTCGGGCGCGAAATAGGCCCCTTCCCCCAACAAGGTGTGACAGTTGATGCAGGCGTTTCTTTCCCAGACATGCTTGCCGCGGGCAACGCTGTCGGTGAGCGCCGTTTCATCCGTCGAGGTCGTGCGGATGTACCAGTGACTATGGGCTGTCAGCCCCACGAAAATCGCGAAGAAGAATATGGACCCGCCGTAAAAGACGTTGCGGGCTCCGGTCTTGGTGAGGCGTTCTGCCATACCTTACGTCCTCTCATCTGACGCAGTCAGTGACCACGGCTCGAAATCCCCCGCCATGTTACGGCCGGACGATCACCTCGCCGGCCATGCGGGACGTCCTCTTTCTATTGTTCGGGGAAAAGCCTTCTTTGTGCATTGGCAAAGAAGGGAGCGGTTTGGCTTAGGTGAGATATGAAACTAGAAGCGGCCGCGCCAAGGTCACAAGAAGCAACAGGGCGCACCATGCCAACAGTGAGAGTGCCATGCCACGCTGGCCATGACGCAGTTCCATGAAGTCGAGAATGACGAACCGCGCCTTGACGAAAGCGATCAACAGCACGGTACCGATGGCGATCGGGTTTCCGTCAGAGAGAGCCGCGATCGTGGCACCACCGATAGCCAGAACAAGAACGAGAATGAATGTCCCAAGCATTGGGAAACGGGTGTCATGCATATCGTTCAAACCAGATAGATGATCGGGAACATTACCAGCCAGACAAGATCGATCGCGTGCCAGAGTGTGGCGATGAGAAGGATATTGCCCCGCGCCGGTCGCCACGCGACGAGAAGCAGGACGAAGCTGCCGAAGACGACATGGAGAAGATGAAACCCGGTAATGAGAAAATAAAGCTGGAAAAAATAGGAGAAGGTCGCATCGAAAGAATAACGGAACTCGGCGGCGTATTCGATACATTTGATCACGACGAACAGAAACCCGAAGGCCGCGGCCAGGCAAAGTGGAATCCGCGCTGTTGAAGGCGACGCCCGCCGCCGTGCCGCAATCGCGGCCTGCCAGCCGCTGGTTAAAAGCACGAGAGTGTTTGCCGCCGCAAGGCCGGGGTTTAGGTGAATGCGGGCGACCGCAAAGTCGTCTGCGTGTATGCCTGACATGATGAGAAATGCCGTGAGCAGAATGCCGAAGGCGACAAGTTCACTCCAGACCAGAATCCAGAGGAGCAGCACATCTTCATCGACAGCCGCTTCATGGGACGTCTGATGCAGCGCGCCACCTGATATCTCGTTTTGCATGGTCATGCCCGACGATAGGCGTCGCGAAAATGTCCTTCTTTGCGCTTCGGCAAAGAGAATTGCGCATCACCAAGGCATGGTGGGAGCATCGAAAGGAATTCTATCATGACGGATGCACAGGTCGGCCTCCTCGTCGCCACACCCATCATCATCGGCTTCGCGCTCACCCTGCAGCGCATGGGTGTGCTTCAGCGCACCGGCACGCTTTCGGCAGTTGCAGCCTCGGTCATCATCGCCGGCATTCTGTTCCTGCAACAATAAGGGAAGAAGCGTCATGACAGTCTCAGTCACTCCACTGAACGCACCGGATATTCGCCGGCTCGAAACCAATCACCAGCAGCTCCTCAGTCTGAGCCTTCAGCTCGAGCAGGCTATGGAAGAGATTGGAACCGATCCGAAATACTTCGATCTGCAACGCCTTTCCAATTCCATATTCCTGCTGCTCAGGGAAGCGCATGATCTGGAGGAGCGGGTTCTATTTCCCGGCTTTGACCATCGCGCAGGTTCGTGTTTTTCGGTCATGATTATCGAACATTTGAAGGCCGAGCACCGTTACGACAGACTGGCGGGAGAAGAGTTGCGGCTGACCCTCACGGCGCTTTCCGAAGGCCGGTGCGCCCTTCCCCTCGACACGATAGCAAGAATGCTACGTAGCTTCCTGGAGTGCCTGCGCCGCCACGTCTCCACCGAGAAACTGATGATGGAAGCCCTGTTGGCCCCGGAGGGGGAAGAGCGGGAGATTTTCGCTTGAGCCAGCTTTTTCTCGCGCTGATCGCATTCATATTGTTGCATTCGGTACCGGCACTCCCACCGGTCCGTAACGGCGCAATCGCTATTTTCGGCCGAAAAACCTATCTCCTGATCTATTCGGTCGTCTCGACTCTGCTGCTCGTCTGGGTGTTCCATGCCGCTTTGAACACGCCCTATGTAGAATTGTGGGGGCCATCCGGCAGCCACGCGACAGCAACACTGGTGCTCGCTCCGATTGGCATATTTCTCGTCCTTGCCGGCCTGTTCACACCCAACCCCGCCTCGATAACCTTCCGGCACGGTGATCGACCGGGCGCCCTTGTCGCGGTCACGCGCCATCCGGTTCTGTGGGGTTTCCTCTTCTGGTCTGGTGGTCACGTGATTGCGAATGGCGACCTGCGGTCTCTCATCCTCTTTGGCGGACTTGGCCTATTTTCCGCAGCCGGTTTCCTGATGCTGGACAGGCGCGCGAAGCGTCGGCTTGGCCAGGGCTGGAGCACATTTTGCGCGGACCATCCGCTGCTGCCTCTGGCCACATTCGCGACCGGCAGAAAAAGGATCAAGGTCGATGCCCCGATGGCGCTTGCATTTGCACTGACAGCGGCAATGACCCTCTGGCTTCTCCTCGGCGGCCATGCCCTTTTGTTCGGCGCCGATCCGCTGAGTATGGCTACCATATAGAACGTCCTGACGAAGGTCGGTTTGTCAGCCTTGTTTGCGCTCCGACAAAGAAGCCGGACCGGCGCTCAATTAACGCTGGCTACATGACATTTGCGCCTGTGCTCCTTCCCCAAGAATTCCCCTCGCTCTGTCCGTAGCCACCTCGCGGCGCCTGATGGCGCACGGGCGTGGCATCCAAAACATGCAGTCCGGGGGCCTTTCATCATGTCCATTACACAAGAGCGCGTCGTCCAGACACCGCTCATGCGAAACGCTGGCGTCAAGCGTTTCGCAAGCCATACGCTCATTCTCCTTATTACCTCCACGTCGCTCAGCCAGACAGCGCTGGCGCAATCCGCGGTGCCAGGTTCGTCAACCGCACTTGAGCCGATCGTTCTGGAATCCGGGCAGAAAACGACTACCGGCTGGTCCAATGGCGTGATGGACAGGATGGCCGGCGGCGTCACGCTGGTTCAGGCCGACAGCTGGCAAGGTGTGATTGCGCCGACCCTGTCGGATGTTTTGGCTGGAGTTCCGGGCGTCGTGGTGCAGGATTTCTTCGGCGCCAACGACCAGCCGCGCATCCAGATCCGCGGCTCCGGCCTGCAGCAGAACCCGGTCGAGCGCGGCATCCTGATGCTGCATGACGGCCTGCCGATCAACCGCGCCGACGGCTCCTATATTGTCGGGCTTGCCAATCCCTCGACCGCGCAGGGCGTGGAAGTCTATCGTGGCTACATGGCGAACCGGCTCGGTGCCACCGTGCTCGGCGGCGCCATGAACTTCATGTCACCACCGATCACCGGCGCGCCCGGCGTCGAGATTAGCACCGGCGGCGGAAGCTTCGGCCAGGTCGGCGGCACGGCGCGCGCCAATTTCGGCGATGAAAGCCTCGGCGCCTCGATCTATGCCGATGCGACACGACGAGACGGCTTTCGTGACTACAATTCGTCCGAGCGCGTGAGTTTCGGCGGCAGCTTCGTCGCCGAGCTTTCCGACGTCGTGACCACCCGCGTGTTCTTCGATTACACCGATCTCGGTTTTGACGTCGCCGGCCCGATCAACAAGGCGGCGCTCGACAGCGATCCGAGCCAGGTTTCGGCAGGCCCGGTCATCGTCGGTGGTGTCGCCACCAATCCCGGCCCCAATGTGCTGCGCGACAAGCCGCGCCGGGATGCAACGCAGGTGATGCTCGGTTCCCGTACCACGATCGATCTCGGCGAACACCGCATCGATCTCGGCCTCGGTTACACCCATACCGACGACAGCTTCCGTTTTCCGGTTTCCGCCGGCATTCGCGAAACGGTTGGCGGCGACCTGACGGGCATGGCCCGCTACAGCTATGCACCGGACGGATTTGGCGATCTGCCTTTGTTCGAAACCTCGGCGCTCTATACGATCGGCTCGGCGGACCGCCGTTATCACCTCAATGAATCCGGTACACGCGGCAGCCTGTTCGGTGAAAACGACCTCGACGCCTCGAGCCTGTCGCTGCATGCCGGTTTCAACATTCCGGTCGCCGACGGCTGGACAGTTTCGCCTGCCATTTCATACGCGCATGCCTCGCGGCACAATAGCGATACCTATTCGTCGGCAACGCGTCCGACGATCGCCTACAATCCGATGAACCCGACGGTACGCCTGCCGAACGGCGCCATAACTGCGACTGATACCAGCTATGATCGCAGCTATACGGCCTGGAGCCCCAGCCTCGGCGTGACTTTCGAACCGTCCGCCGATCACATCTTCTTTGCCGCCATAAGCCGCAGCTTCGAACCACCGACCCATGACGATCTGCTGGCGACCATCAACGGTACCCCGAACAGCAGCCCCGGACGCCCGGCACCTGCGAACCCGTCTCTGCCCTCCAACGCCTTCATCACGCCCGCTCTAGAAGCTCAGACGGCAACGACACTCGAAGGAGGCTGGCGCGGCCAGACCGGTAGAGTCGGTTGGGACCTCACCACTTATTATTCCTGGATCGACAATGAGCTTCTGAGCCTGCGCGATGCGACCGGCGCACCCATTGGCGCCATCAATGCTGATCGAACCCGCCATTTCGGCATCGAGATCGGCCTATCCACTGATCTCACCGACCGTCTGACCGGACGGATTGCCTACACGTTCCAGGATTTCCGCTTCGTCGACGATCCGTTGCGCGGCGACAACTATCTTGCCGGCGCACCGCGCCACATCGTCAACCTGGCGCTCGCTTATCAGGCGACCGACGACTGGACGATTTCCACCAGCCTGAAATGGGTGCCGGACGAGACGCCGGTCGACAACATGAACACGTTATGGGCTGATCCTTACGCCGTGATCGATCTGAAGACCGAATACCGCATCAACGACAAACTCTCGATCTTCGGCGAGATCACCAATCTGTTCGACGAAAAATACGCTTCCTCGACGCTGGTGGTCGATCAGGCGACCGCGGGACAGGCCGCCTACATTCCGGGCGACGGTCGCGGCTTTTATGCCGGTCTCAGGAGCCGCTTCTGAAAATCCGCCCCTGTTGTCGCGCCGTTTCTTGCGCTTACGCAAAGAGCCGGCGTGATGACCGGATAAGATCCTTATCGCCCCCTTGGAAAGAATCCGTCGTGAACCTTTTTGCAAAACCCGAGAAGAATTCCAGCACCTTGAACGGCATCGACCGCCGCTCCCTGCTAAGGACGGCCGCAACTGCAGCGCTTGCGCTTCCGTTCGTCAGCCGCGTCAATGCCGCCACACTCGATGAACTCGTGCTTTACGGACCTCCGGCCGGCCCTTCGATCACGCTTGCCTATGCCGTTGGCGCCGGCCTGCTGCGCGATGTCGCCGAGCGGGTTCGTTTCCGCATCTGGCGCACGCCGGACGAAATGCGCGCAGGCCTTACCTCCGGCACCATGCAGGCCGTGGTCATGCCGGTGACGGCAGCGGCAAACCTCAGCAACCGTGGCTTCGGCGTCAAGCTCGCCAATGTGATGACCAATGGCCTTCTCTATGTAATCTCGACTAACCCCGAAATTCGCAGCATTGCCGACCTGTCCGGCAGAGAAATCACCGTGCCCTTCCCCAACGATACGCCGGAACTGGTATTCGACGCCGTGCTGGCGCATCACGGTCTGGCTGACAAGGTGAAGGTCAGCCGTTCCGGCTCCCCGATCGAGGCGATCCAGCTGCTTCTTTCCGGCCGGATCGAAACGGCACTGGTGCCAGAACCGGCCGCGACCGCGGCGATGATCAAGGCCTCGAGTACGAGCAAGACCGTCCATCGCGCAATAGACATGCAAAAGGAATGGGGCGCAGTGACAGGGCTTGCGGCCATCATGCCGCAGGCGGGACTGGCATTGGCGCCTGCCTTCCTGCGCGACTACCCGGAGAGGATCGCCCCCCTTCTCTCCGGTCTCGAAAAAGCGACAGCAGAGGTCGTTGCCAACCCGGCAGCCGCGGCTGGCCACGCCGCTTCGGCGCTGGAACTGCCCTGGCCGGTCATCGAAAAATCCGTGCCTTTCTCCAATCTCGTCGCAACGCCCGCAGCTAGGGCTCGCCCCGAGATCGAGGCGCTGCTTGAAGCTATCGCGAAGACCAACGCACCAATGATCGGCGGAAAACTACCCGACGACACGCTGTATCTGTGAGCCCAACCATGCCCTCACTTTCCGAGCGCGCCTCAAGAACGGGACAATTTCTCTGGTCCGGCTGGTCCGGACTTGCGGGATTGAGCGTCTTTGCAGCCTTCTGGCAGGTGGCGCATGAAGCCTATGGCAGCTTCATCCTGCCCTCGCCGCTGGAAACGCTTGCCGCCGCGTGGGCCCTTCTGGGCGAGGCTTCCGCCTGGCAGCTTTTGCTCACCACCTCGTCACGCGCACTCTCGGGCTTCGCGCTTGCCGGTGTGATCGGCACCATGACCGGATGCCTTGCCGGGTTTCATCCGGCGATCCTGCGCCTCGTTCAACCGCAGATCACCCTGATGCTCGGCGTGCCGCCGATCGCCTGGATCGTGCTTCTGATGATCTGGTTCGGCACCGGTTCAGCGACGGTGACGACGACAGCTGCCGTCGCCTGCCTGCCAATCGTTTTTCTCGGTGCGGCGGAAGGTATCGCCAGCCGCGACAGGCTGCTTGACGACATGGCGCTCTCGCTCGGCATGGGGCGGGTTCGCAGACTTGTTCGCATCACCGTTCCGCAAATGCTGAACCGCCTCTTCCCGATCCTCGTCATGGCGCTCGGAACCGCTTTCAAGGCCGCCGTGATGGCCGAACTTCTCGCCAATGCCGGAGGGATCGGCGAAGCGCTTGCGGTCTCGCGTTCCAATCTCGACGTGGCGAACGCACTTGCCTGGATCCTGCTATCGGTAAGTGCACTGCTTGCCGTCGAATATGGGCTGATCCAGCCGACACGTTCCGAGCTGGAAGCATGGCGCCATGCCGCCCGGCCATGGGGTGTCAAGCGATGAGCGCCCTCACCCTCAACGACATCGGACACGCCTTTCTCGGCCGCACGGTTCTTGATCGGGTTACACTCGACATCGGCGAAGGCGAACTGGTGGCCCTGGTCGGGCCATCCGGTTGCGGCAAGAGCACGCTTCTGCATATCGCCGCCGGGCTTGTCGAACCGCGACATGGCCGCATCAACCGGACCTATGTACGACACGCAGTCGTGTTTCAGGAACCGAGGCTCCTGCCATGGGCCACGGCGCGCAAGAATATCGGCATGGCGCTTCCGGAAAGGCTCTCGGTTCGCGACCGTCACGATCGTATCCTCTCTGCAGCGGCAGCGGCCGCTCTTGAAGGCGAAGATCTCGACAAATATCCGGTCCAGCTTTCGGGCGGCATGAAGCAGCGAACCGCGATTGCCCGCGCGCTGGCAAGCGAAGCCGATTTTCTGTTTTTCGACGAGCCGTTTACCGCGCTTGACCCCGCGCTTCGCCGCCATATGCAGGATATCGTCATCGGCCATGTGGGCAGCGGCAAACGCGGCGGCCTCTTCATCACCCATGACATGGCAGAGGCCGTGCGGATCGCTCATCGGGTCGTCGCGCTGGACCGGCGCGGAAACGGAATATCAGGGAAGCGTCACATATCGCTCATGCCTGGAGAACGTGACGAGCGGATGGTTTTCGAGACCGTTCAGCACTTCATGAAGCAAGACCCGCTGTTTCGACATGTTGAGGAACTCGACGAACGGAGGGCGGGATGACGGTGATGCCCTTTGATACAACTTCGGGATGGCGCAATATCCTGCGGGCCGCGACCGCCGAAGGGCTGCGGTTGTTCTTCCCGATTGCCGCTTTGCACACAGCTCTCTGGCCACTGCTTTGGGTCGCAGGCTGGCAACTCGGCCTGCCCTTCGCTCACAACACCCTGCCGGCCCACTGGCATGCCCAGGAAATGCTGATTGGATCGTTCGGAGCCGCATTGCTCGGGTTTCTCACCTCGGCTTTGCCGGAATGGACGGATACGAAGGGATTTTCGGGAAGGCCACTGCTCATCCTCGCAGGTCTGTGGACTTCAGCCCGGCTCATCGGCCTGTTCGGCATTGACGCCGCAATCCTTCTCGGCGGCATTTTTGATCAGATATGGCTGGTTTTCCTTGTTGGTTACGCTGCCTGTCTGGGTTGGAAAAAACGGACGATGGCGCTGACCGGCTTCGTCCTGCTGCTCGCGACATTGGCAATCGCCGCCGGCCTACTGCGTTTTTCCATGCTGACGGATGCCTATGATCTGGCCGAGCGCGCTATAAGGCTCATGCAATATGCCTTTCTCGGTCTTCTCGGTCTGGCGCTGGCCCGCATCAGCGTGCCGATTACCAACCGCGTTCTCGATCCAAGTGAGGAAACCTCGCCGTACCGGCCGCATCCGGGCCGGATCAATCTCGCGCCGGGGCTTGCAGGACTGCTGATCGCCGCCGAGTTTTCGGGGTTTCCCGATGCTGTTTGCGGTTACCTGGTACTGGCGACGGGCGCTGCCTTTCTCGACCGCGTCGCCGAAGGTTTTATCGGTCGGGAAGGCTGGACGTTCGAGGTCGCAGGCCTCTGGCTGTCCAGCCTGCTTGCCGGCCTGGGCCTTCTCCTCATCGGCCTTGGCAGGATCGGCGTCGATATCCCGACGCTCGGGGGCCTGCACCTGATGCTGATGGGTGGTCTTGGCCTCGGTGTGCTGCAGGTCCTGTCGATCGCCGGTCTGTTGCATACCGGCCAGCCACTCGGTTTTTCGCGCCTCACCCGCGCTGCCATTCTCTGCCTTCTAACTGCTGTGGCGCTGCGTGTCACACCGGAGTTCTGGCCATCTCTCATCCTGCCCGGTGGGCAATATGGCCCGTCTGCCCTCGCCTGGGCTGCCGCCTTCCTTCTCTGGCTTTACGCCTATATTCCCCTCTTGTGGTCAACCACCACAATCGACCAGGACAGATGTTGACCATGTCGAACACCTCCGCCCCGAAAATCCGTCTTTCAAACCTCGCGCTCGAAGGCTTTAGACCGTTCTTTCTGTTCGGCGCACTTTATGCTGCACTGTCGATCCTGCTCTGGGTGCCTTGGTATCTCGGTTTTCTGCATGTCCCGACGGCACTGTCGCCGATCGCATGGCACCAGCATGAACTTCTGTTCGGTTATGTGCCCGCGATTATCGCTGGCTTCCTACTGACAGCCATGCCGAACTGGACCAAACGCAAACGGTTGACCGGCACGCCGCTCGTTCTTCTGTTTGCCCTCTGGCTAGCGGGACGGCTGGCGACCTTCCTCTCGGAATATACCAGCCTCACCGCCGCAAGCGTCATCAACCTCGCCTTCCTGGTCGTGCTCGGCCTTTATGCGCTACGCGAAGTCGTGGCAGCCAGAAACAAACGTAATTACAAACTGGCGGCCGTGATCGGCCTGATCGCGGCAGCGCAGGCGCTTTTCCTTTATGAATTTTCCCGCTTCGCCCATGTCGATGTCGCGGGACGCCTTGCCATATCCGCCATCATCCTGATGATCGCTATCGTCGGCGGCCGCATCATTCCCACCTTTACCGGCAACTGGCTAAGAAAGAATAATCCCGGCCGCGAGCCGCCACCCTTCGGTCGTTTCGATCTTTTCGTAATGGTGATCTCGACCATAGCGCTTGCCACTTGGCCGCTGGCGTCGCACTGGGACGCTCTGGCAAAACCGGCTGCAATCCTGATGCTGCTCGCCGGTACTCTTCAACTGGTCCGACAGGCGCGCTGGTGTCCCGAACGCACGCTCTACGAACCGCTCGTCACCATTCTCCACGTCGCCTTCCTATTCGTGCCACTTGGCTTTGTCTTGACCGGCATCGCCCTGCTTGCCTATGATTCAAGCTTCGCCTCGGCCGGTATCCATGCCTGGACATCGGGGGCGATCGGCACCATGACGCTCGCGGTTATGACCCGCGCAACCCGTGGCCACTCCGGTCAGGCGCTGCATGCGCCGGCTTCGACGGTTTTCGTCATCTACCTGCCAATCGTTATCGCTGCCGCACTACGCATCGCTGCAGCGCTTGCGCCACAATACACGATGTTGCTTCTGCCGCTCGCCGGTCTGCTCTGGGTTCTAGCCTTCTGCGGCTACGCGATTTTCTATGGCAGTTACATACTGTCCAAATAGCGTCAATGCATGTCGCGGGTCCAATCGCTCCGAGATCAATGCCTATGAAGGCCATTGTTTCCCGAACAATCAATTAGCAACGACTAAATAGTGCCAACCGAAGCGCGCGAGACAAGCGAGACGCCGATGCCGACCCGCCGCGCAACGCGATCCGGCATCGCAGCTCGCTCAAGCAGCAGATCGACCGCCGTGCGGCCGACTTCCTGTCTGTCGATGCGGATCGAGCTGAGCGGAGGCGTTGAGTGACTACTCACAGGCAGATCATCGAAGCCGATAACCGAGATGTCATTGGGGACCGAGAGACCGGCCGCGGTCGCAGCCTGTATGACGCCGAGCGCTAACATGTCTGCAGCACAGACAAAGCCGGTATAATCCAGCCTGCCGGCCGCCAGCCTTTCCTCGACGGCACGTCGCGCATCGAGGCTCATCAGAGCCCGGCTCTGTGTGTCAATAAGGTGGATTTCGGGATCGAAAGTGATTCCGAAATCCGAAAGCGCATCACGAAAGCCGTCGAGCCGGAGCGCAAATGACACGCGCCAGGGATGCGTCACATGCGCAATCTTGCGATGCCCCTGCTCCAGTAGATGCCGTGCCGCCAACCACCCGCCGAAGTGATAGTCGGGCGACACGCTCGGGATCCGCATCCGGCGGTCGGCACCGTTGACAATCACGGCAGGACAGCCAAGTTCGCTAATCGCATCCAGCATTTCCGGCGTATCGATGCCAAGCACGATGAGACTTTCGGGGCGCTGCCGTCCAAACCAGCTTTCCTGGGCTAGCAGTGCTGGAACTTCGACGGAAGGAAGCAGCTCTACATTGGTGGCAATGCCGCGCCTTTCGGCTTCCTTCAATATCGAGTCGAGGATCTCGCCGTAAAACTGACCGCTCACCACGAACCGGTCGAAGGTGATGATCGTCGTGGACGCCACGTTATATGCGGGTTCCGGTGGCAGCTGGCGCTTCTGGTATCCGAGTCGGCGTGCCGTCTCAATGATTTGCGCTGCAACGCTCGGACTTACGCCACCACGTCTATTGAGCGCCTTGGATACAGTGCCAACCGAAACGCCGGCTGCAGCTGCAACATCGTGAAGTGTCGCCGTTGAAAGATACGAGTCTGGATCGCTCATCATTCACTTTGTCTCTGCGGTTCTTAACGCCCGCGATCGGTTCCGCGACAGAATGTCTATCACGAAAATTTTCGGTATTAAAGCTGTGCGCCTTCTTCCGCGATTTTCGTAAATTTTCGCATTTAAATCAACACGCGAGATAGTTCTACATGATTGGCACGCCTAGCAATCGACAATTTGCGAAAGGATTTTTCGCTGCATGTGCGAAAAGTTTTCTTAATTGACAAAATTTTCGCACATGCCAAAGTCTTCGCATCTACAGCGAGGAAACCTGCATGCTCACCGCCACCCTTCCACACTCCGTCCAATCTCCTGCCAGGGCAAAACCAAATGGTCGCCAGGCGGTCCTGGAGCGGTGCGTCGAACGGGTGAAGTCGACATCGCGTATTTTCGGGCTGCGCAACCCTCAGATCGGCAGCGTGGAAAACGGCTGGCAGTATTGCAATCCGTTCGACTGGGTCATCAGCTTTTATGCCGGGCAGCTTTGGCTCGCTTATCAGTTCGGTGGCGAACCTGGATTGGCCAATCTCGCCCGAGCCCGTCAGTCTGACCTTAACCTGCTTTTGTCCAACCTCGCTGCGCAGGATCATGATCTCGGTTTCATCTTTTCACTGAACTGCGTGGCCGATTGGAAACTGACCGGATCGCAGACAGCGCGACAGATGGCCCTGCGCGCTGCAGAAGCGCTGCGCGCCCGCTTCAGACCCGCCGGCGGCTATATCCAGGCCTGGAACTCGCATGGTACGGAAAATACGACGCGCTCCACCTTCGTCGCTGGACGCATCATTGCCGACACGATGCAGAACCTTGCGCTGCTTTACTGGGCACATGCAGAAACCGGCGCGCCCGATTTCAAGATGATCGCCGACGCCCATGCGGAAACCACCCGCCGCAATCTGATCCGGGAAGACGGCACGTCCTTCCATACATTCGTTTTCGACGCCACGACCGGTGCGCCGCTACGCGGTGAAACCCATCAGGGTTATGCGCATGATTCTTGTTGGGCCCGTGGCCAGGCCTGGCTGGTGCATGGCTTTGCACAATCCTACGGCACGACGGGCAATCCCGAATATCTCGATGCGGCTCGGCTGGTCGCGGCCAAGGCAGAGGAGCTTATGGGCGATGACCAGGTGCCTCTCTGGGATTTGCGCCTTCCGGCCGATGAGCCGCAATATCTCGACAGTTCGGCAGGGGCCATTCTGTCGGCCGGGCTTTTCATCCTGGCGGATGTGACAAGCGGTGAAGAGAAAATCCGCTGGCGCGCCTTTGCCGATCGACTGCTCGATGGGCTGATCGAGACTTGCGACGTTACGCAAATTGAAGGGGCGCAGGGATTGCTCGATTATGGCGCCGCCCATGTACGGCGCGGCTCGGTGCGCAACATGCTGCCCTATGGCGACTATTATTTCATGGAAGCGCTCATGCGGTCGCTCGGCCATTCCCGTTTCTGCTGGTGAGACCGACGATGCGTCCTTCGCCACCAATCAATCCAGATGCCGCCATCGACCGGAATGCCGCCGCGCATCTCCTCTCATGGCTCGTCGGCAACCATCTCGGCGCGTTCACGCAAGGCAATGCCGGGCTCAAGCTCGGATCGACGGTTGCTGCCTATGATGAACGCGCCGCGCGCCTTGAGGGGCTTTCACGCCTGTTATGGGGTGTGATTCCAGCGCTCGCGGGCGGCTGTTCAGTGCCCGGAGTTGAGGCCATCGTCGAAGGTTTGGCCAACGGCTCCGACCCGGATCATCCTGCCTATTGGGGTGAAGCCGGCGACATGGATCAGCGGCTGGTCGAGATGGCAGCGCTTGCCGTGTTCCTGCGTGAACAACCCGAGCTCCTGAACAGACTGATGTCGCAGGCTTGCCGCGAAAACCTCTTCCGCTGGTTATCGCAAATTCAGCACGCCCGCATCAACCCAAGCAACTGGCGCTTCTTCAGAATTCTGGTGATCGATGCGCTTGCCAGCGTCGGCTGGCCGGTCGACAGGAAAGGCCTCGCCGAAGAGCTTGATTTCATCGACAGCCAATATGTCGGTGAAGGATGGTACAAGGACGGCGCTGAGGTGGGACGGTTCGACTACTACAATCCCTTCGCCTTCCATTTCTACGGGCTTCTCTATGCGCGCTGGCACGCGGTTGACGATCCCGAGCGGTCGGCGCGCTATATCGAGCGGGCGAGAACCTTTGCTCTCTCGTATCGCCACTGGTTTGCAGAAGATGGTGCGGCTATCGCCTATGGCCGCTCGATGACCTATCGCTTCGGAACCGCCGGTTTCTGGGGCCTCCTCGCCGAATTCGGCCATCCTGAACTGAGTGCAGGAAAGTTGCGTGGCCTCTGGTCGCGGGCGATGCGCTGGTGGCTTGGTCAGCCGATCTTCGACACGGAAGGACGCCTGACCGTAGGTTACGCCTACCCTAACCTGCTGATGAGCGAGTTCTACAACAGTGCGCAATCACCACTCTGGGCGTTGAAAGCCTTCGCTCCGCTGGCCCTTCCTGCCGACCATCCATTTTGGAGCACCGCGGAGGAGGCGGACACTCCGCCTGCTCTCCATGCAGTTGCCGTATCGCGCCAGATTACCTGGCGCTCCAACGGCGTTTCCTATCTGGTCGCGCCGCCGCCGAGACATCAAGAGATCCGGCATGTCGCCGATAAATACGCAAAATTTGCCTATTCCTCACATCACGGCTTCTGCGTGGAATCGCTGGATTGGATCTCAAGCGGCTTTGCCGGCGATAACCTGCTCGCGTTTAGTCGCGATGGCGTTACCTGGGCATTTCGCACTGAGATCGACGAAGCCGTTCTCGAAGACGGTGAACTGAAAGCGGTCTGGTCACCCTTTCCCGGTTGCCGCGTGACGACACGACAGCGACCGAGAGATGCAGGAGAGTTGCGCGAGAGTACGATCGAGGCGGATTTCCCGCTGCAGGTTCTTGCAACGGGCCATGCGGCAGATCTGTGGGTAGCGCCGCAGTCCTTGCAGCAGGTGATCGAAAGCGAAGGGTCTTCCGAGGAAAGGCCGGTAGCTGAAGGTTTGACGCTGTTCAGCGACCTGCGCGATCTCGATGGCAGGTTAAAGCGCCGCGTGCTGCCCTGTGCGCCGAACACCAATCTTGTCCACCCCCATTCCGCAGTGCCTGCCTTGCTCGGCTCCATACCCGTCGGCCGCAGTCTCATGCGCACATGCCTGACCGCCGGGAGGCGATCATAACAAGCTGAAGAGGAAATTTAGGAGGAGACCATGTTCAAACGAAAGACACTTGCGGCGCTGACATTCACAGCGCTTGTTTCACTTACATCTGCGGCTTTTGCCGAGGACGCGTCGATCCGTTTCGCCTGGTGGGGTAACGAAGCACGCGCCGCAAATACACTTAAAGTCATAAAGCTTTTCGAGGAGAAAAACCCGGGCATCACTGTGAAAGCCGAATATTCCGGCTATGATGGTTACCAGACACGCCTGAGCACTCAGTTTGCCGGCGGAACTGAACCGGACGTCATGCAGGTACTACTGGCCTGGCTGCCGATGTTCTCGAAAAAGGGCGACGGCTTTGAAGACATCAACAAGTTCTCCAGCCTGATCAATCTTGAGGAATTCCCCAAGACCACGCTTGAGCAGGTAAGTATCAACGGCAAGATGCAGGGCGTGCCGATCGGCTCGACCGGCTTCCTGTTCCTGTACAATAAGGAACCGTGGCAGAAGGCCAAAATCGACTATCCCAAAACCTGGGACGAGTTGTTCGAAGCCGGGAAACTGATGCGCGAGCGTCTAGGCGACGATTATTACCCGCTCGATCCGACCACACAGGGCAGCTTCCTGATCTCGCTGTCCTGGGCCATGCAGAAATACAATGTAAACTTCATCGATCCGGACGAACCCAAGGTGTCGATGAGCGAGGAACAGGTGGCCGACTGGCTGCGCTTCTTCAAACGACTGGAAAACGAACATGTTCTGGTCAGCATCAAGGCGCGTACCGCCATGGGCGGTGCAAACAAGCCTACATCGCAGATGCCCGACTGGGTGGAAGGTAAGTGGGGCGGCGTCTATTCGCAGGATTCAACGCTGACATCGCGCGCCGATACCCTGACCGGCGGTCTCGATCAGCTGGAAGTCGGCCCTTACATCATGCTGCCAGACGCCAAGACAGCGGGCACCATGAGCCGTACCGGCTTCATCTATTCGATCAGCAAGCACAGCAAGCAGCAGGAGGCGGCGGCGAAATTTATCAACTTCCTGACAACGGATGCGGAAGCCGCCCGCATCATCGGCACGTCACGCGCCATCCCCGCCTCCAAAACGCAATGGGATGTCCTGACCAAGGAAAATCTCATCCCGCCGATCCAGAAGATCGGAACAGGTCAGATCATGGAGCTCAATGAGGAGGGACTTGTGCCACGCTTCTCGCTCTATTTCGAACATCCGCTGATCTACAAGCTTCTGTTCAATACCTTCGAGGAGCTTTCTTTCGACAAGACCACACCGGAGGAAGCTGCGCCGAAGCTGATCAAGGAAGCCACCCGGATACTGTCCCGCCTATAGCGCGACAAGGGTCACCGGCCCGTGAGGCCCGGATGAGCCCGACCTTTCCGGAAGAGTGCGACGGCTGCTGTCGGCGCACTCACCCTTCCACGCGGCCATCGGCCGAACATTTCTCAGGTGATGCGGATGTATGAAAGCAAACGCCTTGGCTATCTTTTTGTGATGCCCTTTATTCTGGGCATCCTCGCCTTCAATCTATTCCCTTTCGCGGCCTCGTTCGCGTTGAGCTTTACCGACTATCCGCTGATCGGATCGCCGACCTATATCGGGCTGGAAAACTACGAAAAGATGGTTTTCGACGATGATCTATTCTGGAAGTCGCTGACGGTTACGGTGTCCTTCGCCCTCATCGTCGTTCCGGCCCGGCTGGCGGTCGCGCTTTTCATCGCGCAGGTGCTGAACTTCAAGCTGCGCGGCATCAATTTCTTCCGCGCCGCCTATTACCTGCCTACCATTCTCGGCGGCTCGATCGCCATCTCCGTGATGTGGAAGTTCCTCTTCCAGCAGAAGGGGCTGGTCAACATCATCCTCGATACCGTCGGCATCGATCCGATCCCGTGGCTGGCAAATGAGCGTTATGCGGTCTGGACCATTGTCGCGCTCAACACCTGGCAGTTCGGCGCCGCCATGGTGATCTTTCTGGCCGCGCTCCAGGGTGTGCCGAAATCGCTTTACGAAGCAGCCGAAATCGACGGTGCATCCTTCTGGCAGCAGTTCCGCAGTGTCACCCTGCCGATCATCACGCCGGTCATCTTCTTCAACATGATCATGCAGATCGTGAACTGCTTCCAGGAGTTCAACGCGCCTTACATGATTACCGAAGGCGGCCCTCTCTACTCCACTTACTTCATGGCCATCTACATCTACGACGAAGCATTCAAATATTTCAACATGGGCTACGCCAGCGCCCTGTCCTGGGTCCTGTTCTTCCTGATCGTCGCGATTGCAGGCGTCCTGTTCTGGTCCTCGAAATATTGGGTCTTCTATTCAGGGGAAAAGGAGAAAGCGCGATGAGCAGTGACACAGTCGCAACCGCGCTGCCGAAAACGCGAATCCCGTCGAACGCGGAAGTGCTGCGCACACAACGCAGGGAGCGGATTTCACTCGCCTTGCGCTATCTGATACTGGGAAGCGTCGGCTTGCTGATGCTTTATCCATTATTCTGGCTGCTGGGAGCATCGTTCAAATCGAACCAGGAAATCTTCACCACGATCTGGTTCCTGCCGCGTGACCTTACCCAGTTGCTCGATTTCAGCGCCTATTACAATGGCTGGATGACGCGGACCGAGTTTACCTTCGCAACCTACTTCCTGAACTCGTTCCTCATCGTCATCCCGCGGGTCATCGTCACGCTGATTTCGTGCACGCTGGTGGCATATTCCTTCGCACGCTTCGAATATCCGGGGAAAAAGTTCCTGTTTTCCATCATGATCGGCACCATGCTCCTGCCGCCGATCGTGTTGCGCGTGCCGCAATATCTGATGTTCAAGGAACTGGGCATGATCGACACCTATTGGCCGTTGATCCTGCCATCGGCCTTTGCCGTCGATACCTTCTTTACCTTCCTTGTCGTCCAGTTCCTGCGCGGCACGCCTCGCGACATGGAAGAGGCGGCGATCATCGACGGCTGCAACGCCTTGCAGCTTTTGTGGCACATCGTCGTGCCGCTTTTAAAACCGGCGCTGATCTCGGTTGCTCTATTCCAGTTCATCTGGACGATGAACGACTTCATTGGGCCACTGATCTACATTTCCACCGTCGAGAAATACCCTGTGTCACTCGCGCTCAAGATGAGCATGGACGTCAGCGGCGAAGTCGAGTGGGCCAATATTATTGCAATTTCCATCGTAGCCTTGCTGCCGTCACTGACCGTGTTCTTCCTGGCGCAGCGCTATTTCATCGAGGGCGCAACCTCGAGCGGTATCAAGGGTTGAGGAGAAGGAGCCATCATGGCTAGCGTTAATCTCGAAAAGATCGTCAAGACATATCCCAACGGTTTCGAGGCCGTGCACGGTGTCGACCTTGAAGTGCGCGATGGCGAATTCATGGTCTTTGTGGGCCCGTCCGGCTGCTCGAAAAGCACCATTCTGCGCATGATCGCTGGGCTGGAATCGATTTCCGGCGGAGAACTGAAGATCGGCAATACTGTCGTCAACAACCTGCGCGCCAAGGAGCGCGGGATTGCCATGGTATTCCAGAACTACGCGCTTTATCCGCATATGAAAGTCTATGACAACATGGCCTTCGGCCTGAAGCTGGCAGGTCTGCCCAAGCAGGAAATCCACGAACGTGTCACCCAGGCCGCCAAAATGCTGGAAATGGAGCAATTGCTCGATCGCCTGCCGCGCCAGCTTTCGGGTGGTCAGGCGCAGCGCGTGGCTGTCGGCCGCTGCATCGTCAAGCGGCCGGAAGTGTTCCTCTTCGATGAGCCGCTCTCCAACCTCGACGCCAAGCTGCGTGCCTCGATGCGCGTGCGTCTGACGGAACTTCATCGCGAGTTGCGTGACCGGGGACAGCCATCGACGGCAATCTACGTGACCCATGACCAGGTCGAGGCAATGACCATGGGCGAACGCATCTGCGTGCTGAAAGACGGCACGATCCAGCAGGTGGACACGCCGACGACGCTCTATGATCGTCCCGTCAACGCCTTCGTCGCCGGGTTCATCGGCTCGCCCGAAATGAACATCCGCCCGGCAACGGTGGTGGCGCGCGACGGCGGGTTGGGCGTTGAGATGGGCGATACGATGCTGCCGCTTCCCGCTGCATATTCCGATGCCCTTGGCAATCGGATCGGCCAGAAGGTGCAGTTCGGTATTCGCCCTGAAAATATCGGCACGCCACGCAGCATTTTTGCTGCGGGATCGCAGGAACGTGCTTCCGTCGCCAATTGCACTTTCCGCCTGCGCGAGCATATGGGCAACGAGGTCTATACCTATTTCGATCTTGGCGGCCACGAGTTTGCCGCCCGCGTCCCGACCGATTTTGCCGGCGAGATCGACAAAGCAGAACGTGGCCAGACGATCCCACTCGGTTTCGTGATGGACAAGGCACACATATTCGATGCGGATACCGGATTGAATCTGACGCTAAGCGCATTGCAACCGGCATAAGCTACCTGGCTTGACAGGTAACACCTGCGCCAAAGGACGCAGCACACACCTGTCAGCTGGAGCCGCGCAACATAAACCGCCTTCCCTTGAATAGGATCGGCGGTTTGCTGCAGCTCGAAGAAGCCCGGCGCGCAAAGACGGATCTGGAAAGCTCATGGTTCTGAAGCGTGAAGTCTCTGTTTTAGCTGTCAACTGCCCTTCAGAACGCCTTTGCCGCAGCACACATCTGCGCTGAACCGCGGAACTACATAAGAAGATCGTGAATCTGACCATTACTCCCGGTGGTTTTCCTGCCGCGACCTTGCCTTTCCGGGCGCTGCCGCAACGCTTTGTGTCGCGTTCCTGGCCTCATTGAGGCCAAGTGAGAGGCAGCGGGAGCCATCGAAACCTTGGTCCTTGCGCTTGTTTCAGCCAATGACTTCATTCCGTGATGCCTGACATTGTATTCCAAGAACGTCTGCAGTCCTCCTACGACAGGAACTCGGGAAACGCTCGGCTGTCGCCACGACTTCGGATCATCTGTAAGTAGTCGATAGGGCACGCGGTAATCAAACCTATGCGCACACCCGCCATCACCCGCATGCCGAATGTTGCGCCGCACAACAAATACGCACAATAATTCGATCGATACGGGCGTGAATTAGGAAAGATTTAGTCAATATTGAACATTGATCTTGTAATGCGAGATCGCCTTGATCGCGCGGAGGATATTGGATCGGCGTGTGCAAGGGGAATTGCGTTCCGTGCCGGTCTCTTTGGGGGCATTGCAATGAAATTTTCGGTTCGAAACATACTCGTCACCGTGTTTGCGGTTCTCAGTTTCGCAGTTATGGGTCTTATGTTGCAGCAGCTGCTGCGACAGATCGAAACCCAGCGCGTATCCACCCAACTGGCAGGCTTGGCCTCGCTCGATAAATCGCTGTTCGATGCGCTGCTCGGCATGCGCGGCGAACGCGGCGCCATCAGCTCAGCCGTCAAGCTGGAACCGGTGGATATGGCCTCCACCCGCAAGAATATCGAGGATGGCAGACGTGATCTCGATGCCGCCTTCAATGATGCCAAATCAATCATCGACAGGGTCGAACCGGCGAGCCTGAAGATCAGCCTCGGCCCGGTTCTCGAAAACTACCGCAAATGGCTGGATCTTCGCGCGAAGGTGGATGCAGGACTCGCCCTTCCGGTCAAGGATCGCGATGCCAGTGTCGGAAAGAACGCACTCGGCCTTGCCGACCAGATGCTCGTCGATCTCGAAAAGGCCTCCTATCAGGTCGAAGCGGTCATCAATGCTCGCGGGCCTGCCATGATCATGTTCACGCAGCTGCGTTCGCTTGCCTGGACCTCCCGCACGCAGCTCGGTACCGCCAATTCCTCGATCGTTGGTGCCATCATTTCCAAGCAGCCGCTTTCGGCAGAAAAGCTGGCCGAAATCGCTGTGCAGGACGCCCGCGTGTTTCTGGCCTGGGACGTGATTTCGCAGATTGTCGCAAGCGACACGACGCCGGCCGCCATCCGCGATCTGCACAAGGTCGCGCAGAACACCTACTTCTCCGGCGCCTACGCCGAACAGAAGTCGTCCGCCATCAAGCAGTTCCAGGCCGGGCAGCCCTTTGCCATGAATGTCGATGACTGGCGCAAGCCCGCCGGCCCGGCGCAGGCATCGCTTGCCGATATCGCCTCGGCATCGCTGAAGGAAATGACGGCTCTGACCGGTGCCAATGCGGCCGCGTCTACACGGTCGATCGTCATCTATGGCGTTGCCACGCTTCTTGCTCTTGCGCTCGCCATCGTCGGTTTCACTACCATCATCTTCCGTATCGCCAACCCGATCACCGCCCTGACCGGCGCCATGCGCACGCTCGCCGCCGGCGATCTCTCCGCCAAGATCGATGGTGCCACCCGCAAAGATGAAATAGGCGACATGGCCCGCGCCGTCGAGGTTTTCCGCGAGGCCTCAATCCACAATCGCCAGCTTGAAGAAGAAGCAATCGGCTCCCGCCAGGCGGCCGAAGCCGAGCGCGTTGCCTTCCAGAAACGCGCTGAAAGCGAAGCCGAAGCCCGCCTCACCCAAGCGACTTCCGGCCTCGCCTCCGGCCTGCGCCGTCTTGCAGCCGGTGATCTGCTCTGCGAAATCGAAGAGGAGTTTTCCGAGCAGTTCGAAGCCCTGCGCCACGATTTCAATAGCTCGATCCGCCAACTGCGGACTGCGCTGGAAGGTGTCGCCAAGTCGGCACTGACGGTTCGCAGCGGCAGCGACGAGATTTCCACTGCCTCGGACCAACTCGCCAAGCGCACCGAACAGCAGGCCGCCTCGCTGGAAGAAACGGCAGCGGCGCTCGAACAGGTTACGACAAACGTCAAGCAGACGTCGGAACGAGCCTCCGAGGCTCGCGAGATGGTTCGCCATGCCAGCGCGCGCGCAAACTCCTCCAGTTCGGTCGTATCGAACGCGATCGATGCAATGAGCAAGATCGAGGCAGCGTCCACACAGATAGGCCAGATCATCGGTGTCATCAACGACATCGCCTTCCAGACCAACCTTCTGGCCCTTAACGCCGGTGTGGAAGCTGCCCGTGCGGGCGAAGCGGGCAAGGGATTTGCGGTCGTTGCTCAGGAAGTCCGTGAACTCGCGCAGCGTTCCGCCAACGCAGCCAAGGAGATCAAGACGCTGATCGGCAATTCGGAAGCCGCGGTCACGCAAGGAGTGGCGTTGGTCAACGATACCGGTAACGGGCTGAACGAGATTGCGAATCTCGTCTCCGCCATCAACCAGCACATGGACGCGATCGCCCTCGGCGCGCGGGAACAGGCATCGGGTCTGACTGAAATCAACACCTCGGTCAATCACATGGACCAGGTAACCCAGCAGAATGCCGCCATGGTGGAAGAAATGAATGCCGCCGGCGCTGGCCTTGCTGATGAAAGCGGCCGCCTTTCAGAGCTGCTAATGCGTTTTGAGATGCGTCAAGCAGCTGCCCAAGGCTCAAGAATGCGCGCCGCCTGATGAAATGAGTTCCGCAACTGTATCGTAGGTCAGGAGAGCCTCAATGCGTTGCGCTCATCCACGAGCGCAACGCGACATGAACAGAAAAACACCGTGGATCCGACTTCAAGTAATGCCCATTTTCGGCCGAAGGAAAAATGATGCCGCACGCAATCATCCCGCCGACGACTCCACTCAAGACAGCTTCGGGCCATCCACCTAGTCGCGATGTACGGAAACGCTGCGAAATGGCCAGCGCACTCGTGGTTTCAAGCTCAAGCTATTGATAAGACCAGACCAGGCTTTGTGCCAGGTTCGTCAGTGAGACCAGCTTATCCGAACAGCACCCGAAGTACGGCGATATCCAAGAGATTGTGGTGCGGTTCGTGAGCAAGCCGAGACGGGGATTGGCGTGAAAAGCTCAGCTGGCTAGCGCCGCTCGCGGATTTGCTGGAGCATACTCCTGCCCGCATAAACAAGCTCCAGGAGGAACGCGAGCAGCGAGAGCATCAGACAAATGATCGCCCCGCCAAAAAGCCATGGCAGGTTTTCCGGTCGAAGCCGAATGGAAAGGCCGCCTGCAAGAAGATTAAGGATTGCGGCACAAGTACACAAACCCGATACCACTCCAAAGATAACTGCTACCTCCAGAATAAGCGTGCGACGGCTCAAATAGGTTATCCATTGCACCCCTCTATCTCCCAAGTCGGGTTTGTCCCCGACTTCATTCAGGCGGTCCGCAACTCTGCCCAGTCGCAGGCTGTAGATACTCACGAATGCTGCGGTCCCGGCAAGCAGAAATACAGGAGCCAACGATGTCTGAATTATCCCTGCATACTGGTTGATGATGGGTGGTGTATCCATAATTTCCTCCTCGTCCAGGCATCGTCCTCGCTGAGAAGTTCCGGAGCCCTCTTCGTCCACCGGGGCAACAACCTGAAGCAATAGAGAAATGGTAGGGCAGACCGGAAGCCTTGGCTATCCTGCAGTCAAGCCGGCCAATGCAATTTGCGTACGACCCCGCCAAGCAAAGCTGGGCCTTTTCGGAACGCAGTCACTCTATTGGGTCTCTCGACCAGATGGAGCTTGGCATTTCGGCAAAATCTGGCTGGTGAAGCGACAGCCAAGCTCTATCGCCTCAAGCGCCGCGCCTCGGTTGCTATCGGCAGGATCACGTCTAAGTCTTTCCAACATCTCGATCAGCTTCAGGATCGGCCCGGACCACCGCATTTTGGACTCGTCGTCCGACATTCGATACGCTTCAGCGATATCTCGAAGCAAGATTCCCAACACCGCTTGACGTTGTCTGTGAGAAAGATTGCTCCACAGCGCCTCAACATCTGTTTCCCGAGCGATCACAATCCGTTACCTCGCAGACAAACCCGAAATCATTGCCGGTTGTGTCTCGCCTCCACCACCAAAATCACTGGCTTCCTGTTTCATTCCTGATTGACGCCCGTTCATTCAGAGCGGCCTCGTATTTATGGCGGGCTTCCATCGATGGTTGCGGCTAGCTGCGTGTGCTTGTTCAATGCCTGTAATGCCGCCGCTGACGCATTGCCCGCAGCCCCCTCTCCTCCGACATTCACCGTTGGCTGTGCGAACTGAATTCCGTTCGAGACGAAAGCCTCACGCAACAAAAGGTTTGCACGCCTTCGAATGAAGGACTGCATCGGAGAAGGCTTGAGCGTCATCCCGAAACTCAGCACCATTCCGTAATCGCCGAATTCCTCGACGCCCTTCATCTTCAGGGGCTCGATAAAGATTGGGCCGAACTCGGGATCCTCCAGCATCGTGGCACCGATCTTTTTCGTCAATTTCCGCGCCTTCTCGACATCGGCGTCGAAGCCGACGGAAATGCGGAATTTCACCACACCCCAATCCCGGCTCATGTTCTCCACCGCACCGAGTTCGCCGAATGGGACGGTAAAAATAGGCCCCCGGTGGTGCCGGAGACGGACAGACCTGAGGCTGAAGCCCTCGACGGTACCCTTGTAACTCTTCGCCTGAATGTATTCTCCGACCCTGAACGCGTCGTCGAGCATATAAAAGACACCGCTGATAACATCCTTCACCAAGGTCTGTGACCCAAAGCCGATCGCAACCCCGAAAACCCCTGCTCCGGCGATCAGCGGGCCGATCTCCACCCCGAGTTCCGCCAGGACGAGAAGCACGGTTATCGTCAGGCCGACCGCCGCCAGCGCATTTCGCAGTATCGGCAGCAAGGTGCGTAGACGACCGCGGCGCGACGTTTCCTGAGCTGTTAAACCTGCATCGTCACTTGTGACGAGCTGTCCGTCGATCCAGGATTTTGCCATGTGCCACAGAAGATCGGCAACAAGCACGACTGCGACACTTTTCAACAGCCCATAAAAGACCGCCGAGAGCGCAGGATCCCGCTGCGCAAGCCCTTCCGGATTCATCTTCCAGACAAAGACGAGCCAGGCCAAGGCAACGACGATGATCGCGGCACGCGCGCCGCGTGTGATAAGCACGCTACGCATCCCTGTGGCATTCGGCACCAGACGCAGTGCTGCCTTTCCCACGGACTGGAGGGTAGCAGGCAGGATCAGCGCAAAAAACCCGATCCAGAAAAGCCCCTTTAATCCCAGACACCAAAGCGCCCAGATGACGACGATGGCAAAAGTCAACGTGAACCTACGTTGCAGGCTGCGCGTCCGCACCGACCAGACAGCTTCCAGCAGCAAGGCCAGAAGGAGGATCGAGCTGAGATAGGACAAGGCATCCACCACGTCCTGATCGATACCGATCAAGGAACCGGCGACCGAATTCGCGGTCGCCAGCACTGCGGCTCCCACTAGAAGCTGTGCCCGTATCAGGCCCTCCCTTGGGACTGCAAGCACAACCAATGCAGAAGCCAACCGAAAGCCCACGAAGGCAATCAGGTAGACGAGCAGAGCAACACGCACGAGTGGCGGCCAGTGAACGGCGAAGAATATGATGGCCAGCGGCAAGGCAAAAACGAAAACGGACAGCAGGCCGTAAACGCCATTGTCGGCATGTGACCGCATTCGGAGATAAAGCCGCTCGACAATCATTCCGACAAGGATAAGCCCGAAAAACATCAGGAAGACTGGTGCGTATCCGTTCGAGACAGCATCCCCCCTGACGCGTTTGGCAGCTTTCAGAACTTCGGTTGGGATCCGGGGGATTGCCGCGGCAATCCTGTCCATGCGGGCCCGGATGGCCGTTTCCCACGTCGAGATCAAAGGTTCGGAAGATGGTTTTGGAGGCGGCGTGCTTTTATCCTCGGCCCGCTTGATCCACGACTGGACCTCGGGATCCTGAAGCAGTGTTGTAAGCGCTTCGATCTTTTCGGGCAGAGGGGGCGCCGGCTGCGAATAGGCAGGCGCGGCGGCTAAAAGCAGAAACAGCGATAGCGCCAGCCACTTCATTATCCGTATGTCCTGGATAGCTACTCAGTAAAAGTTATTGTGCCGAATGATATCGCGGACCTTGCCTGCGTATACGTAGAATACCGTAACCTACTGGCGAGCCGTACGAACTGGCATGCCCTCTGTCGTTCATTGACACCGTAGATGTCTATCTCTGACCCGCCTTCGGCTCCTCACTGTCTTCAGAGAACCAGAGCGTTCCCGAAACCTTGAAAAGGAATGCTGTCGTCCAGCCGAAAAGGAGGATGCCATTCACGCCTTCGATTGCACTGCCGATCCTCCAGCCACCGGAAAGCGTGACGTCGCCATAGCCAATTGTTGCAAAAGTGACGGCCGAAAAATAGACGGCCTCCTCCATGCTTTCGAGCGCACCCAATGCCCGGTAGGCCACAGCCCAGATGAAGATTTCAAAAAAATGGGCAAAAACAAACCCCAAGACAAAGACGTAGGTGAGGCAAAGCCGGGCTATGCCGGATAGGTTTCGAGCATTTCTGACCGCGCCTATGCACAGGCTGTACAGACATGTCACGACCAGCCCGTGAATGATGATGGTGAAAAACAGTATGCCGGCAGAAAGAAGGATGACCATGAACATGAAGGATGCCCCGTTTCCTGTATAAAGTGCTGATCGGCAATCACATATTCGCGTTTCCGCTCCCTCTTTCAGCTATGATGCGGACCGGGCTTCATCGGGCTTGAGACAGGTGCCTCGATACTGTGCTGAAAGTGGCGAACCCCGTCATCCAACCGCTTGAACATGCGGCTTGTACCAAGTTTTTCAGCGAAGCCTGAGGCGCGGACATAGTCGAGTACATCGGGGTTGAGGCTCGCGAGCCATAATGTCACTCCCTGATCCGCGAGATTTCGATCGCTCGCGATTACCATCTGCATCGCGGAATATTCAATATCGAACACCCTGCTCAGATCCAGCAACAGGACCTTCGGCTTTCTTTGCAGTACTAGGTCGCGGATTCGATCGGCAACCTGCTGCACATTGGCAAAGAAAAGCCGCCCTTCCGGGCGCAGGATCAATAGCCCATCCACAATATTCTCTTCATCGTCCTTGTCAGAAACGGGCCGCAAAACCCTGTCTCCGCGAGCACGACCGATTACATGTATCCGTGGGTTTGCGGATTGGCTGGATAGGCCGAGCAAAGAGACGATGATAGCGACAACGATACCCTGGAGCGTGCCAAAGAACAGCACTCCCACCAGCGCAGCCAAGGCCCAGCGGAACTCCATCCTGCGAACCTGGAGTATACTCCTGAACTCACTGGGCCGGATCAGACCGAGTGAATAGACGATGACGATTGCGGAAAGCGCTGCTTGAGGCAAAAGCCCCAGCAGGGGAGCGAGCACCAGCATCGTCGCAACGGAAACCGCGGCCGTGACCAGTGAGGCGCGCTGGGTTTGCCCTCCGACTGCCCGTACGACCGCGGTTTGCGACGTCCCGCCCCCGGCTGGCATGGCACCGAAAAATGCGCCTCCGAGATTGGACGCACCGATCGCGAACAACTCTCTATTAGGGCGGATTGGAGGATCCGAAGAAATTGCGAAAGCGCGTCCTGCAGCCGCGGTCTCGGTGAAACTCATCAGTGCCACACCGATCGCCCCAGGCAACAGCATCATGATCAGATCGAGATTGGGCACGGTCACCGTTGGCAGCGCCCGTGGAATCTCGCCGATGATGGCAACTCCTCTGTCGCTCAGGCCCAACATCCATGAGGCGGCAATGGCGCCACCGACGACAGCAAGCGGCGCCGGAGAGTGAGGACGGATCCATTCTACCAATAACAACAGGAAAAGCGCCGTAAGTCCTACAATTGCAGTGATTACCGATGCTTGGGGAAGCTGTTCCACAAACGCCAATATGTCTCTGAAAAAGCCGGCCTTGGTAATATGAAGCCCGAAGAGCTTCGGCAACTGGTCCAGGATGATTACCAGACCGATACCTGCCTTGAACCCAGTCAGCACCGGCACCGAGATAAAATTGGCAACAAAGCCCAACCGCAGACCAGATGCAATGAGCAGCAGCGCGCCCGTCAAAGCCGTGAAGGTCGCGGTAGCGACGATGAGCTCGCTTGGATCCCCATCGGGTACAACTAACTGCAGCTCAGCTGCGGTCAGGATTGCGATGGTTGTCGTCGAGCTGACGCTCAACACCCGCGACGAACCGAGAAAGGCATAAATGATCATCGGCACGAATGCCGTATAAAGGCCGACGATCACGGGCAATCCGGCAACCGTCGCGTAGGCCATAGCCTTCGGCAGGACGACAGCTGCCGCCGTCAAGCCAGCGATGACATCTCGCCGGATGCCTCCTGCGGGGGACAGATCGGCAGTGCTGCCAGAGGATGATGGCCCGATCATCGTTACCGTTCCTTACAATCATGGCGGAAATTGCCTTTCTCCCGCCAAACCGGATATTCGCTCACGAGATCGTCCGGCATCGGTGATCCCTAACCTGCGATCACATTGACGATTACGCTTCCCCAGGTCGTAAGCAGGATGTGTCCGAGCGGCACTGCCGGCGTATACCCGAGCACCGCGACTGTGCTACCGGAACGTTCCTGAACTGCCGCCATGGCCGCCGTCATTGTCTGCGCCCCCGCAAGTCCGCCAAGAAGCAGGATGGGGTTCATCTTGAGGACATAGCGGCCGAAATACAGCCCGACGATCAATGGCGTTATCGTTACGATCATGCCTCCGAAGAGAAGACCCAATCCCGCTTCAGCAATCGCCGAGAAGAAGACAGGTCCGGCATGCAAACCGATCATCGCCACGAACGCCGAAAGCCCCAGGCCGGTCATCAGCGAGATACCAGCGTCCGGTATCCGGCCGAAAAGCGGGAAGCGCGTGCGCAAATGTCCGACCAGCAGGCCTGACAACAAGGCACCGACGCTGGTGCTGAGCGAAATCTGCATGCTGCCGACTGGAAACGTCACGATGACGCCGACAAGCCCACCTAGGAAAATCCCCAGTCCCAGAACGAAAAAGTCCGTCGTCTGCGTTGCGGATATGACTGTCCCGATTTGCCGGGCAGCTTTCTCGACCACCGCTTCCGGCCCGACAAGTCCAACAATATCGCCACGCTGCACGGTAACGCCGGGCGCGATCGGCACCTCGTTTCCACCACGGGTAACCCCCCGCAGGTAGAGGCCATGGGCGAGGTTTCCCTCTCCCAATTGTGTAATCGTACGCCCATCGAGATCGCGGTTGGTCAGTATGACGTCGGTGGAGACGACCGGCATATCGAGCAGAGCCTTGTCCTCGATCTCCTCGGCATGCGGACCGATCAATCTCACGAGCTTCGCGCGCTCCCCGGAGACGGCAAGAACATCGCCAGGAACGATCACCATCGAGGGTGTCGCATCGATCAGGGCATCGCCTCGACGCAGCCGATGAATGAACAGTCTCTCGCCCGAAGCCTGCCGTTCGGCGGCAGCGATCGAAAGACCCGCGACCAGTCCGTTTTCGGCAACCCGATATGCCCGCAACTCGAACCGACGCCATGCGGACGCCACCCCCTCGGATCGGCGGACGATACCCAGTTCACGTTCGAGTTTCAGCGCCTCGGCGGGCAGGTCGATCCCGAGCAGCCGGGGAGCGACGACACTGCAGAAAAGGATCACGCCTAAGGCGCCGAAAACGTAACATACCGCATCGGCCACAGCGATATGCGCCACCAGTCGTTCGCGCTCCGCATCGGGTAACGGCAATGCATTGATCGCCTCGGCGGCAGTGCCGATCGCCGGACTTTCCGTCAGCGATCCGGAGAGAAGACCAGCCGCGAAGCCGGGATCGAGATCCAGCAGCCTGGCGATAGTGATCGCCAGGCCCAGCCCGGTGACGGTGACCACCACGGCGAGCAGCATAGGCTTCAACCCGTCCCGCCTGATCGACTTCATGAACTGCGGGCCGACCGAATAACCTGTTCCGAAGAGGAAAAGGAGAAACAGGAAGGACTTTGCCATGGAGGCAATCGGCACATCGGCCAGTTGTCCGATCGCGATACCGGCAAACAGTGAACCGGTCACAGGCCCCAGGCTAAAGCCTGCAATCTTGAAGGTCCCGATCAGATAGCCGATGCTGATCGCGAGAAACACCGCAAGTTCCGGATACTTGATAAGGAATTGTTCGGTCCAGACCATTGAAAACCAGCCCTGTCTGTTCCCGGAACGCGCCGGGCCAGAATGCCCGACGCCGAAGATCCGGTACCATTCTCAATGCGATCGCTTCTCGTCCTTGCTCTTTCGTGGTCGTTCAGCCACCGCGATCGCGTCTGAACGGATAAGCTTCAGCCCCCTCGCCTTTTCGAAGCCGTGGATTTCCTTCACATCCAGTTTACGCATGAAGTCGATCGTCTCCTGCGTCAGGACCTGGCCCGGAACCATGATCGGAAAGCCGGGCGGATAGGGAATGACGAAATTGGCAGAGACCATTTCCGGCCCGTCTTTGAGACGCTTGTCGCATTCGGTACCGAACAGTGGCACATATTCGCATACCGACGCATCATAGGCCTTGAAGAACGCCGTCCGGATATCGCCCTCCGGCGTGTCGCGGCCTGCATCGTGACGAAACGCCTCATGGAAGTGGCTGAAGTTGGGTAGATCCGGTACGTCCGTCATGAGCGATTTCACGCGCGCAGCAAAGGCAGTGCGCTCGCCTTCCCCGCCATCGGAGAGGCGCTCCTCGATGGACTGGCATATCTCAACCAAAACCCTGATCAGATGCGCGACATCGCTGCGGGTGTTGTTGATGTTGGATTGCAGCAGCACGCTGTTGCGGGACGTCTTGTTGAGCTGGATGCCGTATTTCTCGGCCAGCAGGCCCTTGAATTGCGTGCCGTCGAAGCCGGCCGTGCCGCAAACAAGCGTGATACGCGTCGGGTCGAGATAGAACTCGTCTTCGTGCATTGCCTTGACGGCATCCGCCCAGGTGGTGCCGTCGCGGATGTATCCCTCAAACCCCGACTGACGATAGGATTTGGGGATCATATCATCGGCGTCGAGCGCCCTGAAATATTTCGAGATCAGCCTGTGCTCGTTGACGCTACGCCGGATCTTGAGTGCAATCTCGATCGCGTTCATCACCAGCCCGTAGCCTTCCAGCTCCATCTGCCGGCGAGCAACGTCAAGGCTTGCGATCAGTTGCTGATTGGGGCTCGTCGATGCGTGGGTAAACACGGCCTCGCGGAATTGTGCCGCGACGGTATGGAAGTCGACGTCCTTGACGAGAAGCATCGACCCCTGCCGAATAGCCGACATCGACTTGTGGGTCGAATTCGTCTGGTAGACACGCAACCGGACAAGACGCGGATCGGGAATGAGCTGCGCCGCAAGCAGGGCATCATCGCCTGGGTTTTCGCCTAGTTGCGCTTTCTGCGCCTCGAATGCTTTCAAAGACGCCGGATCACGCAGCCAGTCTTCGATTTCCTCCGCGGCACCCATCGCTGTTCTTGGGCGCAGGAAGGGCGAGAAGCGGGCGAAACCCGACCAGGCTTCGTCCCACAGGAAAATCAGATCCGGCTTGATCGCAAGGCATTCCTCCATCACCCGCCGCACATTGTACATATGGCCATCGAACGTGCAGTTGGTCAAATCCAGAAGCTTAAGCCGATCGAGCCGTCCCTCGGCCTTCAAGGTCAGCAGCGCGCGCTTGATCGTTGCAAGCGGCACGGCCCCGTACATCGAATATTCCGTCATAGGAAAGGCTTCGACATAATAGGGCTGCGCGCCCGACAGAACCATTCCGTAATGATGCGACTTGTGGCAGTTGCGGTCGACGACGGCGATATCGCCCGGAGCCAACAGCGCCTGCACGGCCATCTTGTTGGAGGTTGACGTGCCGTTAGTGACGAAGAAGACGTGGTCAGCGCCAAACGCCCTTGCCGCCATTTCCTGAGATCGTTTGATATTGCCCGTTGGCTCCAGAAGGCTATCCAGTCCGCCAGTCGTCGCACTGCTTTCGGCCAGAAACAGGTTCAGGCCGTAGAATTCGCCGAAATCGCGGATCCAGTCCGACTTGAAGACCGACTTTCCTCTGGCGATCGGTAAAGCATGAAATGTGCCGATCGGCCGGCGGGCGTATTTCTTGAGGTTGTCGAAGAATGGCGTCTCGTAGCGTGCATAAACACCTTCCAACACGGCAAGGTGCAATTCGAGCATCTCTTCGACCGCGTAAAAGACGCGTCGCACGCCCTTCGCGTTGGGGTCGCCCGCGATCTTCTCCACCTCGCGATCGGAAAGCAGATAGACGTCGAGTTCCGGGCGAAGCCTCCGCAGGGCACTGGAGAGACGAAGGGCAGAAGCGTCTGCACTCTCCACCTCGCCGAGCGGATCAAGTACGGAACGCAGGATCGGCGCATCGTGACGCGAGCGATAGGGAAAACCTTCCGCGAGAACGACTGCAACGATGTTGGGGTTGAGGATCGTCGCGCAGATGGCATCTTCAAAGGAGCCAACCATCACCGGCTCGTAGATGAAGGCATCCTCGCGCCGCCGCAACCGGCGTATTTCACGTGCAAAGGCCGGCCATCTGGCAGCCGGCTGACTGTTGACGAACAGGACCTCGAAATAGGGACGCCGTTCACTGGCATCATTCGTCGAGGGCGGCAGGATGTCGGGAACCTCAGACGCCGACATTTCGTCGTGAACGTCCCATTCCGCTGACCGGCTGCGATATGCATCTGTGAGCAGGCCGTTGGAGATCCGCCGGGCCAATCGTGCAGCACCGCCGGCATCATTCGCCGCGATACTTTCCCGCAGCGCTGCAAGAAGCTGTGGCCCCGGATAGGCGTGATATTCCTCCACGGCCTCCAGGGCGCTCAAGATTGCTTCCAGCTTCAACCTGTCACCCTGCTGTTTCGCCCAGGCATCGGCCATTGTCGTCAGTTCGCGCCATTTGTCTGCACGCGCCGAATGGAGGAGGAGGAACTGGTCGATCTGTACGTTTCGATTTGACATTTCACGCTCCCGTTGTTTCCCGATTATGGTTGGCGGCACTGGTCGAACCGTGCCGCACTTCCCGCCGCCCGCGATGAAAGAAACTGCAGATGCAAAGACTTGCGCATCGCCGAGGGTGACGAACTTCTTCACCCTCGACCTGCTGTCTGCTTCAGGCCAGAAGCAGAACCAGAACCATGCCCCAGATGGTCAGCAACGTGTTTCCGACGGCATAAGTCACCGTGTAGCCCAAGCCCGGAATTTGGCTTTTTGCCCGGTCGTTGATCATTCCGAGGGAGGCCGTCGTCGTGCGCGCGCCGGAGCAGCATCCCAGCAGGATTGCGGGATGAAACCGGAAAACGTATTTGCCGACATACATCGCAAGGATCAGCGGGAGCGTCGTTACCATCACACCCCAGAGGAACAGGCTGAACCCGAGTTGCTGCAGACCGGCGACGAAGCCAGGTCCCGACGAAATACCGACCACGGCGATAAAAACGTTGAGACCCACGGAATTCATGAACCAGACGGTAGGCGAAGGTATGCGCCCGAATGTCGGACGGACAGATCGAAGCCATCCGAAGAAAAGGCCAGAAATCAATGCCCCGCCGGATGTCGAAAGCGTCAAGGGTACGCTGCCAACCTTGTAGGTCATCGCCCCGATCAAAGCGCCGATTGCGATAGCGGCGCCGATGAAAGCCACGTCGGCAATGTCCGTCTGTGCGTCCGGCCGTCCAAGAGCCTTTGTTGCCGCAGCGGTATCCTGTGTGCGCCCGACAATCGTCAGAATATCGCCGCGCTGCACCTGCGTGTTCGGCAGGATAGGAATTTCGGTTGCAGTTGCACCGCGAACAATCTTGCGCAGAAAGACGCCGCGGGCGAGCGGCATGGATGCAAGCTCGGCAAGCGTCTTGCCGTCCACCGCCTTGTTGGTGACGAAGACATCGACACCGCCGGCCGGGACTGCGAGCAGTTCCTGGTCGTTTATCTCCTCCGCCACACTGCCGATGAGATCGACGAGGATTTCCCGTCGACCTGCCACGGCGAGAATGTCGCCGGCGGCGATTACGGTATCGACGGTTGCGTCCTGCACCTTTCCATCGCGCCTGATGCGTTCGATGAATACGCGTTCGGACGGAAGCATACGTTCTGCCTCGAGTACGGTCAGGCCCGCGGCTCGTCCCCCCTCCTTCACCCGGTAGGCGCGCAGCTCGTAATGATGCCATGCAGTCCCTGCACCACCCAGAGCCTTCTTGCCGCCATGCTCGAGTTCGTAACGCTTGCATTCCGCTTCCAGATCTATGCCCAGCAGGGATGGCCCGATCAGCGCAAGAACAATGGCGGAGCCCACCGTCCCGAAAATATAGGTGACAGCATAGGCGACAGGCATTGCATCCAGCATCGCCTTGCTCTGTTCAGGCGGAAGGCCAAGACGGTTGATGGCATCCGTCGCCAGCCCCATCGAGGCCGAAATCGTCTGGGAACCTGCATAGAGCCCGGCGGCGGAGCCTATGTCATAACCGGCGATGAGTGCGCCGAAATAGGCAGCCCCCAGGCAGAAGAGGCAGACCACGGCCGCAAAGACTGCCTGCGGAATTCCGTCCTTCGCGATCCCTCTCACGAACTGGGGGCCAACCCCATACCCGATCGCGAAAAGGAACATCAGGAAGAATGTCGACTTCAATGGCGGGGAAATGGTGATGCCGAGCTGGCCGATAAGAACCGCGGCAATCAGCGTTGCAGTGACGGCACCCAGACCCAGCCCTTTATAGGTGAATGAGCCGAAGTAATAGCCAAGGCCCAGCGACAGGAAGATTGCAATTTCAGGATAGGTGCGGAGCGTGTTTACGAACCAGTCAACCATCGGTCCCTCTCTCGGTTGATCACAGGGGCATGGGAGGTCGTTTCCCTCTGAATGCACCCGGACGGCTCTCCTTTGCTCCAAACCGCTTGTGGGTGGAGCGCCGAGTTCAGGGTCGCTCACCGGAGAGTGTTCGCGAAGTAGAATACGGTATTATACCGCGGCGGCTGACACTGGTTACAAGCGCGCACCCCGAGCCAGAGAGCCTGTCCGCAAATCGTGCATGCGGCTAGTGACGCGGCGGCCGCAACAGGATGACATTGGCTCGTGAGAGGGCCTGTTCGATTTCCTTGGCAAGGCTGTCGATAAGCTCTTCATACTCGAGCCGCCTTGCATCTCTGATATCGGCAGGCAGATGCCGACATTCGTTCAGAGCGGTTTTGACATCCGCAAGGTCCTCGCAAAGAACCCTGAACTCTTCATCGAGTTCGAACAGGTTATCTATCTGTCTCAGCAAATCCGGAAATCGTTCGCGAGCTGCGGCAAGTCCGCGCGAATGTGGTGCCTTATCTGAGCTGGATCCCATCACACCCCCACGAAGGCTTCGATTGCGACAGATTGATTATCGTAGCGCGGTTCGGGAAAGCGTGACGTATTATACTCGAAATTACCAAGCCTCCGACGGGAGACCTCTCCTCGGCCGCCTGACCTGTCCGACAGCCATCGCGTCATTGCATCGCCGGATCCGATGCGATCGAAGGCATGCGATCGTCGAACTCACGACCGTTAGCTCGCCGCGACACGCCGTAACACAGAGATTACGGGAAGTTACGAGCCACGCGAAACGGGCCGCACTAGATTAACCGAAGGCTCGCAATCGACGCGACAGCATACCGCTATTTTTTTTGGCCGTGTTGTTCATTTCTTCCTGAGGCCCACTCTCAACACCGTCAATGGTTTTGCCGTCTGGACTGCGTTTTCCGATCACGGCTCGGCCTCATCATGGCCCGGCATATTCAGGCAGTACAGGAGGCTAGGATGAACCAGTTGCATGACGCGGATCACGAGATCGGAAAAAAGGAAAAGAAGTCGTGGAACTACGACAAGGAGCTCAAGAGGCTCCAGGTGGAACTTGCTCACCTTCAGGCATGGGTCAAGGATTCTGGCATGCGGGTCGTCATCATATTCGAAGGACGCGATGCGGCCGGCAAAGGCGGCGTCATCAAACGTATCCTTGAGAAGGTCAGCCCCAGAGTGTTTCGGGTTGTCGCGCTTCCGGCTCCGACAGAGCGTGAGAAGTCTCAGATCTATATGCAACGCTATATTGCGCATCTTCCTGCCGCCGGTGAGATCGTGATCTTCGACCGCAGCTGGTATAATCGGCCCGGCGTTGACAGGATCATGGGCTTTTGCAGCGAGAAGAAGGCGCGCCGTTTCCTGGAGCTCGCACCACGTTTCGAAGCCGCAATCGTCGAAAGCGGCGTTCTGCTCCTGAAGTATTTTCTCATCGTCAGCGAGGAAGAGCAGGAACGCCGTTTCAAGAAGCGTATCGAAGATCCGCTGCGGCAGTGGAAACTGAGCCCGATGGATGTCGAATCCTACCGGCGCTGGTGGGACTACACTCAGGCCTATGACGAAATGCTACGCATGACCGACACCGAGCACGCGCCTTGGTGGATAGTCCCCTCAGACGACAAGAAGCGTGCCCGCGTGAACTGCATCGCCCACATTCTCTCATCCATTCCCTATGAGAGAATAGCGTTCAAGATCCCTGATCTCGGCAAACGCCAGAAGCGGCCGAACGACTATATCGAAGATCAAAGTCCTCGACATATCGTGCCTGACATCAGCCGATCAGCACGCCACGGTAATTGAGCCCGTTCGTCAGCCAGCGAGGCCAGATCATGAACGCCGCTGCCCCAGCCGATAAGCAGGAGCCGCATCCCGTCGCGGCAAGCCATATATCGATCGAGGCGCGCGTAAGCGATATCGTCCGGATCGGGGTCATTGCGGCCTTCACCTATTGGTCGGCGCAACTGATCGCGCCCTTCGCCCTGATCGTTATATGGGCGGCAATAATGACAGTGGCGCTCTATCCGTTGTTCAACCTTTTGACCAAGCTCCTCGGGGGAAGGCAGTTCCTGTCAGCATCCGCTCTCGTCGCCGCATGTCTTATCGTGATCATCAGCCCTCTGGCGCTCGCTGCGGTGAACTTTGTCGATACCCTGCAGACATTTTTTTCGGATGCCGTCGGCTTCCACATACCGAGGGCGCCAGAGCGACTGAATGAGGTTCCGATCGTCGGAACAAAACTCTACTCTGCCTGGAATGAGGCTGCCACCAACGTGGCCGCAGCGATACTGTCGTTCAAGCAGCCGTTGCGTGAGGCGGGTGGGGTCATTCTGGGCAGGGTTCTATCAATCGGCGGTGGGATCCTCAGCTTCATCGTTTCGGTAATTCTGTGTGGTGTTTTCCTGACCATGGCGCCTCGCCTCGCCTCGGGCATTCAGATCTTGGCAAGCCGCATCGCTGGCGAAAGAGGTGTAGGATTCGCGAAACTGGCGGGCACGACGGTTAGGAACGTTTCGCGCGGCGTGATTGGCGTCGCACTGCTCCAGGCCATCTTATGCGGATTGATCTTCATGGCCTTTGGTGTGCCGGTGCGAGGGGCTTTAACCTACGGCGTATTCATTTTGTGCCTGATACAGATTGGGCCAGCCCTCATCCTGTTACCGCTCCTTGTCTGGATTTGGTTTTCTTGGCCGTTCAACGTCTCCGCTCTGTTCACGGCAATTATCGTGCCGGTCATGCTGGTGGACAATATTTTGAAACCTATATTGATTTCCAGAGGACTTTCGACGCCCATGCCCGTCATTCTGGTCGGGGTTATTGGCGGCACGCTGACCCACGGGCTCGTGGGACTTTTCATCGGTCCGATCGTTTTGGGCGTATTTTATGATTTGATCGTCGCTTGGGCATGGCCGCAACCGCCCGTTTCACAACCATCCACCTCTATCATAAAATCAGCCGATGAGATCGGGTCGGAAAATCTACCCGGAAGCTGAAATCAACACGCACCCAACATGCTCAACTCATCTCAGAGCAATAGCGAGAAACTTCGCGTTCGATTTCACGGCAGAGGTCTTCGTATTCATGAACGCGTTTCACGTCAGTTGGCCGCTCCAATCGTAGACGATCTAGCGCGATTGTCGCGAGGTCGTAGGATTCGAAAAGATCGGCAATCGTGTCGCTGACATGGCTGCGGAGCTGATCTCGCAGTGCAGGCAATTTCAACATGAGTTTGTTGCGCCCGCTGCGGGCATTGGAAGACTGCATCCCGATTGCCTTGGTTCAACCTCTCCGACAAAATTCGACGAGGCGCCAGATAGTTCCAGTGTCGCAATCAAAAGCCTGAAAGTATCTCAGCAACCCGCTTCGGGCCGGGCAACGCATGGAGCACGATAGCGGTAAGTCTCTCTCGGAAGCTACCCATTGCGCAGAACGCGGCAGCGCGTGATCCCGCGCTGTCGCTTTTGTTTTAAGTCTTACGGAACCGCATCCACCAGAGGCTAGTCCATCGTGATATCCCAATCGTCACCCGGATTGAACAACCGGATTTGCGACGCACGTTCTTGCGTTTCGTCTCCCAGGTCCTTCTCGTATACGACCCCAGAGTAGTTGACGATGAAGGTTTGGACGCCCGTGACGCCATAGGTAACCGGCCAGGCGATCAGTGCAAAACCGTTCGTCATGTTACCATTCACGATATAGCTGTACTCGCCGCCTAGCACATTCGGTCCCTGCCCCGTCAGAATACGGTATCGGTAACCGTAATACCCTTCACCCTGCTTGGCCTTGCTGAAGGCCGCAGATTCGAGCATCGGCCCTGCCGGGCTTTCCTCTTCATCGTCGTTGGCTTGCCAATATAGTCCATCGCGTTTGCCGGGCGAGCTGATCAGCCGTTGAGCGAACTCGACAATCTGATCCCCGTCTTCGTCTATCCGGGCATATTCGTATTGGGCGTCGACATAATCACGCATGGTATCGATCGTGACGAGTTCATTCTCGCCAATCCGTCGGTTAACGATCTCTTCCAGCCCTATCTCCGTGTCGAACGACCATTGCCCGTTGGCCTGCTTGGAGAGCGGAAATGGCAAAGGCCACAGGATATCTCCGACGGCAACGACCTTGAATCCCCTCACGTCCTGAAGGCGCAACTGTCTCGCTGCCCCCTCGCGGATCAGATCGAGGCTCGTCATGGCCTCGCTGCTGTCACGTAGCTTGCTGGCATTGAGCCCAAGCAGCTTTGCCAAGCCGTCGACATCCTGCGCCTTCAGCACCTTGCCGAATTCGTCCATCGCGGCTGAGGGCTCCACGAAGGATGGTGGTATCTCGCCTTTGAATTCCTGAAGGTTTGTCTTCTGCGCGGCCTCTGACGGTGTCGCGATGGCTACTGCAGCGGCCATGACAGTCAGTCCAACCAATAAACTAATCTTCTGCCTCATGATCTGTCTCCAAACACTGTTAGGAACGTTTATCTGCGGCCACCACCGCCGCCGCGGCCGCCGCGACCGCCACCGTGATGCATGGGGCGTCCGCCGCCACGGGGTGCCGCGCGCGGGGCGCCACGCTGTCCGCCGCCCATGCTGTGTCCTCCACGCTGAGAGGCGACGGATTCCCGCCGTCCCGACTGGACATTGCCGAGCGCATTCGGTTGCCGCGCGCGATTGTCGGGCCGGGCGGCCATTTTAGGCTTATTCGCCTGCTTGGCCTTCGGAGCGGACTGCGAACTGCGACGCGGTTCTGCGGCCGGCCGACTGGCCGCTTGGTTGCTACGGTTTGCTGCGGGCCGATTTTCGGCAGCCCTGTTGGTTGCGGGTCTGGTTCCCTGTTTCAGCCCCTCAGCAGTCTTCCGGCGAACGTCGTCGGGGCGGGACAGGTTTTGCCTGTTTGCAATTCCGTCGCTAGCCTTGCGATCACGGACCTGATTTTTGAGGGAATTACGATTGTCCGAAACCAGACCGGATTTTATCGCGGAGCGATCGAAATTTGCGAACTGGTCCTTGCCGATATTCAGCTTGCTGCGATCTACCTTGCTCCAATCAACGTCGTTCCATTTCAGTTTGCCGTTGAAATTCCGGTCGTTGAAGCAGTTATTGCAGTCGATATCGACATCGCCGCCGTTCCATCTTCCGCCCCAGACGCCCCAGTCGTCCCAGTTGACGATGGCTGCCCAGGCGATGCCTGTGACCGCCCCAGCGAAAAATGCGGCGCCGGGATAGTAGTAGTTGTCGTAATAACTATCGGAATAATAAACCGGCTGGGCGGCATAGCCCGGCTCATAGAGCATCTGCGGCGGATATTGTGGGATATAGACCTTTTCCGGATCCGTGGGGCGAATGATGACGTTTTCATTTTCGACGACGACGGTGATCTTTTCATCCGTCTTGATCAAGTCCTTGGCCATTGCTTCGTCTCGAAGCTGCTGGATGGCCACAAGCACGTCCTTTTGCTGATAGGTCAGCGCATTTCCAAGTGCTTGTGTCCAGGCAAGATCATCGCTCATCATCTTGACGACGTCGGGGTAGTTGAGAAGCGAGATAACGCTTCCATCCCACCCTTCATTCGGCTTCAAGTCCTTGTTCTTCTGCTTGGCCTGCAGGAACCGATCAGCCTCGACGATCTGCAACGGGAGGAGTGAAGCGGCGGAAATCGCAGCAACCAGTTCGTCCGGATAGAGTGCTATCCGCGCCACCAGAATTTCGAGCTGGTCCTCCGACAACAAGGGGGGTTGCGCAGGCGCCTGAACGGATGTCGCGGCCGGATTAGGCTGGGGCACCGGCGCCTGGGAAAAGGCAGGCGGGCCGGGATATGACGAGACAAGTGTCAGCGCGGACAGCCCGGCGACCAACGTGAAGCTTTTCGATTTCATCACTCGTCAACCTCATCCTGTTTAATGAAAGATCTTGTGGGCTGGAGAGGTCGCGTTCGCGTCACAAAGTATGGGATACAGAGGATAAATCTCTATGTCTCGACGCAGTTCGGCAGCAACGGACGTTGCGGCAGCCCAGGGCACATATAAACCGCCAAATCGGCGCTGGGGCGTAGTTTACGCGATCCTACTTTTCGCCCTTGACGCGTCCTGCAGGACGAAAAACGGCTGAGGCGGCAAGATACCCTCAGGCGTTCAAGTGCATCTGTTGAGGCCGCAGTGTCCTTATCGGCCTCGCGATGTTGTTCGGTTATCCGCAACGAAACCGATACGGATCCACCAGTCAGTCAATTCTCCTACTTCCCCTAACAGCGGCGGGGAAAATGCCGGAAAACCAGAAGCGAATCCGCCGTAAATTACACGATGTTACGAGCGTGAAACCCCACTAGGCGCGTATCGTCGTTATGAACCCCAAGGTCGCTTGTGCAGACGCCTATTCGCGGGAGTCCTACGGCTGGTCGACGTCGCGAGAGACGGCAGATCAAGCACCTTCGGCAGGTCCCGTTTTGATTATGACTTATTCTGCTAAAGGAAATCGCAATGGCGCAAGACATTCATCCGGCGGCGATCGATCACCTGCCAGCGTTCATTACCGAGCCAGGCCAGGCTGATTACCTCTTCGTCGCCGTTGTCGTCTTCCTGATCGTGGCCATTCTGGTCATCGGCAACCTCTACTTCCAGCTTCACGCCGTGCCTGAACGACTGGCACATCGCACCAGCAAGGTGCAGATGGAGGTTGTCGCGGTTCTCGCCCTGATTTCGCTTTTCACGCACAATCATCTCTTCTGGATCGCTGGCCTGCTGCTCGCCTTCATCCAGATCCCGGACTTTTCCACGCCGCTTTACTCAATCGCGGAATCGCTCGGAAAGCTTTCCGGTCGCGATGTCCGCAAGGAGCTTGACGACAGACCCGAGGAGGAAATTACGCCACCTCCGGACGACGCCAATTTGAAAAACAAACCTGGTAGCGAGGGAGTTTGACAATGCTGGAACTGATGCTCTGCTCCCTCCTGACAATTTTCCCGGACTACCTTTATCGGCGCTTTGGGCAGAATAAGCTCATCGGTCGCGAAATTACGCTCTACACCATGTGGTATGAACTTCGCTGGGGTATCTCGGCTTGCCTGTTGCTCACCATCTCGCTGATCACGCTGATCTTTTATTTCCATCCCTCGACCAAAAGCGTAACCGCTGTTTTTCGCACAGTGACCATTCTGCCCGAAACGGTCGGCCGTGTTGACGAGATCTATGTCGGGATCAACGAAAAGGTTACCGCTGGAGCACCTCTTTTCCGGCTGGATGATTCAAAACAGAAAGCCGAAGTCGAAACTGCTCGACGACAAGTCGCGGAGATCGATGCCCAAGCGCATGTGGCGCAAACGGAACTGGCGACGGCAGATTCACAGATACAGGAGGCGCAGGGCTCCTTACAGGTTGCTGTCGACGAATACGAAATGAAGGTCCAACTACTGGCAAAGGATGCCGTTGCGCGGCGGGAAGTTCAGCGGCTTGCGAATACCATTGAGGCCCGAAAGGGAACTCTCGGCGCCGCGATGGCAAAGAAGCAAACTCTCATCACGCAGATCAACGTCCTTTTGCCGGCGCAAAAGCAAAGCGCCGAAGCATCTCTAGCCCAGGCACAGGTGGAACTGGACAAGACAGTTGTCTACGCCGGCGTTACCGGAACCATACAGCAGTTTACCCTCCGCGTCGGAGACGTGGTCAACACGATGCTGCGTCCGGCGGGCATTCTCGTGCCGGCCGAGGCAGGACGGGGTAATCTTGTCGCGGGTTTCGGGCAGATCGAAGCGCAAGTCATGAAGAAGGGTATGATCGCAGAGGCGACCTGCATCGGCAAGCCTTTCACCATTATCCCTCTCGTCGTGACCGAGGTCCAGGACGTGATCGCCGCCGGACAGCTGCGCCCGACCGACCAACTTCTTGACGTCCAACAACTGAGCAAGCCCGGAACACTGACGGTTTTCCTGCAGCCTCTTTACGAAGGCGGCCTGGACAATATTCCACCCGGCAGCAGTTGCATCGCAAATGCCTATACCAATAATCACGAGGCTCTCGCGGACGAGAATATCGGCGTGGTGCAATGGTTTTTCCTGCATGCAATCGATGCAGTCGGTCTTGTGCATGCAATGATCCTGCGCATGCAGGCTCTTTTCCTCCCGGTGCAGACATTGGTTCTGACAGGCCACTGAACTGCAATTGATCAATATAGGTCCGCCCCGTAGATGACGGCCGGAAGATTCAAGGCGCCTGCTGCCTGCAGCTTGGCGCCTTTGTCGAACGAAAGAGCAGATGGACAGCAGTTCCAGGTCGTCGCGCTGACATCCCCAATCGCGGTCCATGGCGGCAGTGCAACAACTGACATATTGTCATCTATTTAAGGTTGTGCTTATGTAGAAGCGTCGCGAGTAGAAAGCTGTACTTTCAAAGTACGAGGGGGGAGCGATGGAAAATACAAGACCCACTGAGGCGATTTTTATTGAGCCCTGCGCGGAAGAAATAAACACACAGCTTGAACGAATACTTTCCAGCGAGCGAGTAAATCTACCGGAACGCGCACGCAAATTTCTCCGCTTCGTTGTCTCTGAAACGCTTTCGGGACGTTCGATATATCTCAAAGCATATACGATCGCGGATGTGGTCTTCGGAAGGCGCAATTTCGATGCGCAAAGCGATCCTGCAGTTCGGATAGAAGCTGGCCGCATTCGCCGTGAACTGGAGCGCTACTATCTCATGGCGGGACCGCGAGAGCCGGTCATCATCACGATCCCGAAAGGCGGATATGTTCCGACATTCGAGAGGGGAGGAGGTTTTATCGAAGAAAACCCGGATGGTCCGCTCGCAGTTACGCCAAGCAGCGTAACTATTCCGGCCCCGCACCCCTTGGTGGATCTTCCGTCGTCCGACGGCCGACTGATAGTGAGCCGCCTCTTCATCGCGGGACTGACCGCAGGTGCGGTGCTAGCCGGGCTCACTTTCTTCCTCCACGATTTGCGTAACCCGCTCGTGACTAATGGTGACGGCCGCGCGACCATTGCCGTCGATCTATTCGATTATCCTGCCGACGACAGGGACCTGTCGAAGATGTCGCGGGGCACCATCGATGAACTCATTACCAAGCTCGTGAAATTCAAAGAGATCGTGGTGATCGACGCAGCTGCAGAAAAAGGGAAACCTTCGAATGCGAGATATCTGCTTGAGGGTAACCTGCGAAAACACGAGGACAAAATTCGATCCAGCGTACGATTGGTTCGCCAGTCGGACAATGCTGTCATCTGGGCAAGCAACTATGACACGGATCTCAGCATCCAGAGCGTGCTGGAGGCGGAAACTGCAGTCGCCGAAAAGATTGCAACGGCCGTAGCGCAACCATTCGGCGTCATTTTTTCGTCCGATGTGGCGGCGACCGGAGGCTGGGAGGCTTATGACTGTACCCTTTCGTACTACAGTTATCGCAGGATCATGACAAAAGCCGCCCTGGCGACATCACAACAGTGCCTAACAGCCCTGATACAGAAATACCCGGAAGATGCCACGTCGCTCGCGATGCTGTCGCTGACCAATCTTGACCAGGTACGCTTCGCCTACAAACTCGGACTCGTTGCGCCAAAAGATGCGCTAGAAAGGGCCTCTGAACTCGCCAACCGTGCGTTCGCCATCGATTCGCAAAATGCTCGTGTGCTACAGGCACTCATGCTGTCCTATTTCTTCAGCAACGATATCCCTGCCGCCCTGGAAGCGGGCGCAGCATCCTATGCCCTGAACCCAAACGACACGGAGGTCGTCGGCGAGTATGGCTTGCGGTTGTCCATGAGTGGGAAATGGGACACCGGCTGCGATCTTGTCAGCAAGGCGGTCAGTCATGGTGCCGGCCCAGCGGGATATTACGAAGCGGGGATGGCGCTTTGTGCGTTCATGAGGGGAGACCTTCAGGCCGCGGAGCTCTGGTCGCGGATGTCAGACCTGACCTATAACCCCATGCATCGAATGGTACTGGCCTCGATACTTGGCGCCTCGGGAAAGACGATACAGGCCCGCCAGGAGTTGGATTGGCTGAATGCGAATGCGCAGAACTTGATGCCAAACATAAAACGGGAAGTGACGGCACGACTCCCCAGGCCCGAAGATCAGGAAAAGGTTTTCGCTGGTTTGCGGGCAGCCGGATTGGCACTCACAGCGAACCCGACCTCCAACTGATCTCACTCATCTCTGCATCAGCCAGGTCGACGACAGTAGATGATACGCGATGCTACAGGGCACCTTCGAACCTGCATGGTAGCTTCCTCACTCAGTATCAGGGTATTTCGCTGGGATACACATGCAGAAATATGGCACGGCAGCCCTGATCGTTCTTCTGACGAGTTGTGGGCATCCGAAAGGAGTAATGGCACCGGTTCCGACACCGATCGGCGGCACAAAAGTCGCCGGCAAGGTCGATATGCTTGTCGCGACGACACGCCAACCCTCCGGATCGACAGCAACACTGTTCGAAGGCGAACGTGGCTCGAAACCGCATTTGACCGAGATTACCGTCTCAATTCCCAATGGCCGTGAGCAGGGCAGTGTCCAGTGGCCAAAGAAATTGCCTCCCGACCCCAGGACGGACTTTGCCGTTACGAATGTCAGGCAGATGGAGACAGTTGCCGAGGGCCGCGCCTGGTTCAGGCAACAGGCGAACGGCAGCCATGCCCTTGTTTTCATCCATGGCTTCAACAACACCTATGGCGATGCCGTCTTTCGCCTCGCCCAGATCGTCCACGACAGCAACATGCAGGCGACCCCCATATTGTTTACCTGGCCGTCACGCGCGGAAATCACTGGCTATCTATACGACAAGGAAAGCACGAATTACTCCCGTTCAGGGTTGGAACAGGCGCTGCGGACGCTTGCCGGCGATCCCAGTGTGAAGGACATAACCGTGCTGGCGCATTCGATGGGCTCATGGCTCGCGATGGAAGCGCTGCGGCAGATGGGAATTAGAGACGGCCGGGTTGATCCGAAAATCAAGAACGTGATCCTTGCCTCACCCGATATCGATATTCAGGTATTCGCAAAGCAATATGTAGAAATGGGTGAACCGCGGCCGCGCTTCACGATCTTCATGTCGAGCGACGACAAGGCACTTGCAGCCTCCAGCTTCATAACCGGACGCGTGTCCCGACTGGGAGCAATCAATCCAGCCGAAGAGCCCTATCGCTCACGGCTGGAAAAAGGGGGCATCACCGCAATCGACCTCACGAAAGTGGAGACGAAAGACGGGCTCAACCACGGAAAATTCGCCGAGAGCCCCGAGATCGTGCAGCTGATAGGGCAACGCCTTATCATGGGACAAACCCTGACTGATTCCAATGTCACGCTCGGTCAGGGTATCACCGCAGTTGTCGGCGGAACGGTGACGAATATCGGTACCGTTGCCGCAAGCGCCGTGGCCGCACCGGCGACGATCGTCGAGCGGCCGTTGTCAGCCAAGACAAAACGGCCGCCCGCGGAAACGACACTCGACGAAGACCTCAAGCCTCAGCAGCTCGTTCGATAGGAACGGGATGGCCGTACAGGCTCATCGAGGCCATGCCCGCTACCTCGACCGCCAGGGATAGCCGGCATGACACGTCTACTACCGTAAAATACGTCCCCGAACGGCTCTCGTCGTGCCACGCTTCAAATGCGTTGATCACCGACAGAAAGAGAGCGCGAGATGCTGAACAGACGAATGCTCATCGTCACCATCGTGGCTTGTGCGGCCGGTTTTGGCATGCCCGCTGCGGCGCAGACGCTCAGCTATGCCGAAGCAACCACCAGGCTGGCCGACACCTGCGGAGGCGACATTCAAAAGCTTTGCAAAGGCCTCAATCTCGGCAACGGGCGGATCCTGGAGTGCCTGCAACAGAATGCCGCCAAGGTCTCGGCAGGCTGCAAAGGTTCCTTTGCTCAGGTTTTCCAATCCATCAGCAAGCGCGAAGAGGCCCAGTCCTCCTACGAACAGACATGCAAGCGAGACATGAATGCGCGATGCGCCGGCGTCAAAGGCGACGGCTTCGTTCTTGCTTGCCTGGTCAAGAAGGAAAAGCGTGTCAGCCCGGAATGCTACCAGGTGATCACTGACGCAGGTTGGAGATGATGCCATGCAGCCTATGAATTCCAGAGCCGCACTTCTGCTGCTTTCCATAATGGCCTTGCCCATGGCGGTGCCGAAGCCAGCTTTCGCTCAGGAAGTTTCACAGGAGCGGATCGTCAAGGGCCTCGGCAAGCTTACCGCCGCAGCCCCGGCAATCGATATCGAGATCCTGCGCCAGGAAGCAGTCAATGGCGGCGACAAGCCAATGTCCGCGCTCCCCAACTGGGGACGTTTAGCAAAGCTTCCGCAGATGGTGGTCGAGATCAATTTCGAAAACGATTCAGTTGCTATCCAGCCAACATCCTACCGAACGCTTGGAATGATCGCGGATGCGCTGCATCATCCGAACCTCTGGGACTACAATTTCCTCGTCGTAGGCAACGCAAGCGCCACAGGCAGCGACGCACATAATCTCGATCTCAGTGGCCGACGCGCCGATGCGATCAAGGAGGTCCTCGCGACCACGTTTGCAGTCAATCCGTCGCGGCTTTACGCCGTCGGTGTCGGAGAGCATCTGCCGATCGAGGGGAGTAAGAAAGACGCATCCGTAAACCGCCGGGTCCAGCTCATCAATCTTGGCGTGTTCAAGCGCAGATCCTAGCGATCGCCGGCGCTCGTTTTCGTAAGGCCGGGTTCGCCCGACCGCATATCCGCGCATATGCCGTGGCTTCGGAGATGATCATTTCCATCCGGAACCGCTCAACAGATCCACGAACTGAAACGTCCCACCCGTTCGGGTTGGCGAGGAGGATATTATGGGTGACGCAAGCATTTATGCGAAATTCGAAGAACTGAGCCCGTTCGAGATCAAGGATGAATTGATCAGACTTGCGCAGGTCGACAAGGCCGGAAAGGCCTACCTCAATGCCGGGCGAGGAAATCCCAACTGGATCGCCACCCGAGCACGCGAGGCATTTTTTCTTCTCGGCCAATTCGCCCTCACGGAATCCAAGCGCACCTTTTTCGATGCTGAAGCCGGGGTGGCCGGCATGCCACCAACCAGCGGCTGCTACGATCGTCTCAAGACGTGGACTTCAAGGCGCAAGTCAGATCCCGAGACACCGGGAGCCGATACGCTGCAAGCTGCCGTCGATTTTGCAATCATGAAATTCGGGTTCGATCCCGACAAGTTCGTCAACGAACTGACGGACTCGATTATCGGCGATCACTACCCGGTACCGGACCGGTCGTTGGTGCACAATGAGGCCATAACCCATGAATATCTGATGTGGGCGATGTGTGCAGGTCACCGCCCGACGGCAAAGTTCGATCTCTACCCGGTCGAGGGCGGCACGGCGGCTATGTGCTATATCTTCAAGGCACTGAAGAATGCTCGCCTGCTCAATCCCGGCGATACGATCGCGCTCGTAACGCCGATCTTCACCCCTTATCTCGAAATGCCGCATCTCGAAGATTACGCCCTCAAACAGATCCATATTTCGGCGGAAGCGGAAGATCGTTTCCAGCTGACAGACGACGATCTGCGACCGCTGGAAGACAAGACTGTCAAGGCGCTGTTCATCGTCAATCCGGGCAATCCTTCCGCCGTCGCCATCGATCCAGACTCCATGGGAAGGCTGGTCTCCTTCGTGCGCACCAAGAGGCCCGACCTGATGATCCTGACGGACGATGTCTACGGGACCTTTGTGCCTAATTTCGAGTCCGTCATGGGACATCTCCCCTACAACACGATCGGCGTCTATTCCTTCTCCAAATATTTCGGCTGCACCGGCTGGCGGCTCGGCGTCGTCGCCGTCGCCCAAGACAATATTTTCGACAAGACAATCCGGGTGATGCCGGAAGCGACGCAGAAGCTCATGGACGCCCGCTACAAGGCGCTCACGCCGAAGCCGCGCGACATCAAGTTCATCGACCGAGTTGTAGCCGACAGCCGCGATGTTGCGCTGAACCACACTGCCGGCCTGTCCTTGCCACAACAGGTCATGATGTCATTGTTCGGTCTTGTGGAGATGATGGACGAGAACAAACTCTATCAAAAAGCGTGTATGGCGATATGTGAAAAGCGCTTCCAAATGCTTATGGATGGCATGGGCATCGAGTTTGCCGCCCGCCCCTATTTCGACCGCTATTACGGTGTCATCGACTACGAATACTGGGCGCGAAAATATGTCGGCGATGAAGTCACGGACTGGGTCAAGCAGAACGTGCACCCGCTCGACATTGCGTTCAAGCTTGCCGAGGATCACGGTATCGTTGTTCTGAACGGCTCTGGCTTCGAGGCGCCGAACTGGTCTGTACGCGTGTCTTTCGCCAACCTACCGGACGAATCCTATTCAGCCATCGGGCGCGGCATCCGCTCCGTCGCGCGCGGCTATCTTCAGGCCTATCGTGCCGCCAAAGGACAGACAGCTCAGCCGTAAGTGTCCATTGGGCCGGACAGTGTTGGCCCGCATATTTCTCGCCCGCCCGCAATGGAGAGGCAAGACAACCACGCAGATAAATTGCCCCCGTCAATCTTGTGAGGATAAGACAATGCGATATCAGCATACACAGGCGCGTTTTTCCTCCCTCAGGAACTCCATTCTTGCGGCTGCGACCATCTCGCTCGTGCATTGCCCGGCAGCCAACGCACAGGGACCGCTTGACGACTTTCCGCTCGTCATAACCTGCCAAAATAAGGACACCTATCATGTGTTCTATCTATCAAGGATAGCTAAAGACGGAACGGCAACCTTTACGGCCTCCGATCGACTGGCTGGAACGATCACAGTGACCGGGCAGGCAAAGGCGGTTGGTGACGCACTCTCAGGTGGCAGTTGCGCAGGAAAAAGCCTGGAAGATTTGCGGGCGTCTGGACAGGCACGCGATGCCAAACGCTGATTGGCGCTGAAGCGGTGATCACACCACGTGGCCGCAGTAGGCTGGCCTCATGACGAAGTGAGAGGACTGGACCCGATCTAGTGTTCGCCCGTCGGAACTTTCCCATTAAAAGCCCCCTCTTCACCTCGCAGCCAGAGTAAATTGCGTAAGATCCGGTAAAATCTATCGCAGAAGCCACCACCATGGTGCTTCCTGATTTGAGCTTAATCAGAACTCCATGGGAAGGAGCAACCAATGAAGAAGCGGATATCGGTTCTTAATCTTGCGATAGCCCTGTCACTTTTGATCCTGGCGCAACCATCTGCCAACGCGCAAGAGATGACACGGAAAGAACATCGGAGAATGAATTGGGCAGAAAATCTGCCAGAATCCGTCAGTAAGTTTCATGGTAAACGCTTCACCGTTTTGTATTACCACACGCAGCATGAAACAGGGCACCATCCCAAGCCTGGAACAAAAAAGAAATAGAAGCTATCGATCTGGTGTGCGAGGGAACAAATGGCTTGCAGCAGAGCTGAGGGCAAGAAATATCAGACCAGATGATATTCAATGGGTTGAGAGAACTATGAATGGCAGCCTGATATTCTACATCAAATGACTCTTGCTTAGGGTTATTCCCAGAATTCACTACTGGGCAATCCGCCTGACAAAAGTCATATGGAGGCGGCATGAAACAAGGCTTGGGCGCCAAAGTGGCTGAGGTTCTTTTTCGAGGCCTACATGAATGACGGCGAGGCCACTGGCGAGCGCTCCGTGATCGAGCGGATCGCTAAAAGCATCGGTCTGAGCCCCGAAGAAATCGCCGTTGCACTCTCATCCCCAACATCGACGCCAATATTGAAGCGAATCTGAAGACCGCCCCGGAGATCGGCGTAACCGGGGTGCCGCTCTTCGTGATCGACGGCAAGGTGGCGCCCTCGGGAGCGCGACCGCGGGAGGTGTTCAACAAGGCTCTTGAGCGGGGTTTTGCTTCAGGATTGAGCGGATGGAGGGCGATCAGGCGATCATTTGCGACGCCGACGGTTGCAGAATACTGGAGGCCTGATGGCGGCTTTGGGCCGAGGCTGTGTGAAAACCCGGTCCTGATGTAGAATCATCTTCGTCGATCGGAGGTGGCAATGTCAGGCTATATCGAAGGCATAAGTCGTGATCAGGTTACGCTGTTTCCGGACCGCCTCGATGATTGGATCGACGACGATCACCCCGCTCGAGTGATAGAGGCGTTCGTTGACGCGATGGATTTGGCGGGCGCAGGTTTCGGCCACATGTCGCCTGCGCAAACCGGACGTCCCAGCTATCACCCTTCGGTGTTGCTGAAGCTTTTCATCTATGGCTACCTGAACCGCATCCCTTCAAGTCGGAGGCTGGAACGTGAAGCGGGGCGTAATGTTGAGGTGATGTGGTTGACCGGGCGGCTGGTGCCTGATCACAAAACCATAGCCGACTTCTGGAAGGACAACGGCTCGGCAATTCGTAAGGCCTGCGCCAGATTTGTCGAGTTATGCCGCCAGATCGGTGTGTTGAGCGGCGGCAATGTCGCGATCGATGGAAGCAAGTTCAAAGCCGTCAACAACCGGGATCGCAACTTCACCTCCAGCAAGATCGAATTGCGGATCAGCCACCTTGAAGCAAGCGCGTCGCGGTATTTGGAGGAAATGGGCAGAGCTGACGCCTTGGAGCAATCCGACGCAACGCTGCGCAAAGTCACACGGCTGCAGGAGAAGCTCGCTCGTGTTCAACAGGAAGTCCAACGCCTGGAAGGTATCGCGGAAACGCTGAATGATAAGCCTGACAGCCAGATTTCGCTGACTGATCC